>JAIBFA010000002.1 GCA_019459325.1 Thiobacillus sp.
GTCCTGCGATTCGAACACACGCGCAGGTCCCGAGAATTTGAGGATGTGTTCGTCGACGCCGGTGATGGTCTCGGTGATGGGATGCTCGACCTGCAGCCGGGTGTTCATTTCCATGAAATAGAACTGGTTGTCCTGGTCGAGCAGGAACTCCACCGTGCCGGCATTCACGTAGCCCACCGACTTGGCGGCGCGCACCGCCAGCTTGCCGATATATTGCCGCTGGGCCTCCGTCAATTGGGGGCTCGGCGCGATTTCGATCAGCTTCTGGTTGCGCCGCTGGATCGAGCAGTCGCGCTCGAACAGGTGAATCACGTTGCCCTGGGTGTCGCCCAGGATCTGCACTTCGATGTGCTTGGGTCGCACCACGCACTTTTCGACGAAGACCTCGGGCTTGCCGAAGGCCTTGCTGGCTTCCGATACGACCCGATCGTAGTTCTTCAGCAAGTCCTCCTCGCTGTCGCAGCGGCGGATGCCGCGGCCGCCGCCGCCGTTGGTGGCCTTGAGCATGACCGGATAGCCGATCTTGTTCGCCAGCGTGCGCGCTTCCTCGACGTTTTCCAGATTGTGGTCGGAGCCGGGCACCACCGGGATGCCGGCCGCGATCATCGCGTTCCTGGCCTGGATCTTGTCGCCCATGCTGCGGATCACCTCGGGCGAGGGGCCGATGAAGCGGATGCCGCGGCGCGCGCAGATGGTCGCCAGGTCCGGGTTTTCGGACAGGAAACCGTAGCCCGGATGCAGTGCGTCGCAGCCCGAAGCGGCCGCCAGATTGACCAGGGTGTGCGCGTTCAGGTAGCCCAGAATCGGGTCTTTGCCGATGTGGTAGGCCTCGTCGGCTTTCTTGACGTGAAGAGCGTGGCGGTCGGCGTCGGTGTAGATGGCCACCGACTTGATGCCCAGCTCGGCGCAGGCGCGCACGATGCGGACGGCGATCTCGCCGCGGTTGGCAACCAGTATCTTCTTAATCATGGTCACCGTTTCTTTGACAAAAATAACGCGAAATCATATCATTGCGGGCTAATGTTTAACCGGGTGCGTCGTCATGCTTCAGGCTGTTGAGGTCGATCCATGGCGTTTTTGCAGGGATGGACAGTCTTGGGAGACGCAGTCGGAAGTGGCTGAATTCCCTCGTCTTGCCCATGAATTTACGCAAGGCACGCTGTTCTGTCGAGTTGTCGGGCGAAAGGATCAGCGGGGTAGCCTGTCCCTGCGGCTGACGATAAGCGGCGAAGTGGGTCTGACCTGTCAACGCTGTCTGGGTAGCATGCCGTACACGGTCGAGCTCGCGCGCACGCTGTACCTGGCGCGCAACGAGGCCGAGTTGGAACGGCTGGATGCGTTGCCCGACTGTGATGCGATTCAGGCGGGCGAGACCTTGAGCCTCGTCGAATTGGTTGAGGATGAAGTGTTGCTGAGCCTGCCGCTGGCAGCGATGCACGCAGAAGGTGAATGCCCCGATACCGGGGTGCACGAAATTTTTAAGGAGTAAGAAATGGCAGTCCAGCAGAACAAAAAGTCCCCGTCCAAGCGTGGCATGCATCGCTCGCACGATTTCCTGACCAACCCGGCGCTGGCCGTCGAGCCGACCACGGGTGAAGCGCATCTGCGTCACCATATCAGCCCCAACGGCTTTTATCGTGGCCGCAAGGTCGTCAAGGCCAAAGGCGAATAATCTTTCTGGCGCGCCGCAGTTCGCGGCACGTTTTGTCCAGCCCACGATTCCGGCTGCATGAGATACATCACAGTCGCCATTGATGTCATGGGGGGCGATCACGGCCCCCATGTCACGGTCCCGGCGGCGATCCGTTGTCTTGCGCGTCATCCTGACCTGAATGTCATTCTGGTCGGGCCGCAGGACATCATCGCGGCCGAACTCAAGGCGCGGCGTGCCAAGACCAGCCCACGCCTCATCGTGCGTCACGCCAGCCAGGTGGTGGCAATGGACGAGGCGCCGGCGCTGGCCTTGCGCGGCAAAAAAGATTCCTCGATGCGCGTGGCCATCGACCTCGTCAAGTCCGGCGAGGCCGATGCCTGTGTGTCGGCTGGCAACACCGGCGCGCTGATGGCGACCGCGCGCTTCGTCCTGAAAACCCTTCCCGGGATCGACCGCCCGGCGATTGCCGCCGTGATGCCGACCATCAAGGGGCATGCACTCGTGCTCGACATGGGCGCCAACGTCGATTGCACTGCCGAGCATCTGCTGCAGTTCGGCATCATGGGCGCGATGCTGGTGTCGGCGGTGGAGCACAAGCCGAATCCGAGCGTCGGCTTGCTCAACATCGGCGAGGAAGACATCAAGGGCAATGAAGTGGTGAAGCAAGCCGCCAAACTGCTGCGCGGCAGCCACCTGAATTTCTACGGCAACGTCGAAGGCAACGATATTTTCCTCGGCACCACCGATGTGGTGGTGTGCGATGGCTTTGTCGGCAATGTCACCCTGAAGGCATCCGAAGGCCTGGCCAAGATGATTGCCACCACGCTGCGCGCCGAGTTCAAGCGCAATGTCCTGACCCGGGTCGCAGGCTTGATCGCCTTGCCGGTGCTGAATGCCTTCAAGCGACGGCTCGATCCGCGCCGCTACAACGGCGCCACGCTGCTGGGACTCAAAGGGGTGGTGGTGAAAAGTCATGGCTCGGCCGACCGCTTCGCGTTCGAGCATGCAATCGAAACCGCCAGCGACGAAGTCCGCAACAACGTGCTGAAACGCATTACCGACCAGATCCAAATTATCCAACGGGTAGCCGCTTGACCTATTCCCGCATCCTCGGCACCGGCAGCTATCTGCCGGCCCGCATTCTCACCAACGCCGATCTCGAAAAACTGGTCGATACGAACGATCAATGGATTGTCGATCGCACCGGAATCCGCGAACGGCATATTGCCGCCGAGGGCGAATTCACCAGCGATCTCGCCACCGAGGCAGCACGTGCCGCGCTCGATGTGGCTGGCCTCGCGATAGACGATATCGATCTGCTGCTGGTTGCAACCACCACGCCCGATCTGGTGTTTCCCAGCACCGCCTGCATCGTGCAGTCCAAGCTCGGCATGACCAACGGCAAGCCGGCATTCGACCTGCAGGCGGTGTGCAGCGGCTTTGTGTACGCCCTTTCGGTGGCCGACCAGTTCATCAAGACCGGCATGGCCAAACACGTCCTGGTGATCGGCGCCGAAACGCTGTCGCGCATCACCGACTGGAACGACCGCGGCAACTGCATCCTGTGGGGCGACGGCGCCGGTGCCGTGGTGCTGGGCGCATCGACCGAGCCGGGCGTCATCGCCACCCACATCCATGCCGACGGCCGCCACAAGGAATTGCTGCGCACCACCACCGGCGCCTCGACCGGCATGCGCGAACCGGCACTGATGCGCATGGAGGGCAATGCCGTGTTCAAGATGGCGGTCAACACGCTCGACCGCATCGTCGATGAAACGCTGGAAGCCAACGGTCTCTCGAAATCCGATATCGACTGGCTGGTGCCCCACCAGGCCAACATCCGCATCATTTCCGCCACCGCGAAAAAGCTCGGCATGAGCATGGACCACGTCGTCACCACCGTGGCCGGCCATGGCAATACCTCGGCCGCTTCGGTGCCGCTCGCCTTCGACGTGGCAGTGCGGGACGGCCGCATCCAGCGCGGCCAGACGGTGCTGATGGAGGCCTTCGGCGGTGGCTTTACCTGGGGCTCCGCGCTCCTCAAGTACTAGAAAGACAAGCAATGAAACTGGCTTTTGTTTTCCCAGGGCAGGGCTCGCAATCGGTCGGCATGATGCAGGGCTGGAGCGAACGCGCCGAAGTGCGCGCCACCTTTACCGAAGCGTCCGATGCGCTCGGCCAGGATCTGTGGGCGCTGGTGACCGATGGCCCGGCCGATCTGCTCAATCAAACAGTCAATACCCAGCCGGCGATGCTGGCGGCCGATGTCGCTGTCTGGCGTGTGTGGCAGGCGGCAGGCGGGACGACGCCCGTGCTGCTTGCAGGACACAGCCTGGGCGAATACGCGGCGCTGGTGGCAGCTGGATCTTTGAATTTTGCCGATGCCATCAAACTGGTGCGCTTCCGCGCCGAGGCGATGCAGGCAGCGGTACCCGAAGGCATCGGCGCGATGGCGGCGATCCTCGGACTGGACGACGACGCCGTGCGTGCGGTCTGCAACGAGGCGGCAGCGGGCGAGGTGGTCGAAGCGGTGAATCTCAATTCGCCCGGCCAGGTGGTCATCGCGGGCAACAAGGCGGCAGTGGAACGCGCCATGGCATTGGCGAAGGAAAAGGGTGCCAAGCGTGCCCTGCCGCTGCCGGTCAGCGTGCCGTCGCATTCCTCGCTGATGCGGCCGGCCGCCGAAAAACTGCTGGCGCATCTGCAGGGTGTGACGATCGCTACGCCCATGATCCCTGTGCTGCACAACACCGATGTGCAAAGCCACGCGGACGCCGATGCGATCCGTGCCGCGCTGGCGAAGCAGCTGCACACGCCGGTGCGCTGGGTCGAGACCGTGCAGGCGCTCAAGGCCGCCGGCATCGAGCGCGTGATCGAATGCGGCCCCGGCAAGGTGCTGGCCGGCCTCAACAAGCGCATCGACGACAGCCTGCCCGCGGTGGCGCTGGTGGATGAAGCCAGCCTCGCGGCCGCACTCAGTCAATAAGGAGAACATATGCTGCAAGGACAAATTGCACTGGTTACGGGCGCCAGCCGAGGAATCGGCCAGGCGATCGCGCTGGCGCTCGGAAACGCGGGCGCCACCGTGATCGGCACCGCCACCAGCGACACCGGCGCGCAGGCGATCAGCGATTACCTCGCCGCGGCCAATATCAAGGGCGGCGGCATGAAGCTCAACGTCACCGACGCGGCCGAGGTCGACGCGGTCATCGCGGCGATCGAAAAGGATTTCGGCGCCATCGGCATCCTGGTCAACAACGCCGGCATCACCCGCGACAACCTGCTGATGCGGATGAAGGACGAGGAGTGGGACGACATCCTGGCGACCAACCTCACCTCGGTGTTCCGCCTGTCGCGCGCCGTGCTGCGCGCGATGATGAAGGCGCGCGCAGGGCGCATCATTTCCATCGCCTCGGTAGTGGGCGCGATGGGCAACGCCGGGCAGACCAACTACAGCGCGGCCAAGGCCGGCATCATGGGCTTCACCAAGTCGCTGGCGCGCGAAGTCGGCAGCCGCAACATCACCGTCAACTGCGTGGCGCCGGGCTTCATCGACACCGACATGACGCGCGCGCTGCCCGATGCGCAGCGCCAGGCGCTGCTGGCCCACATCCCGCTGGGGCGGCTGGGGGCGGCTGAAGACATTGCGCAGGCCGTCGCATTTCTGGCATCACCCGCTGCCGGCTATATCTCGGGCACCACCTTGCATGTCAATGGTGGGATGTACATGGCGTAACCGTCACTGAAAGTTTGGTAAAATCGCACGGCTTCAATTTTCATGGCTTCAATTTTGTTGAAGCCTTATTTCAAGAGAGGATCAGTAATGGATAACGTACAGCGTGTAATTAAAGTCGTCGCCGAGCAATTGGGCGTCAACGAGGCAGACATCAAGAACGAGTCTTCCTTCGTCGGTGACCTGGGCGCGGACTCGCTCGATACGGTTGAACTGGTGATGGCGCTGGAAGAAGAATTCGGCTGCGAAATCCCCGACGAGGACGCGGAGAAGATCACCACCGTCCAGCAAGCGATTGACTACGTCAACAGCCATTCGAGCTGATCGTTCACCCCGCTATTGATGCGGCCCGACGATGTTGGATCTCACGAATGGCCATGCTCAGTCTTGCTCCATTCGGTTCTTCGGGCCGGCTCAACAGAGCGCTGTTTTTCATGTTCATTGATTCGACACACGCAGCGCTCGCATTGGAACGGGAGGAATGCATTTCTCTCGCCCCTTCAATCCCTATTGTGTCGAATCAATAAAGAAGGACTGACTTTTGTCCAAACGTCGCGTCGTCGTCACTGGCCTCGGAATCATCTCCCCGGTCGGCAATACCATACCGGAAGCCTGGGAAAACCTGGTTGCCGGCCGTACCGGAATCGCCCGGATTACCCGTTTTGATCCAACGCCCTTCGCCTCTCACATGGCGGGCGAGGTGAAGAATTTTGACGTTGAGCACTACCTCAACCCGAAAGAGGCGCGCCGCATGGATGTCTTCATCCAGTTTGGCATGGCTGCGGGCATCCAGGCGATACGCGACTCGGGCATCGAGGTCACCGAAGCCAATGCCGAACGCATCGGCATCAATATCGGCTCCGGAATCGGCGGCCTGCCACTCATCGAGGAGACCCATACCCTGCTGACGGAATCGGGTCCGAGGAAGATTTCCCCCTTCTTCATTCCGGGTTCCATCATCAACATGATTTCCGGGAACCTTTCGATCCTGTACGGGATAAAAGGCCCCAACCTGGCGGTTGTCACGGCTTGCACCACCGGCCTGCACGCCATCGGTCTGTCGGCCCGCATGATCGCTTACGGCGACACTGATGTGATGGTCGCGGGCGGCGCCGAGTGCGCGACGTCGCCCCTGGGCGTGGGCGGGTTCTCCGCCGCGCGCGCGCTCTCCACCCGCAATGACGATCCGGCCACCGCCAGCCGTCCGTGGGACAAGGATCGCGATGGCTTTGTGCTGGGCGAGGGCGCCGGGGTGTTGGTGCTCGAAGAGTATGAACACGCCAAGGCGCGCGGCGCGAAGATCTACGCCGAGGTGACGGGCTTCGGCATGAGCGGCGACGCCTATCACATGACGGCGCCGAGCACGGACGGCCCCAGGCGTTCGATGGTGAACGCAATGCGCGATGCCGGCGTGAACCCCGACCAGATCAACTACATCAACGCGCACGGCACCTCGACGCCGCTGGGCGACAAGAACGAAACCGATGCGATCAAGCTCGCGCTCGGCGATGCAGCCTACAAAACGGTTGTCAATTCGACCAAGTCGATGACCGGCCACCTGTTGGGGGGCGCCGGCGGCGTCGAGTCGGTGTTCACCGTGCTGGCCGTCCACCATCAGGTTTCGCCGCCCACCATCAACATCTTCTCGCAAGATCCCGAATGCGATCTCGATTACTGCGCCAATACCGCGCGTGACATGAAAATCGACTTTGCGCTCAAAAACAACTTCGGGTTCGGCGGCACCAACGGTTCACTGGTCTTCAAGCGGGTTTGACCCTCGCGGTGGATCGCCCCATCGATCCGGATCAACCCGCCACGCCCGAAATCCGGGAATGGCCGCTACAGCCCAACCAGTTGCGGCCTGATCTGGTCGCACTGCAGGCGGCCCATCCGCAGCGCTATCCCGGCCTGTTCCTGAGCAGCGGCGATGCCGGCTGGGACGTGCTGTTTGCATTTCCGCAGGACATCGTGCGAATTGCCGCTGCGGATGGCCTGCAGGGATTGCAGGCGCACCCGGCGATGCAATTGCGGCCCAGTCCCCGCCAAGACCCCGGCCTGCCTTTCAGCGGCGGTTGGCTGTGCGCATTGGCGTACGAGCTGGGGGGGCTGTTCGAACCCCACGCGGGGAGGGTTGCCGATGACGATTTCCCGGTTGCCTGGCTCGCCCGCATCCCGGCGGCAATCCTGTTCGATCGGACGAACGGACGCTGCGTGCTGATGGCCGAAGCCGGGCAATCTGCACTGCTCGATAGCATGCAGCGCGATCTTGCCGACCTACCGCCACCGCTGCCCGCCCTACCCGAATTACGAGCCCTGCATGACGACGAACCTACCGCGTTTCTTGCCGGCGTTGCGCGTATCCAGGATTACATCCGCGCGGGCGACGTGTTCCAGGTCAATCTGTCGCGCGGCTGGCAGGCTGAATTTGCTGCGCCGGTTGCCGCCGCGTCATTGTTTGCCCAACTGATGCAGCGTAACCCGGCGCCGTTTTCCGCGCTGCTGCAGATGGATGACTGGGCGATCGTGAGTTCGTCGCCCGAGCGGCTGGTGCGCCTTGGCCATGACGGGATGCTGGAAACCCGGCCGATTGCCGGCACTCATCCGAGAAGCGAGGACGCGCGGGAGGATGCCGCGCTGCGTGCCCGTTTGCAGGCGCATCCCAAGGAGCGTGCCGAGCACGTCATGCTGGTCGATCTGGAGCGCAACGATCTGGGACGGGTGTGCGATCCGGGCAGCGTGAAGGTGGACGCGCTGATGGACATCACCAGCTACCGGCACGTGCATCACATCGAATCCACGGTCTGTGGCCGACTGCGCGCGGGCGTGAGTGTGTTCGAGATCTTGCGCGCGCTGTTTCCCGGCGGCACCATTACCGGCTGTCCCAAGGTGCGTACCATGCAGATCATTCGTGAACTGGAGCAGACGCCGCGGCGCAGCTATACCGGCAGCGTGGGCTATATCAACCGCGACGGCAGCTTCGATTTCAATATCCTGATCCGCAGCTTCCTGCTGCATGGCCGCGCGCTGAGTTTCCGAGCCGGCGCCGGCATCGTGGCCGATTCCGTCGCTCAGCGTGAACTCGACGAAACCCGCGCCAAAGCCCGGGGACTGTTACGTGCACTGGATTTTGTATGATCCTCGTCAACGGCCAGGCCACTGACACCGTGAACGCCCGCGACCGCGGACTGGCCTACGGCGACGGCATATTCCGCACGCTGCGCACGCAGGCCGGCCAGCCGCTGTGGTGGCGCGATCATTACACCAAGTTGGCGGCCGACTGTGCAGCCCTGATGCTGGCCTGTCCCGACGAGGCGGGATTGAACGCCGAAATCTGCCGGGTGGCCGAGGCCGGTTCGGGCGTGGTCAAGGTTGTGATCACGCGCGGCAGCGGCACGCGCGGTTATGCAGCGCCCGCAGGCCAGACTTGTACGCGCATTGTGGCGTCGTCTCCCTTGCCGCCGCATGCCCAAGTGGGGGCTCCGCACGATATCGCCGCGCGCTGGTGCACGCTGCGCCTGGCGCGGCAGCCCCGGCTGGCTGGGATCAAGCATCTGAACCGTCTGGAGAATGTGCTGGCGCGCGCCGAGTGGGATGACCCGGCGATTTTCGAGGGGCTGCTGTGCGATGACGATGGCATGGTGATCAGCGGCGTGATGAGCAACCTGTTTTGGGTCAGGGGCGGCGAACTGTTCACCCCGGACCTGAGCCAGTGCGGGGTGGCGGGCGTGGCCAGAGCCCGTCTGCTGCGCGCCGCAGCGCGACTCGGCATTCGCACCCATATCGACCGTCTGCCGCCAGCCGCTATACTCGCTGCCGACGCAGTGATGATCTGCAACAGTGTCATGGGCGTGCGCGGGGTGGCCAGGCTCGATGACCTGACCTGGCCGCCTGCGGACTGGCCGACTATTTTGAATGACGCCTTGTATGAAGACGTGGATTAAACGATTTTTAGTGCTCACCACGCTGGCTGTGCTGGCGGGGGGTGGGAGCCTGGCCTGGTATGCCAGCCAGCCCTTGCGCATCGAGTCCTTGCCGAAAACCATCAATGTGACGCCCGGCATGCATCTGAAAGGTTTGAGCGTGACGCTCGAACGCGCAGGTGTGATCGGCAACGCACAGGTGTTCTGGCTGCTCGGGCGCGTGCTCGGCAAGGGCGGGACGCTCAAGGTCGGCGTCTATACGTTCGACCAGCCGCTGACGCCGCTCGCACTCTACGGCAAGATCGAACGCGGCGAGGTTTCGCAGATTGCGGTGCAGTTCATCGAAGGCTGGAACTGGCGCGAGGTGCGCGCAGCCCTCGCCGCACAGCCCCTGCTGAAAAACGACAGTGCGGGCATGAGCGATGCCGCCCTGCTGCAGGCCATCGGTGCGGAGGAAAGCCACCCCGAGGGCCTGCTGTTTCCCGATACCTATTTTTTCGCGCCGCATTCATCCGACATTCAGGTTTTGCGCCGTGCCTACCGTCTGCAGCGCGAGAAACTCTTGGCTGCCTGGGAAGCTCGCGCGCCGGGCCTGCCGTATCGCAAGCCGTACGAAGCACTCATCATGGCGTCGATCGTTGAAAAGGAAACCGGGGCGGCGTTCGAGCGCCCGCAGATTGCCGGGGTGTTCCTCAACCGACTCAGGCTGCGGATGCGCCTGCAGACCGATCCCACTGTGATTTACGGGCTGGGTGAGCGCTTCGACGGCAACCTGCGCCGCGCCGACCTGCAAACCGACACGCCGTACAACACCTACACCCGTGGCGGACTGCCGCCGACACCGATCGCGATGCCGAGCGAAGCCGCAATCCGGGCCGCGCTCAACCCGGCCAGAACCGATGCGCTGTATTTCGTTGCACGCGGCGACGGCACGCATGTCTTTTCCAGCAATCTCGAGGCCCACAACCGCGCGGTGAACCGGTATCAACGATGACCCCCGGTAAATTCATTACCCTCGAGGGCGTCGACGGCGCCGGCAAGAGCACCCATCTGGAATTCGTCGCCGACTGGCTGCGCCGGCAGGGCCGGGAGGTCATCGTCACCCGCGAGCCCGGCGGCACTCCGCTTGGCGAAACCTTGCGCGAACTGTTGCTGCATCGCGAGATGGACGCCGACACCGAATTGCTGCTGATGTTTGCCGCGCGCCAGGAACACCTGGCCCGGCTGATCCTGCCGACGCTGGCACGCGGCGCCTGGGTGGTGTCCGACCGTTTCACCGATGCCAGCTACGCCTACCAGTGCGGCGGGCGCGGTATCGCGGTGGAGCGCATCGGGGCACTGGAAGCCTGGGTGCAGCGCGGCTTTGCGCCCGACCTGACCCTGCTGTTCGACGTGCCGCCCGAGGTGGCCGAGGCGCGCCGCTCGGCCGCGCGTGCCGCCGACCGCTTCGAGCGCGAGGCCGACAGCTTTTTCAGCCGCGTGCGCAACGCCTATCTCGACCGCGCGCAGGGCGAACCGGCGCGCATCCGCGTGCTCGACGCCCGCCACAGCATCCCCGAACTGCAGGCCGAAATCGGCCGGCTGTTGCAGGAACTGACGTGAGCGCACCGTATCCCTGGCTGGAAGCGACCTGGCAGCGCCTGCTGACGACCCGCGCCTGTCCGGCCCAGGCCCTGCTGCTGGCCGGTCCGCGCGGGACGGGCAAGGGCGCGCTGGCGCTGGCGTGGGCGCAGGCCTTGCTGTGCGAGGTGCCGCAGTCTGACGGGGCGGCCTGCGGCCAGTGCCCGGCCTGCCACTGGTTCGACACCGGCGGGCATCCGGATTTCCGGCTCGTCACGCTGCAGGAGAAAACCGGCAAGGAAGGCGAAATCCGGATGGCCACCGCGATCGAGGTCGACCAGGCGCGCGAGGCAGTCGATTACGTCCAGCTCTCCACCTACCGGGCCGGATTTCGCGTGGTGCTGGTCGACCCGGCGGACAGCCTCAACCTGGCGGCGGCCAATGCGTTGTTAAAGGTGCTGGAGGAACCGCCGTTAAATACGGTATTCGTGCTGGTTTCGGATCAGCCGCGGCGTTTGCTGCCGACCATCCGCAGCCGTTGCACCCGGCTCGACGTCGGCCTGCCGCCTGTGGATACCGCAGCGGCGTGGCTGGCGGAGCAGGGCGTGGACGATGCCATGACCCTACTGGCGCTCTCCGGCGGTACGCCGCTCGATGCGCAGCGCTGGGCCGACGGCAGCGAACTGGACGAACGTCACAGCGTGCTGGAAGGTCTGGCGCGGCCCGAGCAGCTGGACCCGGTGACCCTGGGCGACCGCTGGAAAACGGTCAGCCCGCAGACCTGGCACAACGTGGCTTACAAGTGGCTGGGCGATTTGCTGGCGGTGAAGTTGCAGGGCAGCGTACGGTTCAACCGCGATTTCGCCGAGGTGCTGGCGCGGTTGGGCGCAACGGCCGATCTGGCGAAGCTGCTCACGCTCGCCAGAATGCAGGCAAACGAAGGCAGGACGCTGACGCATCCGCTCAACCGGAGCTTGCAGTTACAGGCCTGGCTGATTCAGTACCGGCACGTGTTTGATTGAAGAGATACGATCATGAATGCAGCAGTCAATGATGTCGCAGCCCAAGTCCGCCCCGGCGTGCTCTCCTTGTCGATCAAGGAAAAATCCGCGCTGTTTGCGGCCTACATGCCGTTCATCAAGGGCGGCGGGCTGTTCATTCCCACCAACAAGAGCTACAAGATGGGCGAGGAAGTGTTCATGCTGCTGACTCTGATGGACGACCCTGCCAAGCTGCCGGTGTCCGGCAAGGTGGTGTGGGTGACGCCTGCCGGCGCGCACGGCAGCCGCACCCAGGGGGTGGGCGTGCAATTCGCCTTCAACGAAAGCGGCAAGGCGGCGCAAAACAAGATTGAAGGTTTGCTCGGCGGTTCGTTAAAATCGGTGCGTCCCACTCACACCATGTAGCACCCATGCGGTGCTCGCCACCGCATGTATATCGATTCCCACTGTCATATCAATTTCCCCGATCTCGCCGGCAAGCTGCCCGAGGTGTTCGAGCTCATGGCGGCCAATCAGGTGAGCCACGCGCTGTGCATCAGCGTGGAGCTGGAGAAATTCCCCGAAATCCGTGCCCTGGCCGAGGCGCATCCCAATGTGTATGCCTCGGTCGGCGTGCATCCCGACCACGAGGACTGCACCGAGCCGACGGTGGCCGAACTGGTCGCGCTGGCCGGCCATCCCAAGGTGGTGGCGATCGGCGAGACCGGGCTGGACTATTTCCGCCTGACCGGCGACCTTGAATGGCAGCGCGAGCGCTTCCGCACCCACATCCGCGCCGCGCGGGCCTGCCAGAAACCCCTGGTGATCCACACCCGTTCCGCGGCCGACGACACCTTGCGCATCATGCGCGAGGAACAGGCAGGCGAGGCGGGCGGCGTGATGCACTGCTTCACCGAAAGCCTGACGGTGGCCGAGGCGGCCATCGAGCTGGGTTTTTACATCTCGTTTTCCGGCATCGTGACCTTCAAGAATGCCGCCGCCCTGCGCGAGGTGGCGGCGGCCATCCCGCTGGAGCGGATGCTGATCGAAACCGATGCGCCGTATCTGGCGCCGGTGCCGCATCGCGGCCAGACCAACCAGCCGGGGTTCGTGAAACACGTGGCGGAAGAAATCGCCCGGGTGCGCGGCATGACGGCCGAAGCGGTGGGCGAGGCCACCACGCGAAACTTCTTCCGGCTGTTTTCCTCTGCGCAACCCGACTGATCCGGACGTACCGCAGCGAAGCCAGATTCGGCGGGGAAGACGCGTCGCTCAGGCAGACTGGGCTGCCAGCTTGTTGAGCACCTGCGCTGCCGCCCGCAGGCCGAAGGTGGCGGTGACGCATACGGAAGAACCGAAGCCGGCGCAATTGAGGCCGTGCAGATGGGCGTCTTCCGGCCGTTCATAGCACACGCCGCCCTCGGCGCTCGGATAGGTGAGGGGTTCGGTGGAATAGACGCAGTCGACGCCGAATTTTTTTCCGGGCTCGCGCGGGAAACCATGTTCGCGTCGCAGGCTTGCGCGCACCTTGGCGAGCAAGGGGTCCTCGGTGGTGCGGGCGAGGTCGGTCAGTTGCACCCGGCCGGGATCGCTCTGGCCGCCGGCGGCGCCGATGCAGACCAGCCGGATGCGCTGGCGGCGGCAGTGGACGATCAGCGCGGTCTTGGCGCGGGCGCTGTCGATGGCATCCACCACATAATCGAAGTCGTCCGTCAGCAGGCTGGCGACATTTCCGGCGTCGAGAAACGCCTCCACGCCCGTCACCTGGCATCGCGGGTTGATCGCATGGATGCGCTCTTTCATGGCCAGGGTCTTGGACTTGCCGAGCTCGTGAGTCAGCGCGTGAACCTGGCGGTTGATATTGGATTCGGCCAGATGATCGGGGTCGATCAGGGTGAGCCGGCCGATGGCCGAGCGTGCCAGCGCCTCGGCGGTCCAGGCACCGACCCCGCCGATGCCGATGACGCAGACATGCGCCTGCTGAAAGCGCTCGAAGGCTGCACTGCCGTAGAGCCGGCGCATGCCGCCAAAACGCCGCTCGAAATCGATTGCGTGTTCGCTGTGGAAGAGATCGGTCATGGACGGGGCCGGCCAGACAAGATGCCGTCAACAGGGAGGCGACGGCAGGGTTCTGGCGGGCAGAAAACGGGAATGACGCGAATGATACCGTGTCTGCTGCTGTGGTTTTGAGGCAATGACCTGCTTGGCAGATCAGGGAACCGTTTCGACGGGAATGAAGCGGTTCGGCTGGGGGCATGCCCCAGCCGAGGGATCAGAGGTTCGCGGTTTCGAGCTCGAACTGGATCGCCTGGAGGCCTGCGCGCGCACAGGCCTCGTCCTGCTCGCCGGTTGCGGCGCCGGAGATGCCGACCGCGCCGATGATGTTGCCGGCGGCCTCGATCGGCACGCCGCCCGCGGAAAACACCAGACCTTCGACCTTGCCGACCGAGAAGGGCTGGGTGAAGCGATCGGCCATGCTCGACGTGGCGGCATTGAAGTTGACCGCCGTATAGGCCTTCTGCCGGCTGATCTCCAGGGTTACCGGTGGCGCCAGCGTGTCGCGCATCACCACCATGGCGTCGCCGCTGCGATCAACCACGGTCACGCCGATCTGGATGCCCTGCTTGCGGCAGGAATCCATCGCTGCACGAGCGATTTTTTCCGAGGCTTCGACCGTGAGTCTGGGGATTTTGACGATAACGGGCACCTCTGCCGCGATCGCGGGAAAGGCAATGAACGCGGCGCAGCTGGCCGCGATAAGTGAAGGTCTGCGCATGGTATCTATCCTCCTGTTGGTTGGTTTTAGTGACACCCATCCAGCATAGTGCAGGTTGAAAAAAGAGTAGGCCAACCGCGAAAGCGGGCGCCATCTCCCTCCTGCCGGACCCCTGGACCCCAGGTGTCCGCGGTGCCCAGAGGCTTACTGGCTGAAAAAGGATTTGACCTTGTCCATGAACGACTGCGCCCGCGGGTTGTTGTTCCGCCCCGGACTCAATGCCTCGAATTCGCGCAACAATTCGCGCTGGCGTTCGGAGAGATTCACCGGCGTTTCGATCTGCATGTGGCACAGCAGGTCGCCGGGCGCATGGCTGCGCACCCCCTTGATGCCCTTGCCGCGCAGGCGGAACACCTTGCCCGACTGTGTTTCCGCAGGGATCTTGATCTTGGCGTGGCCGTCCAGCGTGGGGATGTCGACCTCGCCGCCGAGTGCGGCGGTCGCGAAGCTGATCGGCATTTCGCAATGCAGGTCGTCGCCGTCGCGCTTGAACACCGGGTGCTCCTTGAGGTGGATCACCACATAGAGATCGCCCGACGGGCCGCCGTTGACGCCGGCTTCGCCTTCGCCCGCCAGACGGATGCGGTCGCCGCTATCGACGCCGGCCGGAATCTTCACCGACAGCGTCTTGTGCTTCTTGACGCGGCCTTCGCCATGGCAAGCGGTGCAGGGGTCGGCCACCATCTTGCCGGTGCCGCCACAGCGCGGGCAGGTCTGCTGCACCGAGAAGAAGCCCTGCTGGATGCGCACCTGGCCATGGCCGCCACAGGTGGTGCAGGTGGTCGGCGTGGTGCCGGGCTTGGCGCCGCTGCCGTGGCACGTGCCGCATTCCTCCAGGGTGGGGATGCGGATCTTGGTTTCGGTGCCGCGGGCGGCTTCTTCCAGCCCGATTTCCAGGTTGTAGCGTAGATCGGCGCCGCGATAGACGCGGTCGCGGCGGGCGCCGCCACCGCCGCCACCGAAAATGTCGCCGAAAATATCCGAGAACGCGTCGGAAAATCCGCCGCCGCCGAATCCGCCACCGCCCATGCCGGCCTGCTGGTCAACCCCGGCGTGACCGAACTGGTCGTAGGCGGCGCGTTTGTCCGAATCGGACAGGATTTCGTAGGCCTGCTTGGCCTCCTTGAATTTTTCCTCCGCGCCTTTGTCGTCAGGGTTGCGGTCAGGATGGTGCTTCATGGCCAGCTTGCGGTAGGCCTTTTTGATTTCTTCGTCCGAGGCGTTCTTGGCGACACCGAGGACTTCGTAATAGTCGCGTTTGCTCATGTGTGTAGAGGCTAGGATTTAGGATCTAGGGGCTAGGGTGGAGCCGGAAAAGGAAAAGCCGCGCAACGCGCGACCTTCCCTAATTCCTAGCCCCTAATTCCTATCCCCTTACTTGTCCTTCACCTCTTCGAACTCGGCATCGACCACGTTGTCGTCCGCCGCACCGGCGCCGCCGGCCGCTTCACCCGGTTGTGCCTGGGCCTGCTCGGTCTTGTACATCTGCTCGGCGAGCTTGTGGCTGGCGGTCGCCAATGCATTGGTCTTGGCCTCGATGGTGTCCTTGTCGCCTTCGCGCACGGCGTCTTCGCACTCCTTCAGCGCGGCTTCTATCGCCGCTTTTTCGTCGGCCGACACTTTGTCGCCATGTTCAGCCAGCGACTTCTTCACCGAGTGGATCATGCCGTCGGCAGCGTTGCGCGCGGTCGCCAGTTCCACAGCCTTGTGGTCCTCGGCGGCGTTGGCCTCGGCGTCCTTCACCATGCGCTGGATTTCCTCTTCGCTCAGACCGGAGCTGGCCTGGATGCGGATGGTGTTTTCCTTGCCGGTCGCCTTGTCCTTGGCCGAAACGTGCAGGATGCCGTTGGCGTCGATGTCGAAGGTGACCTCGATCTGCGGCATGCCGCGCGGCGCGGGCGGGATGTCTGACAGGTTGAACTGGCCGAGGCTCTTGTTGCCCGATGCCACTTCACGCTCGCCCTGCAGCACGTGCACCGTCACCGCGCTCTGGTTGTCGTCGGCAGTGGAGAACACTTGTGAAGCCTTGGTCGGGATCGTGGTGTTCTTCGGAATGAGCTTGGTCATCACGCCGCCCAGGGTTTCGATGCCCAGGCTCAAAGGCGTCACGTCGAGCAGCAGCACGTCCTTCACTTCACCTTTCAGCACGCCGCCCTGGATCGCGGCGCCCACAGCCACGGCTTCGTCCGGGTTAACGTCACGGCGCGGATCCTTCCCGAAGAAGTCTTTCACTGCGTCCATCACCTTGGGCATGCGGGTCTGGCCGCCGACCAGGATGACGTCGTCGATCTGCGAGGTGGTGAGGCCGGCATCCTTCAGCGCCATCTTGCACGGATCGATGGTGCGCTTGATCAGGTCCTCCACCAGTGCCTCGAACTTGGCGCGGGTGATCTTCACCGCCAGGTGCTTGGGACCGGAGGCGTCGGCCGTGATGTAGGGCAGGTTGACTTCGGTCTGCTGTGCAGAGGACAGCTCGATCTTGGCCTTTTCGGCGGCTTCCTTCAGGCGCTGCAGCGCGAGCACGTCCTTCTTCAGGTCGACGCCCTGTTCCTTCTTGAACTCTTCGGCAATGTAGTCGATCAGACGCTGGTCGAAGTCCTCGCCGCCGAGGAAGGTGTCGCCGTTGGTCGACAGCACTTCGAACTGGTGCTCGCCGTCCATCTCGGCAATTTCAATGATCGAAATATCGAAGGTGCCGCCGCCGAGGTCATACACGGCAATCTTGCGGTCGCCTTCCTTCTTGTCCATGCCGAAGGCGAGCGCGGCCGCGGTCGGCTCGTTGATGATGCGCTTGACTTCGAGACCGGCGATGCGGCCGGCGTCCTTGGTGGCCTGGCGCTGGCTGTCGTTGAAGTAGGCCGGTACCGTGATGACGGCTTCGGTGACTTCCTCGCCCAGGTAATCCTCGGCGGTTTTCTTCATCTTGCGCAGGGTCTCGGCCGACACCTGCTGCGCCGCCATTTTCTGGCCGCGCACTTCCACCCAGGCGTCGCCGTTGTCGGCCTTGACGATCTTGTAGGGCATCAGGCCGATGTCCTTCTGCACTTCCTTCTCTTCGAAGCGGCGGCCGATCAGGCGCTTCACCGCATACAGCGTGTTCTTCGGGTTGGTGACGGCCTGGCGCTTGGCCGGCGCGCCGACCAGGATCTCGCCGTCTTCGGTGTAGGCCACGATGGACGGCGTGGTGCGCGCGCCCTCGGCGTTCTCGATCACCTTCGGCGTGCCGTTTTCCATCACCGCCACGCAGGAGTTGGTGGTACCCAGGTCAATGCCAATAATGCGTCCCATGGTGCGTTCCTTCTGTAAAAGTTTGAATTGATTCGAATATGGGGGAGGTTGGGTCTAATTCAAGACAGTGCGCTCAAGCTCGGCCGCGGTGTCTTTAGCGGCTCAGCCGCCGGGGCCCTTGGCCACCATCACCAGTGCCGGCCGCAGCGTGCGCTCGTTGAGGCGATAGCCTTTTTGCAGCACCGTCACCACCGTGTTGGCCGGCTGGTCGGACTCGATCACCTGGATCGCCTGGTGCTGGTGCGGGTCGAATTTCTCGCCCAGCGGATCGATGTCGACGAGGTTGAACTTGCCGAAGGCGGCAACCAGCTGCTTCAGGGTCAGCTCGACGCCGTCCTTCATGTTTTCCACGCTGGGGGACTCGGCAGCGAGTGCCGCTTCCAGGCTGTCCTTCACCGCCAGCAGTTCGCTGGCGAAGTTTTCCACCGCGAACTTGCGTGCCTTGTCGACATCTTCCACCGCGCGGCGGCGCATGTTCTCGGTTTCCGCCTTGGCGCGCAGCCAGGCGTCGTGATGCTCGGCCGCCTGCAGCTCGGCTGCTTTCAGCAGCTCTTCCAGGCTCGGCATGATTTCCTTTTCGGCCCCGGATTCGGTCGGGTTCGCGTCTTTTTTGAGTTCGTCCTGCATATGTGCTCCCAATTGGTTCTGGTCGAGAATTGGGGGTGAACGGCAGGGATTCAAGGGGCGCAAGTCAATTTTTCCTGCGCCGCGCCGTATGGCGGCGGGGTTCAAGTTCAATTTGCCGCGCGTAGGCGCTTCCGGTATGATGCGCCGCTCTCGGAGAGGTGGATGAGCGGTTTAAGTCGCACGCCTGGAAAGCGTGTTTAGGATAATATCCTAACGCGGGTTCGAATCCCGCCCTCTCCGCCAGAATTCAATCCTGTCCGGTTGCCTGATCAGGCACCCCTCATTCGTTTTCCTCCTCCAGCATCGAGCCGAGCATCATATTGATGTTGCCGAGCACGAGCTTGGCATTGGGCGATGCCGCGTCCGCGTTTGCGGAGACCGCCCGTCGTCCGAAACCCTAGACCGCACACCAGCCAGCCGATCATGCGGCTGCGCAGGCAGGGGATCACGCAGCAGTGAAGGGGGCGGATACGCTGCTCATGGCGTGCTTCCGGGGCGGGGCGAAGCATCGGAATGGCCCGCGCAGGCCACTGCGCGCGCCAGCAGCAGGGCGCGTTCACGGGCGTTGCGGGTGAGGGTGGCGGCGCGTTCGAATTCGGCGCGGGCTTCGGCAACGCGGTCCAGACGGGTCAGCAGATCGCCGCGTACGCTGGGCAGCAGGTGGTAGTTTTCCAGGCGAGGCTCGGCGAGCAGGGTGTCGACGATTTCCAGTCCTGCTGCCGGACCGAATGCCATCGCCACCGCCACGGCGCGATTGAGCGTGACGACCGGCGAGGGCGCGACTTGGGCGAGGGCGTCATAGAGCGCAGCGATGCGCGTCCAGTCGGTGGCGTCGGCCGTGGCGGCGCGCGCGTGGCAGGCGGCAATCGCTGCCTGCAGGGTGTAGGGCCCGAGCGGACCGGGTTGCGATTCGGCGCGATCGAGTGCCGCGAGGCCGCGGCGGATAAGCAGGCGGTCCCAGCGTGCACGGTCCTGGTCGAGCAGCAGGATCGGTTCACCCGTCGGGTCGGTTCGTGCGTGCAGGCGCGACGCCTGGATTTCCATCAGCGCAACCAGACCGTGCACCTCCGGCTCGGCCGCCATCAATTCAGCCAGGATGCGCCCCAGGCGCAGGGCCTCCTCGCACAGCGCAGGACGCACCCAGTCGTCGCCTGCCGTCGCCGCATACCCCTCGTTGAAAACCAGATAGACGACTTCGAGTACGGAGTCCAGGCGGCTGGCGAGGGCCTCTCCGCGAGGCAATTCGAATGGCACCCGGGCGGCCGAGAGCGTGCGCTTGGCGCGCACGATGCGCTGCGCGACAGTCGGTTCGGCGACCAGGAATGCGCGTGCGATCTCGTCGGTGCTCAGGCCGCCGAGCAGACGCAGGGTCAAAGCACTGCGCGCCTCGGGCGAGAGCACGGGATGGCACGCCGTGAAAATCAGGCGCAGCAGATCGTCACCGACTTCGTCGTCGAGTGCGGCATCGACCATCTCGTTGAACTCGGCGGCTGCGTGTTCGTGCCGGGCATCGAGCTCGCGGCTGAGTTCCGTGTGTTTGGGCGCGATGAGCGTATTGTGTCGTAGCCGATCGAGCGCACGACGCTTGGCCGTGGTCATGAGCCAGGCGCCGGGATTGTCGGGAATGCCCGTTGTGGGCCAGTTTTCCAGTGCGGCGACCAGCGCGTCCTGTGCAAATTCTTCGGCCAGGCCGACGTCGCGCACCATGCGCGCGACCGCGGCGATGACCTTGGCCGCCTCGATGCGCCAGATCGCCTCGATGGTTCGGGCGGCTTCGCTAGCGGGACTAGGCTGGTCCATACGCCTGTCGCCGGTCCGCGATGTCGAGCCGGGTCATCTGCAGCAGCGCCATCATTCCGTCCGGAGTACCCGATCGCTCAAAGACTCACCATGGTCTTGAATCCGCCCCAGACCATGCGCTTGCCGTCGAACGGCATGTCCTTGCCGTCCATCATCGTGGCCAGGCGTGGGTCGGCCATGACCTTCTCGTTGATGCGGTCGCGGTCCTTGCGCGATTTGTAGACGATCCAGGCGAATACCACGGTTTCGCCTGGCTTGAGCTTCACGCTCTGCGGAAACGAAGTGAGCTTGCCGGGCTTGACGTCGTCGGCGATGCATTCGATGTATTCGAGCGCGCCGTGCTCGCGCCAGACCTTGCCCGCTTTGCGGGCCATGCGGCGATAGGCCGGCAGGTTGTCGGTGGGAACGGGGAGGATGAAACCGTCTACGTAAGGCATGGGGATCTCCTTTTACGCGGCCTGCATGTGGACCAGCTCCCAGATGTGTCCATCCGGGTCCTGGAAGCCGTGGCCGTACATGAAGCCATGATCCTGCGGGTCATTGTAGGTCGAGCCGCCGGCGGCGACGGCCTCGCGCACCATCGCATCGACTGCCTCGCGGCTGTCCCGCGAGAGGCAGACCAATACTTCGGTTGCGTCGTGCGCGTTGCAAATCGGCTTGGGCGTGAAACTCCGGAATTTTTCGCGCGTCAGCAGCATGACGAAAATGTTGTCGCCGACGATCATGCAGGTCGCGGTGTCGTCGGTGAACTGCGGGTTGAAGCTGAAGCCGAGCCGGGTGAAGAAGGCGATGGACTGCTGAAGGTCGGCGACCGGCAGGTTTACAAAGATTTGCGTAGACATGAGGGCTCCCGGAAGAATCGGATTGGGGCAGGGCAGTCAGCCGACGTGGCAGGGCGCGGCCTCGCGCACCTCGACCGTGGCCCAGCGTGCGGCCGGGCACTGGCGGGCGATGGCGACGGCCTCCTCCTGCGACGCGCAATCGACGAGAAAAAAGCCGCCGACCATTTCCTTCGCCTCGGCGAACGGGCCGTCGCGCAGTTGCGGCTTGCCGTCGCGTTGCTGCACGCGCACGCCGTGTTTGTCGGGGCGCAGCGATTCGCTTGCGAGCAGCTGGCCGCGCGCCGCAAGTCCTTCGCCAAAGCGCACCATTTCCGCGTACAGCGCACGGCCTTCGTCTTCGTTGCGGGTTTCGCGCTGGCCGCGCGGCTCGACGATCAACAACAGATAGCGCATCAGGACTCCTTTCAACCGGTGCAGGCCTGGGCTGCGGCCGCCTGGATGTCTTCCGGACTGAGGTCGCGAATATGGGTGGCGACCGACCACTGGTGGCCGAACGGATCATCGAGCTTGCCGTAGCGGTCGCCCCAGAACATGTCGTCGACCGGCATCGTCACCCGGGCGCCGGCGGCGACGGCCTGCGCCACCACCGCGTCGACGTCCTCCACATACAAATGGATCGTCACCGGCGAGCCCTTGAGCGACAGCGGGCTGTACGAGCCCCAGTCGGGGAATTCGTCGACCAGCATCAGCGCCGAATCGCCGATCATCAGCATGGCATGGATGAGTTTTCCGTCCGGGCCGGGCAGGCGGCCGAATTCGACGGCGCCGAAGGCGCGGACATAAAAGTCGATGGCGTCGGCAGCATTGCGGCACACCAGATGCGGAGTGATGGCATGCATGCCATCCGGGATGGGTTTGACGTGTGTGTTCATATTGATCTCCTGGCGTTGTACACGGGCGCCTGCCCGTGCCTCACTGCTTACGACGAACGAGGGCATGCCTGATCGACAGGGGCGTTCAACCGGATGCCGACGCGTACTCAGCGGGCGGGTTCGCCGCCCATGCCTAGGTCGCGGAAACGCTCGACCGCTTCCGATGGTCCGAAGTCCTCCAGCTCATACAGTGGGCGCACCTCGATTTCCGCCGGCTTGCCGGCGCCTGCCGGATTGGGGAAGCGCCGCGCCCATTCCATGGCCTCTTCGCGCGACTTCACCTGGATCAGCGTGTAGCCCGCAATCAATTCCTTGGTTTCGGCGAAGGGACCATCGATCACGGTCCGCTGCTCGCCGTTATAACGAATCCGCCATCCCTGCGAACTGGGCGTGAGACCCGAACCGTCGAGCAGCACGCCGGCCTTGGCGAGTCGCTCGTGATAGTCGGCCATTTCAACCAGCAAGGCTTCGTCCGGCGCCGGGCTCGTTTCGGCTTCGGACTCGTCGGTGGCTTTCACAATGATCATGAATCGCAAGGGTTTCTCCTGTGATCGGGTCGCGGGACAAACGGGATGATTGCCCGCCCGTATGCATACGACGAACCACATGCCGCAAAATCGACACGCCGTATGCGCCGCCGAAATAAATTAGAATGTCGGCCTGGTGAATTTTCGGGCCCCGGAGCTAGTTCCGCCGCCTCAACCTGCGATCCCAATATAGCAATGCCAAAACATGCCTACCACGGCAGGTTGTCCGTGGTCGTACCCGTCAAGAACGAGCAGGACAACGTCGAGCCGCTGGTACGCGAAATCGCCGCGGCGCTGTCCGGCAACACCACGTTCGAGATCATCTACGTCAACGACGGCAGTACCGATGCCACCCAGGCACGACTGGACACCCTGAAAGCCGAATTCCCGATGCTACGGGTGATCCGCCATCGCGAATCGTGCGGGCAGAGCCGGGCGGTGACGACCGGCGTGACCGCGGCGCGCTACGAGTGGATCGCCACCCTCGACGGCGACGGCCAGAACGACCCGGCCGACATCCCGGCGCTGCTGGCCGAACTGGCCAATCCGGCACAGCCCGCCAACCTGGAATTGCTGGCAGGCTGGCGTTCCAAGCGCAACGACACCTTCCTGCGCCGAATTTCATCGAAAATCGCCAACGGCGTGCGCTCGCGCATGCTCAAGGACAACACGCCCGACACCGGCTGCGGCCTCAAGGTGTTCGCCCGCGAGACCTTCCTGCAACTGCCCAACTTCAACCATATGCACCGCTTCCTGCCGGCGCTGGTGATGCGCAACGGCGGCGCCGTGGTATCGGTTCCGGTGCACCACCGCGCGCGCGAACGCGGCACCTCCAAATACGGCGTGCACAACCGGCTGTGGGTGGGCATCGTCGACCTGTTCGGTGTCGCCTGGCTGCAGCGGCGGGTGCGCCTGCCGCAGGTCGAGCTCGACTCCGACCTCTGAACGAATGCGACCCGAATGAAAGCGCGCGTCATCCTCAAGGGCCTGGCGCTGATGCTGAGCTTGGCCTTGCTGGGTTATCTGTTCAAGACCAGCGATCTCGGCAGCAGCGTCAACGAGGCCTGGATCGATGCGCGCGTGCGCGGCCACGGGGTCAATGGCGCCTTGCTGTTTCTGCTGATGGGCGCGCTGTTTACCGCCATTGGCCTGCCGCGCCAGATCATCGCCTTTCTCGGCGGCTATGCCTTCAGCGTGGGACTGGGTACGCTGCTCGGTACGTTGGCGGCGCTGCTGGGTTGCATATTGAGCTTTGCCTACGCACGCTTCTTCGGCAAGGGTCTGCTCCGTGCGCGGCTGGGTGAGCGCGCCGGACGTTTCGACCGTTTCGTCCGCGACCATCCGTTTTCGATGACGATGCTGATTCGCCTGCTGCCGGTAGGCAGCAACCTGCTGACCAATCTGGCGGCGGGCATTTCCAGTATCCGGCCCGTGCATTTCTTTGCGGGCTCTTTTCTCGGCTATCTGCCGCAAACGCTGGTGTTCGCGCTGGTCGGCAGCGGGGTGCATATCGCACCCATGCTGAAACTCACGCTGGCAATTGCACTTTTCCTGGCTTCCATGGCGCTGGGTGTGTATTTGTACCGCCGTCGTCGGGGGGGTGAGGCGCTGGACGAGTCGCTCGAATAGCTCCAGGCAAAGAAAGCTGCGCGGTGGTCACCAGATGGCCGATTACTGCGTCGCGGCGGTCTCGATCTTGCGCCAGCGGGGAAGCAGATAAACGTGGATGACGACTCCCGCGATTGTCACGCCCAATGCCAAACTGGCCAACACGTCGGACAGGAAGTGTTGGCTGCTCCCGAGGCGCGCCAGTGCCATGAGCAGTGCGGCAGTCAGCGCAAGCATCGCAGCGACGCGTGAGCGCAACAGGATCAAGACAAAAATCGCGCCGACAACGGCATTGACGGTGTGGCTGGAAGGGAACGAATGGAAAGCATGGGCGAAGCTGGGTGCCTGGCAAAGCGCGTCGTGCACGGAGGTGGCATGCGGGCGCGGCCGCCCGCAGCCGATTTTGATCACGTATACCAGCAGCAACGTCCCAAACACTTGAGCATGGACATAGGCAAGCCCGACCAGTCTGAACAGCGGACGCCTGGTGCGCATGCCATACACGAACAGGGCGATGAAGAAGGCGTAGAAAATGAACAAGCCCCAATCGGAATACCACTCGAAAACCGGGCGCAGGGTGCCGAAGAGGTGGCTCGTGTCGATTCCGTGGAGCAGGGCCGTATCGGCGCGCATCAGCCACGCCATCCATGCGCCAAGCCACAGCAGGACGGAACCCCGCAGGACGATGCGCATCCGTTCGGCGGCCTCTATGGAATTCAGAATCAGCATAGTTGCTTGTCGCGATTTGGGATGCCTGCCTCGAAGCATCCAGAAAGACGGTGGTGGTGGATTAAAAGCGCTTTCTATTAAGGCAGTCTTAAGCTGAGCTTCGTAGGCTCTGTCGAAGGTGAAGCAGAGGGCCGCGCATCATGGATTCGTGTTAAGTTGCCGCGGGCTTTTGGTGCCCTTTTATCGTTAATATTTCAGGCTCGCCAATGCCTCTGAAACCGGAATGTGTTTTTAGACGGTCGATGTGGCGAGGCTGAACCCCCATGTTTCCTGGACAATTGTGATGACCTACCGAACCCTGAGCGCGAATGGGCGTGGCGCGCTATTCGCAAGTTTGGCCCTGCTTGCGATCCTTGCGTTTGTCGGAATCACCACGCGCCCCCTCACGCCGATCGACGAAACGCGCTATGTCAGCGCGGCTTGGGAAATGTGGCTGCGTGGCGATTTTCTTGTCCCGTTCAAGAACGGCGAACCCTACAGCCACAAGCCGCCGTTCATGTTCTGGATGTTCCACGCCGGCTGGGCGATTTTTGACGTCAACGACTGGTGGCCGCGTCTGGTGCTGCCGCTGTTTTCTGCCGGCGCACTGCTGCTGACGTTTTCGTTCGCCCGCCGCCTGTGGCCGCAGCATGCCGACCTCGGCGGTCAGGCCTCGCTGATTCTGGCGAGTTCGCTTTTGTGGATCGTCTTTTCCACTTCGGTCATGTTCGACGTGATGCTGGCGTTCTGGGTGCTGGTCGGCATGCACGGCGTGCTAAGCGCCACTGAAGGCAAGCGGCGCGGTTTCGTCCTGCTGGGCATCGCGATCGGCCTGGGCGTGCTGACCAAGGGGCCGGTGATCCTGCTGAACCTGCTGCCGGTCACGGTGCTCGCGCTGTGGTGGAATCCCGGTTTGAAGTGGAGCCGCTGGTTCGTTGGGGTGGTGGTGGCGGTGCTGCTGGGTGCAGCAATCGCCCTGATGTGGGCGATTCCGGCGGGCATGGCGGGCGGCGAGGCATATCGCAATGCGATTTTCTGGGGGCAGACCGCCGACCGCATGGTCGAGTCCTTCGCCCACCGGCGACCCTTCTGGTGGTATCTGCCGCTGTTGCCTCTGATCCTGTTTCCCTGGTTTGTCTGGCCCGGGCTATGGAAGGCGCTGGCCCATCACAGGAAAACGGGTCTGGATCGCGGCATGCGTTTCTGTCTGGCCTGGATGCTGCCGGTGTTCGTTGCGTTCTCCTTCATCAGCGGCAAGCAGCCGCATTATCTGGTGCCCTTGTTTCCGGCGTTTGCGTTGCTGACGGCGCGCGTGCTGGCAGACCGCCCGGGCACGCGCGTGGGCTTGCCAGCTTTGCTGGCTGCGGCGCTGGGCGGCGTGCTGATTCTGGCGGCCAGCGGGCAGATCGGCGCACTCAACGACCAGGTTGCGGCGTTGCCGCCGGTCTGGCCGGGCGCGTTGCTGGTCCTGCTGGCACTGGCGGCCTGGGTGATTGGCCGGCGTGGCATATCGCCTGTGCTGAATCTTGCACTACTGGGGGGGGCGACTCTGGTGCTGGTGCAACTGGCCGCGATGCACTCGCTTAGGCCGTTGTATGACGTCAAGCCGATGGCACGGGCGATCAAACAGGTGCAGGACGCAGGATTGCCGGTGGCGAATGCCGCGAAGTACCATGCGCAATATCAGTTCCTGGGCCGTCTGGAAGCCCCTCTGGCCGAATTGCACGGTGCGGAGTTGCCGCGCTGGCTGGCCGCGCATCCCGATGGCTATATGGTGATTTATCTAAAGGATAAGCAGAACCTGGACGCGATTTCAGCCCGCCACAAGCAGGCCTATCGCGGCGGCGCGGTCGTTCTGGTGGATGCGCCGACAGCGGCCGGGTTGCTGGCCGCTCATGTCGAATAGCGAGCGGGGCTTAAGCCTCGGGTTCGCGTTGCGGCAGCACCACTTCGCGTGAGGGCGAAATGGTCGAGATGGCGTGCTTGAAAATCATCTGGGCGGCCTGATCCTGGCCTTTCAGCAGCACCACGAACTGGTCGAACGATTCGATCCGCCCCATCAGCTTGATGCCGTTGACCAGAAACACCGACACGGGAATGCGCTCCTTGCGCAGGGTGTTGAGGAAAACGTCTTGCAGTTGATTATGTTCTTTGGCCATGTTTGGCTCCCTGTCAGGTAAAGGCGGGGCGATGCCCCGCTTAATCATTATTAGCTGATTATTCGACTTTTGCACCGGCCCGCGTTGCCGCGATGGCATCGCGGATGCGCTGTTGCTGCAATTGCTTGACGATTTCGCCACGCACGGTATCCAGCGGCGGCATCTGCGGCTTGCGCGTGTCGTCGAGGCGAATGACGTGGTAGCCGAACTGCGTCTTCACCGGCGTTTTGGTGGTTTCGCCCTTTTTCAGGCCGGCCAGGGCGTCGGAGAATTCCGGCACGAACGCGCGGCGGTCGGACCAGTCGAGTGCGCCGCCGTTCTTGGCGGAGCCAGGGTCTTTTGACAGTTTTTTGGCGAGATCTTCGAATTTGGCTTTCTTGCCGAGGTCGGCAAGGATCTTTTTCGCCTCGGCTTCGGTTTGAACCAGGATGTGGCGTGCACGGTACTCCGGTTCGACCGCTTCGGCCTTGACCTTGTCATAGGTGGCCTGGATTTCCGCGTCAGTGACCGGATGGGCTTTGACGTAGTCTTCCAGATAGGCCTTGGCCAACTGGTCCTTGCGGCGGATCTCCAGTGCAGCGGCCAGATTCGGATCCTTGTCGAGCCCCTTGTCGAGGGCGGCGCGTGACAGCAGTTCCAGGTTGATCAGCGAGTCGCGCACGCGCGCATCGAGCTGAGGGGAGTCGGGTTGGCCCTGGGCCATTTCGCGCTTGACGAGTTCGCCGTACAAGGCGGGGATTTCCTTGCCGTTGACCACAGCCAGCGGTTTGTTGGCGTCAACTGCCGGCGTGGCCGCAGCCGGGGCGGGGGCTTGTGCCTGCGCCAGTGGGGACAGGGCGAGCAGCATCAGGGCAGGGAGAAGAGCGAGTCGCATTCGGATTCCTTTCAGAGTTCTTCCGGGGTTAAGGCAGTTATCGACAGCGCATGAATCTCGCGCTGCATGAGCTCGCCCATGGCTTCGTATACCAGCCGGTGGCGGGCGAGGGTGGAGAGATTACGAAATTTGGGTGACACCAGTGTGAGACGGAAATGCCCGCCGCCTGAGGCAGCACCGGCGTGCCCTTTGTGCTGGTCGCTTTCGTCTTCCAGCGTGTAGGTCTCGGGTTCCAGCGCGGCGAGGCGCTGGCGGATCAGATCGGTCGTGCTCATGCGGGTAATACTTTCTTGAAAGGTTTGACGCTGACGGCGGCATACACGCCTGCTGCCACGTACGGATCGGCGTCGGCCCAGGCCTGTGCGTCGGGTAGCGAATCGAATTCGGCGACGATCAGACTACCGGAAAACCCCGCGGTGCCGGGATCGTTGCTGTCGATAATGGGGAAGGGACCGGCCAGCAGCAGCCGTCCTGCCTGTTGCAGGGCATGCAGACGATCGAGATGCGCGGGGCGGGCCGCCAGTCGCCGCTCAAGGCTGTCGGGCACATCCTGTCCGACGATGGCATAGAGCATTATTGCTTTTCTTCCTTGTCCGGCCTGGCTTGTTCCAGGTCTGCCTTATCCAGATATTTGGTCAGCATCATGCTCTGACCGATCACAAACACCAGCATCAGCCCCAGGCTGCCGAACAGCTTGAAGTTGACCCAGGCGTCAGTCGAGAAGTTGAAGGCGACAAACAGATTTGCAACCCCCATGAGGGCAAAAAAAGCGCCCCAACTCGCATTCAACCGACCCCAGGCAGCGTCAGGAAGTTCCATTTGCACGCTCATCAGGCTCTTGATCACGTTGCGGCCAAACGCGGCAGCGCCAAAAATGATGCCGGCGAAAATCCAGTAAAGCACGGTCGGCTTCCACTTGATGAAGCTCTCGTCGTGCAGCCACAGGGTGGCGCCACCGAACAGTACGATGATGCCGAGGCTGACCCACAACATGGTCTCGACGGTGTGGCCGCGCAGCTTGACCCAGGCGATCTGGCCGAAGCTGGCGACGATGGCGACCAGGGTGGCGAGATAGATGCCGGGTTTTTCGCCGGCGCCCACCGGCTGCGGCAGACCGAGGCCGGCCATGAGGGCACGCGTGGCTTCGGCATTGGCATCGCCGATTTTGTAGGCGATGAAGAAAACGATGATGGGGAAGAGGTCAAACAGCAGTTTTCTCATTATTGGCTGGACTCGGTAGCAGGCAGCAATTCGGATGACGGGGTATTTTGCTATGATTCCCCCTCCTGACCAAGTGCTTTTGGCCTTGGTCGCCCGAACCCGATCATCGATGCTCAATATCGATCTGCATTGCCATTCCAATGTGTCAGACGGTGTGTTGCCGCCCGCCGACGTCATCGCGCGTGCCGTAGCCAACGGCGTGCACGCGCTCGCGCTGACCGATCACGACGACGTGGCCGGGATCGCTGCTGCGCAGACGGCGGCTGACGAGGCCGGCTTGATTCTGATCCCCGGCGTGGAAATCTCGGTGAGCTGGGGTAGCCAGACCGTACATATCGTCGGCCTGCGCATCGATCCTGCGCATCCCGAACTGGCCGCCGGTCTACACGACATCCGTCTCGGGCGCATCGAGCGCGCGCAGCGCATGGGAGAGGATCTGGCGAAGTCCGGCATCGCCGGTGCGTATGAAGGGGCGTTCGACTACGCCGTCAACAAGCAGATGGTGGGACGCACGCATTTTGCGCGCTGGCTGGTGGCGCAGGGCCACGCGCCCGACATGCGCACGGCGTTCCGACGTTTCCTCACGCGCGGCAATCCCGGCTATGTCGAACACCAGTGGACCACGCTGGAAAACGCCGTGGGCTGGATCCGCGCCAGTGGCGGCATGGCGGTGATCGCGCATCCCGGGCGCTACGCATTCAACGCGCGCGACCTGCACCTGCTGCTGGATGCCTTTCGCTCGCTGGGCGGCGAGGGCATCGAGGTCATCACCGGCAGCCATCATCCGTCCGAGTACGGCAAGTTTGCCGACCTGGCCCGCGCGTTCAGCCTCAAAGCCTCGCGCGGGGCCGATTTTCACGCGCCGGACGAAGGCATCGATATCGGCCGTCTGCCCGCGCTGCCGCATTACTGCCAGCCGGTGTGGCAGGGCTGGCCGGAACTGGCGGCACACTTTTCTCCTTCAATGGCCTGAGATCCTATGGCGCAATTCTTCAATATCCACGCCGACAACCCGCAGCTGCGGCTGATCCAGCAGGCGGTCGACATCCTCAAGCGCGGCGGCGTCATCGTCTATCCCACCGATTCGTGCTATGCGCTGGGCTGCCACATCGGCGACAAGGAAGCGGCGATGCGTCTGTTGTCGGTACGCGGGCTCGACAGCGGGCACGATCTCACGCTGATCTGCAGCGATTTGTCGGAGCTCGGCCGCTACGCCCAGGTGGACAACACCCAGTTCCGTTTTCTGAAAGCGCATACCCCCGGCGCGTATACCTTCATCCTGCGCGGCACCCGCGAAGTGCCGAAGCGGCTGCTGCACAAGAAGCACGACACCATCGGATTGCGGGTGCCCGATCATCCCATCGTGCAGGCGCTGCTGGCCGAGCTGGGCGAGCCCATCCTGTCGTCCACGCTGCTGCTGTACGGCGAGGACGTGCCGCTGACGGAACCGTGGGAAATCCGTGAACGCCTCGAGCATCTGGTCGATCTCGTCATCGACGGCGGCGCCTGTGGCCTCACCCCGACCACGGTGGTCGATCTGACCACCGACACGCCCGTCGTACTGCGCTTCGGCAAGGGCGACACGGCGGATTTTGAGTCCTGAGCTCCGGATGGAACTCACGCTGATCCAGAAAATCGCCGTGTTCGCGTTGCCGGTGATTTTCGCCATCACGCTGCACGAGGCCGCGCACGGCTACGTCGCGCGCTATTTCGGCGACATGACCGCGGCCTTGCAGGGCCGCATCACGCTCAACCCCTTGAAGCACATCGACCCGGTGGGCACCATCCTGGTGCCGCTGGTGATCCTGCTGACCAGCAAGCTGCTGGGCGGCGGCGCGATCCTGTTCGGGTGGGCCAAGCCGGTGCCGGTCAACTTCGGCCAGCTGCGCCGTCCCAAGCAGGACATGCTGTGGGTGGCCGCCGCGGGCCCCGGTATGAACTTCGCGATGGCGGTGTTCTGGGCGCTGATGATCCAGTTGGGCCACGCGCTCGGCAACGGCTTCGCCAGCGCGCCGCTGATGCTGATGGGCGCAGCCGGCGTGTTCATCAACGTCATCCTGATGGCCTTGAACCTCATTCCCCTGCCGCCGCTTGACGGCGGCCGCATCGCGGTCAGCCTGCTGCCGTTGAAACAGGCGATGCAGTTTTCCCGGCTGGAGCCGTATGGCCTGTTCATCCTGCTCGGCCTGCTGTTTACCGGCATCCTCGGCATCATCCTGTGGCCGCTCATCAGCCTGTTCATCGGCTTGACGGCGCTGGTCACCGGCCTCGACCCTGCGCAACTGATCGGCCTGATCCAGGTCGTGCTGTCCTGATCCCTTATCCCTGAATCCCGACCCCTGACATGTATTCCGACCGCGTTCTCTCCGGCATGCGCCCTACCGGGCGCCTGCACCTTGGCCACTACCACGGCGTGCTCAAAAACTGGCTGCGTCTGCAGAATGAATACCAGTGCCTGTTCTTCGTCGCCGACTGGCATGCGTTGACCACGCATTACGACACGCCGCAGATGATCGAGGAAAACGTGCGCGACATGACCATCGACTGGCTCGCCGCCGGCGTCGATCCCGCGCAGGCTACGCTGTTCGTGCAGTCGCGCGTGATCGAGCACGCCGAGCTGCATCTGCTGCTGTCGATGATGACCCCGCTCGGCTGGCTGGAGCGCGTGCCCACCTACAAGGACCAGCAGGAAAAGCTCTCCGAAAAGGACCTCTCCACCTACGGCTTTCTCGGCTATCCGCTGCTGCAGTCCGCCGACATCCTGATCTACCGCGCCAATCTGGTTCCGGTGGGCGAGGATCAGGTTCCGCACATTGAATTCACCCGCGAAATCTGCCGCCGCTTCAACCACCTGTACGGCCGCGAGCCGGGATTCGAGGACAAGGCGCGCGCCGCGGTCAAAAAGCTCGGTTCGAAGAAGGCCAGGCTGTACGAGGAATGCCGCACCGCCTATCAGGAAAAGGGCGACGACGAGGCGCTGGAATCCGCCAAGGCATTGCTGAACGACGCGCAGAACCTCTCGCTGAACGACCGCGAGCGCCTGTACGGCTACCTCGAAGGCTCAGGCAAGATGATCCTCGCCGAACCCGAAGCCCTGCTCACCGAAGCGTCGAAAATGCCCGGACTCGACGGACAGAAAATGTCCAAGTCCTACAACAACACCATTGCATTAAGGGAAGACCCCGACACGGTCACCAAGAAAATCCGCACCATGCCGACCGACCCCGCACGCGTGCGCCGAACCGACCCTGGCAACCCGGCCAACTGCCCGGTGTGGCAGTTCCATCAGGTGTATTCGGACGATGCCACCCGTCAGTGGGTTACCGCGGGCTGCACCAGCGCCGGTATCGGCTGCCTCGAATGCAAGCAGCCGGTGATCGACGCCGTGCTGGCCGAACTCGCGCCGATCCGCGAACGGGCGCAGTACTACGAAGACAATCCCGACCAGGTTCGCAACATCCTCGCCGACGGCTGCGAGAAGGCGCAGGAACTGGCGCGCGACACCATGCGCGACGTGCGCGAGGCGATGGGGCTGACGTTCGGGTGAGTGGGGGGGCTGGCATTCGGCCCCTTCAATTTTCCACTCGCTGTCTACTATTTGAAATCCACGCGTCCGACCACGCGCGGCGCTTCGCCCGTCTGCAGTTGCAGCACGACTCCTTCGCCTGAACCCACGCCGGCACCGACAACCGCCTGGATGTTGGCGAAGTGCGTGACTAGGATGATCAGCGGACCGTCGGCAGGCTGCCGGGCAAAAAATGCGTTCAGCGCGACAAGGCTGCTCATACGATCACGCGTGCGCTCGAAAAACGAATTGAGCGCAGGCAGGGGCGTCACTGGCCCGAGATTGAGGAGGCGCGCGGTCTCCAGGCTTCGGCACCATTGGCTGGAATAAATCTTCGCGTCCCGCACGCCTTGCCGGTGCAACCACTCGCCGATGGCCGTCGCCTGGGCACGTCCGCTGGCGTCCAGATTGCGCTGGGTGGCGCAATCGTCCAGTTGGAAAAGGGGCGGATCACCGAAGCCGGGTGCGTGGGTGTGCCGCAGCATCAGGACGTGGCCGCCCTGTTGCAGGCGTGCAGCGAGATCGATTTCGCTTGCAGTGGCCAGAGGAGGCATCAGCGCCCCCAGTACAAGCATCCACCCGCCAAGCCACCGAAACCAACTTGTCCGCAAGCGATTCATGGCTGACCCCTTTCCTGAATATTTTCCTGTTGTTCGGGCGGTGAGCAAACCGCAGACGTTCAGCGTATAGAGCGAACTGGCAAGAGCCCGTTTCTGATTTGTAGCATCAACTCGACATGATCAAACGGGCAGGCAGGCGGGCCGTGAGGTTCAGCCCTCCGAGCCGGGCTTCACCGTGCGGAGCTTCTTGGTTTCCCCCCGCCGCTGCTTACTGTCCAGCCGCCGCTTTTTAGACGCCAGCGTGGGACGGGTGGGGTGGCGCGGCTTGTCGACTTCACAGGCTTCGCGAATCAGCTCGATCAATCGTTCCAGGGCGTCGTCGCGGTTGCGCCGCTGGCTGCGATAGCGCTCGGCTTCGATGATCAGCACGCCGTCCTGGGTGACGCGACGGCCGGCCAGGGCGATCAGGCGGGCGCGCACCGGGTCGGGTAGCGAGGGGGAGCGGGCGACGTCGAAGCGCAGTTGCACGGCGGTCGACACCTTGTTGACGTTCTGTCCGCCGGGGCCCGAGGCGCGCACGAAGTCTTCCTGGATTTCGCGTTCGTCGAGCTCGATCTGGGCGTTGACCCGGATCATGGGTGGGGCTTTGCGATCACCACTTCACCACGTGCACGTTGTTGAGCGTGCGCCCCAGAAAGCGCTCGCCGATGGTCTGGAAGCGCAGCGGCACGTCGGTGACGTAGAAGTCGTAGCGGGGCTGGGCCGGGCCGGGGTTGGCCAGCTTCTTGTCGGCCAGAACCGCGGCGACCTGCTCGGCCATGGCTTCGGCGGAATCGACCAGCGCGACGTCGTCGCCCACCACCTGGCGCAGCAGCGGCTTCAGCAGCGGGTAATGGGTGCAGCCGAGCACCAGGGTGTCGATATGCTCGGCCAGTAGCGGCTTCAGATAATCCTGCGCGGTCAGCCGGGTCACTTCGTGGTCGAGCCAGCCTTCCTCCACCAGCGGCACGAACAGCGCGCAGGCCTGCGAATGGATGCGCGAGTCGGGGGCATACTCATGGATGGCGCGCGCGTAGGCGTTGCTGTTGATGGTGGTAGGGGTGCCGATGACGCCGATTCTCCTGCCACCACGCGCCGACACCGCGCCGGCGTCGATCACGTCGAGCACCGGCACCGGCGACAGGTCCTTGACGATCTGTGAGGCCACCGCCGCCATGGTGTTGCAGGCGATGACCAGCAGCTTGACGTCCTTTTCCAGCAGGAACTGCGCGATTTCGGTGGTGAAGTGGGCGATGGTCTCGACCGATTTCACGCCGTAGGGCACGCGCGCGGTGTCGCCGAAATAGACGATGTTCTCGTAGGGCAGGCGCTCCATCAGCGCGCGCACCACGGTCAGTCCGCCGATGCCGGAATCGAATACGCCGATGGGGGAGTGTGCATTCGTGGACATGAGTGGCAGGATGGCGGGATGAGAAAGACGGCATTTTACCTGCAGGGTCGCGCGGCACGGCATCCATCATGAGCGAATGCGGTTGCGATTCGGTGTGCGACGCGGCACCCCCCGACCCGGGCTACCGGCGCGCGCTGTGGGTCGCGCTGGTGCTCAATGCGCTGATGTTCGGAGTCGAAATCGTTGCCAGCTTTCAGGCACAGTCGGTGTCGCTGCTGGCCGACGCGGTCGATTTCCTGGGTGACGCGGCCAACTACGGCGTGGCGCTCTTCGTGCTCGGGCTGGCGCCGGTGTGGCGTTCGCGTACCGCGCTGTGGAAGGGCTGGCTGATGGTCGGCTACGGCGTGTTCGTGCTCGGCAAGTCGGCCTGGCAATGGTCGGCCGGCGTGGTGCCGGAGCCGGTCATCATGGGCTGGGTGAGCCTGCTGGCGCTGGCGGTCAACGTCGGCGTGGCAGCGCTGCTGTACGCACATCGCCAGGGCGACGCCCAGGCGCGCTCGGTGTGGCTGTGCTCGCGCAACGACGCGCTCGGCAATCTGGCGGTGATGGGGGCGGCGGCCGGGGTGTGGGCGACTTCACACGGCTGGCCGGACATAGCCGTGGCGCTGGTGCTGGCGTCACTGGCACTGACCTCGGGCGCATCGGTGATCCGGCATGCGCGGCGTGAGCTGCGCGTGAATTAAGACGGCGCGCGGCAGGAGTTAAAGACGGCTTAACCCGTTTGCTGGCTCGCCAGCGCCCAGGCCACGTGCTCGCGCACCAGTTCGGAGGGATGGTCCAGACGTGACTTCAGCGCGGCCTGGATGACAGGAGAAGACGGCGCGTTGCCAAGCGCGACGGCAATGTTGCGCAGCCAGCGCTCGTGCCCGATGCGGCGGATCGGCGAGCCCGCCAGCCGTTCGTTGAATTCCGTTTCGCTCCACGCAAACAAATCCACCAGCCGGGCGCTGTCGAGTCCATTGCGAACCCCGAAATCCGGCAGCGCGGCGGTCTGCGCGAAGCGGTTCCACGGGCACGCCAGCTGGCAGTCGTCGCAGCCGTAGATGCGGTTGCCCAGCAGCGGGCGCAGCTCGGTCGGGATGCTGCCCTTGAGTTCGATGGTCAGATAGGAAATGCAGCGCCGCGCGTCGACCATGTAGGGCGCGACGATGGCCTGTGTCGGGCAGACGTCGAGGCAGGCCTGGCAGGTCCCGCAGTGGCCGGCTTCGGGCGTGTCCACCGGCAAGGGCAGGTCGGTGTAGATCTCGCCGAGGAAGAACCATGAGCCGTGCTGCCGGTTCAGCAGCAGCGTGTGCTTGCCGCGCCAGCCGAGCCCGGATTTTGCGGCGAGCTCGACTTCCAGCACCGGCGCGCTGTCGGTGAAGACGCGGAAATGGTGTTCGCCGATTTCCGTGCTGATTTTTTCGGCCAGGCTCTGCAGGCGGTTGCGTAAAACTTTATGGTAGTCGCGCCCCAGCGCATAGCGGGAAAGGTAGGCGGCGTCGGCATCATTCAGCACCGCATGCGGGTCGGCCGAGGCGGGCGGAAAGTAATCGATCCGTGCGCTGATGATGCGGAGCGTGCCGGGCACCAGTTCGGCGGGCCGGCTGCGCTTGGTGCCGTGCGCCGCCATATAATCCATCTCGCCATGAAAGCCTCGATCCAGCCATTCCTGCAAGCCCGCTTCGGCCGCGCTCAACTCGCCGTCGGCAATGCCCACCGCGGCAAAGCCGAGCTCGCGCCCCCATTGCTTGATTTGCTGCGCCAGTCGACTTAAATCCCGATCATGCATACAGCAGATGATACCGTGCGCTGCCGCAGCCATCTGGCCGACGAAGCCGCGACCCTGGCATTCGGCGCGCAACTGGCGCGGGAACTGATTCCCGGACTGACGTTCTACCTGGAGGGCGATCTGGGGGCGGGCAAGACGACGCTGGTGCGCGGCGTGCTGCGCGCGCTGGGTTACAGCGGCCGGGTGAAGAGCCCGACCTACACGCTGGCAGAAAGCTATAGCCTGCCAGCGTTTGAGCTGTATCATTTTGATCTATATCGTATGCATGACCCGCGCGAGTGGCTCGACGCCGGGTTTCGCGATGTCAGCGATGGTCAGGCGGTGAGCCTGATCGAGTGGCCGGAAAAGGCTGCAGGCTGGCTGCCGCCGCCCGACGTGATCATCCGGCTGACGATTGCAGACGACGCGCGTGAAATCGAATGCGAGGCCGCAAGCCCGCGTGGTGCACACTATCTGGAGACATGTTGCACGCTCTGCTGAAAATTTTCCTGCTGTGCGGATTGCTGGCGTCGGGCTGGGCCCAGGCGCTGCAGCTGTCTGCCTCCCGCCTGTGGCCATCGCCTGATTACACGCGGATCACGCTGGAGGCGACGCAACCGGTCGCGCACAAATATTTCACCCTGTCGAATCCCGAGCGGCTGGTGATCGACCTCGAAGGCGTGGAGGCCGGCCCGGCGCTCAACGCCCTGGCCGGACAGTTGGCTGCGGACGACCCCTACATCGGGGCGATCCGGGTCGGGCTGAATCGTCCCGGCGTGATGCGGGTCGTGCTGGAGCTCAAGATGGCAGTGAAACCCTCCGTGTTCCAGTTGCAGCCGCTGGATCAATACGGCCATCGGCTGGTGGTGGACCTCTACCCGGTTCAGGCAGGCCCGGTCCAGGCTGCCGAAGCCTCGGCCAATCCGGCCTTGTTGCTGCCGCCCGGACCCGCCGAAACGCCCAATCCGGCGAAAGCCGGCGTGCCGCAGTACGCGCGGCTGATCACGGTGGCGATCGATGCCGGCCACGGCGGCGAAGATCCGGGTGCGATCGGCGCCAGCGGCTCGCGTGAGAAGAATGTCACGCTCGCGCTGGCGAAAAAGCTCAAGCAGAAAATCGACGCGCAGGAAAACATGCACGCCGTGCTGATCCGCGACGGCGACTACTTCGTGCCGCTGGCGCAGCGGGTTATCAAAGCACGCGCGGTAAAGGCCGACCTCTTCATGTCGATCCACGCCGATGCCTTCATCAAACCGCATGCGCGCGGCTCGTCGGTGTTCGCGCTGTCGGAGAACGGGGCCACTTCGGTCGCCGCGCGCTGGCTGGCCAAGAAGGAAAACGAGGCCGACCTGGTCGGCGGCATCAACATCGACGTCAAGGACCCCTTCCTCAAGCGCACCCTGATCGACCTGTCGCAGACCGCTACCATCAACGACAGCCTCAAGCTGGGGCATGCCGTGCTGAAGGAGATCGGCGGCGTCAACACCCTGCACAAGGCGCAGGTCGAGCAGGCCGGGTTCGCCGTGCTGAAGTCGCCCGACATTCCCTCGATCCTGATCGAGACCGCGTTCATTTCCAACCCGGAAGAAGAAAAACGCCTCAACGATCCCGCCTACCAGGACAAGCTGGTCGATGCCATCGTCGTCGGCGTCAAAAACTACTTCGATACGCATCCGCTGACCGCGCCGTCGCGGCTGACGCGCAATCCATGACGGTCAGCCTGCTGGGTGCGGCGGCCCCGGGTTTCGACCGGCCGCTGGAGGTGCTTGAAGCCTGCCACGGCCGCATTGCCAAACAGTGCGACACCCTGGACAAACTGTTGGCCCATCTGCCCGAGCACGGTGCTGACGCGCAGGCCCAGCAGGCCGCGCGTGCGGTGCTGACCTACTTCGACACCGCGGCGGTGCATCACCACGACGACGAGGAGCGCAACCTGTTTCCGTTGCTGGAACAGGCCGGCGCGCCCGGCGCCTGCGACCTGGTCGAAACCCTGACCCTGGAGCACGACGAGCTGGCGCTGCTGTGGCGGCGCCTGCGCGGAGACCTGCAGCAGATCGAAGCCGGCACCGCCGCCACGCTGGACGCGGCCACGACGCACCGCTTCGTGGCGATGAATCGCGCGCATCTCGAATTCGAGAACACCCATGTGCTGCCGCTGGCGCGCCAGCTGCTCGGCGCCGCCGAGATCGAACGCCTCGGCCGCGCCATGGCGGCGCGGCGCGGGGTGGCGGTTTGGGGGTGGTTTTGAGCAACCGCGTCCTGCCCGAAGTGCTGATATCGCAGATAGCCCCCCGCGAGGTGGTCGAGCGTCCCGCCGCCGCGCGGAAA
>JAIBFA010000004.1 GCA_019459325.1 Thiobacillus sp.
GAATCCAACATGACCGGTTGTAGTACCGCAGTCCTTCACCTTCTCGCACGACTGCCGCAGTGGACGACAAATCAGATCAGGAACAAACGATGCGATAAAAATTCAGATTGGCACTTGCAGGTTTGGGAAGCCCTTGTAGTCGAGCTAACCGGCGGCGCTTTAGCGCCGTCCAGCGACCGGAGGGAGCGAGGTTGAGCGCCGGGTTAGGTGGCGGACATTTAGCAACCACTTTCCACACCTTCAAATTTCAATAGCCTAGGTACTTGCTTTGAGCAGCCTTGGATACAACGAAAACCGCCATCGATACCGAGGGTACGATTATATTGGTAGCGAACGTTAGCTAATCCGTGAGGCGCGTTAGGGCTGCAGATCAGTTGCTCCTCTTCGAACCGCCATACGCATGGAGCTGGTATCTCGCTGGCTATCGCCTTCGGCTCAACATATTTTGTTCGTTTCGATTTCTTGGTCTTGGGATCAATGGCCACCCCAAGCATTTCTTTCCGAATATATAAATCGAAACGATGTTCATGAGTCGTTCCAGTTTCAATTTCCTGCTCTGTCAGCGGAAGCGAGGTGTCACTGAACTCAAAGATCAAGCCATTGGGAGCCTTCCCAACAAGAATAGATTCTCCGGCCTCGACGGCAGAGATGTATATGCAAAGAGACAGCAGCACCAAGTGGCGTTTCATGAGCGACCTAACGTAGAGCTAACCGGCGGCGCTTTAGCGCCGTCCAGCGACCGGAGGGAGCGCGGTTGAGCGCCGGGTTAGAACGCGGCAATTCACTTGCGCAACTCCGCTTTGAGTAGCACGGAGTGAAGCGAAAGGATCTCATCAACCCGTTTGTCCAATTGGCCGTCCCATTCCATTGAGTCCACCGCATAGTGAGCCAAACTTTTTACGCAGTTGGCCACTTCACGAGCTGATGATGAGGAAGACACATTTTTCTTCAGATCTTGAAGGTGATTGAGTAAGTACCACTCACCGCTGCCATGTGCAGGATTTGAGTGCTCCAACTCCGTTACGTGGCGAGCAACAATCTCTGCGAAACGTGAAAATCCCGATTGGGTAATAGCAGAGGTCATAGCGTTCTAACGTGGAGCTAAGGGGCCGGACGCCGCAGGCGGACGGTCCCGCTTGAGCGCAGGGTTAGAAGGCAGGTATATCCATGCAAGTACCTTCATTCAGACAACCCCAAATGCTGTTTGGCATTACGGCGCATGAGGCGCCACCACAGGAAGCCGGCCACTAATGAGCCAGCCACCGCAATTAGCATTTCTGTATTGGTGAGAGCACGACCGACAAGCAGGTTTGTTGCAACCGCCACCAACAAAAGAACAGCCCCCACTGCAACGGCGAAGCTTCCTAAGGAGAACATTAGTTCGCGCATGGCGGATGCCTTCTAACGACTAAGGTAACGCGCCGCGCTTCAGCGCGGTCGCTGTTGACCGCCGTGTTAGCCAACAATGGGAACGACATGCAAGAACTGCTGTTTATTGAAGACGAATGGACTAGGGAGGTAAACCCGAACGATGTGGTTTACACACCCGATGCTGTGGCAAAGATGATTGTTGACGAGTTCATGCCGCAAGGGAAGATTTTAGAGCCATGCAAAGGTGGCGGGGCATTTATGCGGTATTTGCCGGATGGCGCTGAGTGGTGCGAACTGAGAGAAGGACGAGATTTTTTTAAGCGAAGTGAACGGGTTGACTGGATTGTAAGCAACCCACCATACAGCAATTGGGATGCGTGGCTTGCGCATTCTTTGGAATTGGCGGATGACATTGTTTATTTGGTGCCGTTTGCCAAGGTGTTCAAAAGCATGGGAACTGTGCGGCAGATTATGGAATGGGGCGGAATTGTGAAAGTACTTGTGATGCCAGCCGGTAAGGCAGGGTTTCCATTTGGGTTTCCTTGTGGCGCATTTCACTTCCGCAAGGGATACAAGGGGCCGACGGAAATGCGGCTTGTTGGCTAACGTGGAGCTAACCGGCCTGCGCGGCTTTTCGCGCAGGTCCGGTTGAGCGCAAGGTTATGCGGCATTTGCGGGATAGCGAGCGCGTAATCATGGTCTGCTTATTTAACAGCCGATTGGTCACAACCAGGACATCGAGTCTTGAGCCATTCGGGAGCAAGTGGCCACCAGTTGAAGTAAAGCAGCTTCCCATCAACTTCCGGCGCAATGAGTTTCGCCGCGGCATCTGATGGAAGGGGGCAACTCGTAAGGCCACCTGAATTCATGGGCAGCGGCTCCCTAAGAACTTGCTGATGCTCGGAACGTCTGCTCCCTTTGTTACGGGCGCTTATGCTCTCTGCCGAGAGGAATCGCCCTTTATCGAAGCTAACTCGGCTATCGCGCATGTCCCACGGCATGGCGACAGCGACATTGATTGTATGAAACTCCAATGGAAGGTCTGCCAAAGGAATGCGCTTCCAATTAGTTCCATCGTGTCTAAAAATAACATAGGGTGGATTTGGGCGCCCCCACTTGCCATACGAATAGCAGAGGTTGGGCTCTGCGATTACATAAGGCACGTCTCCTAAAACATGGACCGCGATCAGGTTGAAGTTTGTGCGTCCAACATCTTCACCGTATTCGCTGACCCACGTATAAGCCCTATGCGACACCGGTAGAACGAAAGAAACAGAATGTTCCTTTATTGGTGAAGATTGACCGATCTCATGCCTGCCCCCATAGCTTTGGGAACGCGTTATAACAAGCTTGCTTTGGTCATGAAGAAGCACTTCCTCTTCCCAACTTGCTCGACCAAAACCCAAGAATTCAAATGCGTTCGCGGTGGGAGCCAATAGCGTAAGTGCGGCGATGAAGGCATAAAGCCTCATGACAATACGCCAAGCGGATGTGGGTTTCGCATCCATCAAATCGCACCTACTGCGTGACATAACCTTGCCGCATAACGTAAAGTGTCCATCCTAAATGACGCTTTATAAACCGTCATTCGTGATTCCGTTTCACAAAAATGGGATAGAAAACAATTCGCTATCATTTTTTAGGGCGTCCTAACATGAATGTGAATGCGTCATTGCCTTAGTCGCAGCGTCCACTGGGTCTGTTGCGCGACGGAGCCCAATTCGTACCGCTCACCCCCGCTCACCGCAAAACCAGCCGCTCCACCACATACACCAGCGCCGTGACCACGCCGACCACAAGCGCGAAGCGCAGCACGCGGCCGATGAGGCGCAGATATTTGCGGTTGCCGGTGAACAGCCACGCCAGTCCCAGCGCCGCCACCGCGATGAGCAGGGCGACGAGCAGCAGGCGGATGACGATCATGCCGTGAGCGGATGCAGGCGCAGGAAGGCGGTGGGGACGTCTTCGTCGTGCTCGAAGCTGACGAATTCCCAGGCGTCCTGATGCTGCAGCAGTTCGCGCAGCAGGGCGTTGTTGAGCGCGTGGCCGGATTTGTAGGCCTCGAAGGCGCCGATGATGGGATGGCCCAGCAGGTAGAGGTCGCCGATGGCGTCGAGCACCTTGTGTTTGACGAACTCGTCGTCGTAACGCAGGCCGTCCTGGTTCAGCACACGGTATTCGTCCATGACGATAGCGTTGTCGAGCGAGCCGCCCAGCGCGAGGCCCTGGTTGCGCAGGTATTCGACCTCGTGCATGAAGCCGAAGGTGCGCGCGCGGGCCACCTCCTTCGTGTAGGCGGTGTCGGCGAAATCGATGCTGACGGTCTTGCCGCTCTTGTCGAACACGGGGTGATTGAAGTCGATGGTGAACTCGACCTTGAAGCCGTTGTGCGGAACGAAGCGCGCCCACTTGTCGCCGTCGCGCACCTCGATCGGCTTGGTGATGCGCACGTAGCGCTTGCGTGCGTCCTGCTCGACGATGCCGGCGGACTGCAGCAGGAACACGAACGGCGATGCGGAACCGTCCATGATGGGGATTTCGGGGCCAGTGAGGTCGACCAGGAGGTTGTCGATGCCGAGGCCGGCGAGCGCGGACATCAGGTGCTCGACGGTGGAGACCTTGGCGGGACCGGATTCGAGCATCGAGCACAGCCGGGTGTCGGTGACCAGATAGGGGTCGGCCTTGAGCTCGGCCGGCGGATCGAGGTCCATCCGCCGGAACACGATGCCGGTATCGGGGCCGGCCGGCCGCAGGGTCATCTCGACCTTGACGCCGGAATGCAGGCCGACGCCGGTCGCCTTGACCGGCGTTTTAAGAGTGCGTTGCTTGATCATCCTATCATTTTAGCGTGTCGCGGCGAGCAGGCAGCCATTCGCTGCGGTTCCGGCGTGTGACCGGAGCCGCGGCGCCGAGTTTCCGGCCCTGCGTTCGCCTGCCCTGCAACTCAATCCGCCTGGCGGCGCAGGAAGGCCGGGATGTCCAGGGTATCGATGCCGGAATCGCTCATCGCCTGAACCGTGCGGCTGCGACGGTTGGTCATCACGTTGGGCACCTCTTCGCTGCTGCCCATCATCATCGGCGCATCGTCGGTGCCGGTGCGGATGATCTGCATCGGTTTCGGCTGCTGGCGGGCAACCGGGCTGCCGAGGCCGGTGGCGACCATGGTGACGCGCAGGGCGTCTTCCATACTGTCGTCGAGCACCTGGCCGACGATGACGGTGGCCTCCTCGGCGGTGAAGGCCTTGATGGTGTTCATCACCTCGTGGATCTCACGCATCTTCACGGTGCTTGATGCGGTGATGTTGACCAGCACGCCGCGGGCGCCGGCCAGATTCACGTCTTCCAGCAAGGGGCTGGCGACGGCCTGCTCGGCGGCGATGCGGGCGCGGTTGTCGCCGCTGGCCTGGGCCGAGCCCATCATCGCCATGCCCATTTCGCTCATCACGGTGCGCACGTCGGCAAAGTCGACGTTGACCAGGCCCGGGCAGTTGATGACTTCTGCGATGCCGCCGACCGCACCGTGCAGCACGTTGTTCGCGGCCTTGAAGGCGTCGAGCATGGAGACATCGTCGCCCAGCACCTGCATCAGCTTCTCGTTGGGGATGATGATCAGCGAATCGACGTGACGCGCCAGCTGCTCGATGCCGGCGTTGGCGGCGCGCACGCGCTTGCCTTCGAACATGAAGGGCTTGGTGACCACCGCCACGGTCAGGATGCCGAGTTCCTTGGCGACTTCGGCCACCACCGGGGCGGCGCCGGTGCCGGTGCCGCCGCCCATGCCAGCGGTGATGAACAGCATGTCGGCGCCGTCGATCAGCTCGGCGATGCGCTCGCGGTCTTCCAGCGCGGCTTCACGGCCGATGTCAGGGTTGGCACCGGCGCCCAGACCCTTGGTCACGCCATTGCCAAGCTGCAGCTGCAGCTTGGCCTGGTTGCGGTTCAGCGCCTGCGCGTCGGTGTTGATGGCGATGAATTCCACGCCGCTCAAACCCGAGGTGATCATGTGATCGACCGCGTTGCCGCCGCAGCCGCCCACGCCGATGACCTTGATCACTGCATCCTGGGTATCTACATCCATCAGTTCAAACATGTTGCTCTCCTCTTTTGCTCAAAACAAAACCAAACTCAAAAATCCTTTGGCGTGTCTGCCGCGATGTGTCTGATACATCCGGCACCCCCACCAAATCCCGTTTCGACGTCGCTCGCTCAACCCCGCGGAGCGGCATCAGAAATTCCCCTTGAACCAGCTTTTCATGCGTTCAAATATGTCTTTCAAATTGTTGCCGGACAGCTTCGGCGCATCGCGCCCGCGTGCTTCCAGCCCGGCCATCAGCAGTCCCATGCAAGTGGCGTAGCGCGGGTTGCGCATCACGTCCGCGAGCCCGCCGGTGTAGCGCGGCCAGCCCATGCGAACCGGCATGTGGAAGACCTCCTCGCCGAGCTCGACCATGCCCTGCATGCCGGCCGAACCGCCGGTGATGACGATGCCGGACGACAGCAGTTCCTCGAACCCGCTGCGGCGCAGTTCCGCCTGCACCAGCGAATACAGTTCTTCCATGCGCGGCTCGATGAACTCGGCCAGCGTCTGCCGGGACAGCGTGCGCGGCGGGCGATCGCCGATGCCGGGCACTTCGATCATGTCGCGCGCGTCGGCCAGCTGGCGCAGTGCGCAGCCGTATTGCACCTTGATGTCTTCGGCCTCTTTGGGCGGCGTGCGCAGCGCCACCGCGATATCGTTGTTGACCTGGTCGCCCGCCACCGGAATCACCGCGGTGTGGCGGATCGCGCCATTGGTGAACACGGCGATGTCGGTGGTGCCGCCGCCGATGTCGACCAGACACACGCCGAGTTCCTTCTCGTCTTCGGTGAGCACCGCCATCGCCGAGGCAAGCGGCTGCAGCACCAGATCGCTGACTTCGAGTCCGCAGCGGCGCACGCACTTGATGATGTTCTGCGCCGCCGACACCGCGCCGGTGACGATGTGGACCTTCACTTCGAGGCGCACCGCGCTCATGCCGAGCGGATCGCGCACGTCTTCCTGGCCGTCGACGATGAATTCCTGCGGGATGGTGTGCAGGATCTGCTGGTCGGTCGGGATATTGACCGCGCGCGCGGTTTCCACCACGCGGTCGACGTCCATCTGGCTGATTTCCTTGTCCTTGATGGCGAACATGCCGTGCGAGTTGAAGCTCTTGATGTGGCTGCCAGCAATCCCCGTATAGACCTCGCGGATCTTGCAGTCGGCCATCAGCTCGGCTTCCTCCAGCGCGCGCTGGATGGCGTTGACGGTGGCTTCGATATTCACCACCACGCCACGCCTCAACCCGCGCGAGGGACTCGTGCCCATGCCGATGATCTCGAGCTCCCCCTCGTCGTTGATCTCGGCGACGATGCAGACGATCTTGGACGTGCCGATGTCGAGGCCGACGACGAGGTTTTTGGGATCTCTGGGCTTACTCATATTGCGTGGCACTCATGTTGCACTCGGTTTGATAGGGGGGATGCCATCCGGCATCCGTGCGGCGAAGCCGGCGGGCGCTTTGCCCCCGGGCATGCGGACGGCAAAGCCATCGGGGTAGCGTAGATCGACCGTGACGGGCGCGATGGGGGCCGCTGGCGGAGTGTCCGGCGCGGCGGCAAGCACCGCCTGGGGTGCAGGCTGCGCACCGAACAGGCGCGGATACAGGGCGGCAAAGCGCGCCAGCCGCGCATCGGTCTGCTCGCGGCCGAGCGCGAGCGTCATGCCGTTGTCGAGGCGAATGCGCCAGGCACGGCGCGGCGACAGGCGCAGCTCGGCGATCGTCATGCCGAGCGGGGCGAGTGCGGCCTGATGGCGACGGTAGGCGGCCACCACCTCGGCACTGCTGTCTTCGGGCCCGGACAGGCGTGGCAGGCGCTCGGCAACTGCGGCAACGAACACGTCGCCCGTCTCGTTCACCAGGGCGTTGTCGTTCCAGCGCGCCAGCGGCACGTGCTCGGCAAGCGACACCACCAGCGTGTCGGGCCAGCGGCGTTCGACCCGCGCCTCGCGCACCCACGGCAATTTTTCCAGGCTGTTGCGCACGCGCTCGAGATCGACGGTGAAGAAGGTGCCGCGCACCTGGCGTTCCGCCACCAGCCGGATCTGCGCTTCGGTGACGTGTGCCACCGGGGTTTTCACCTCGATGTTGTGCAGCGCAAACCACGGCTGCGCCGCCAGCCAGCTGGTCGCGCCGTAGGCCAAGAGGCCGAGCGCGCCCCAGGTCAGCACGCGGGCGACCTGGCTCAACGGATGAGAGGCGAGCTCGGAAGACGTCACAGCGTCTGCTCCAGTATCCTCAGACACAGGGCGTCGAAATCCATGCCCGCCACGCGTGCGGCCATCGGCACCAGGCTGTGGTCGGTCATTCCGGGCGAGGTATTCACTTCCAGCAGATAGGGATTGCCCAGGCTGTCGAGCATCAGATCGACCCGGCCCCAGCCGCGACCGTCCACCAGCCGGAAGGCATCCAGCGCGAGCTGCCTGAGCGCCATTTCCTGCGCCTCCGGCAATCCGGCCGGGCAGTGGTACTGGGTATCGTTGCGCAGATACTTGGCTTCGAAGTCGTAGAAAGCCTTGTCCTGGGCAGGCTGCAGGCGGATCAGCGGCAGCGCGGCGTCGGCGAGAATGCCGACGGTGAATTCGGCGCCGTCGATGAATTTTTCCGCCAGCACCAGCGCGTCGTGTTCTGCGGCGGTTGAGTACGCGGCCGCAAGCGTGCCGGGCTCGGTGACCTTGCTCATGCCGATGCTGGAACCTTCGCGCGCGGGTTTGACGAAAATCGGCAGGCCGAGCTTCTTCTCCACCGCGGCAAAATCGCTGGCCACGGTGAGGATGTCCCAGTCGGCGGTGGGCAGGCCGGCGGCGCGCCACAGGAGCTTGGTGCGCCACTTGTCCATGCCGAGCGCGGACGCCATCACGCCGCTACCGGTATAGGGAAGGTCCAGCAACTCCAGCGCACCCTGCATGCAGCCGTCTTCGCCATAACGCCCATGCAGCGCGATGAAGACGCGGTCGAATTCCCCGCTGATGAGGTCGCCGAGATTGCGGTTGGCCGGATCGAACGGGTGCGCGTCCACCCCCTGCCGCTGCAGCGCCGCCAGTACGGCCGCGCCGCTGTTGAGTGACACCGGTCGCTCGGCGGAGGTCCCGCCCAGCATCACGGCGACTTTGCCGAATTTCTTCGCCGGTTCGATTTGATTCACTGCCGTTCTCCAATAATTCGTACTTCGCGGATCAGCCGCACGTTGGTGCGCGCTTCCACGCTGTCTTCCACATGTTCGATCAGGCGCTCGATATCGGTCGCCGTGGCCTGCCCCAGGTTGACGATGAAGTTGGCGTGCTTCTGCGACACCTGCGCATCGCCGATGCGGTAGCCCTTGAGTCCGCACACTTCGATGAGCCGCGCGGCATAATCGCCCGGCGGATTGCGGAACACCGAGCCGGCGTTCGGCAGATTCAACGGCTGCGCATCGATGCGTTTTTTCAGCAGCGCCTTGATGGTCTCGCGTGAGGCGGCGCCGTCGCCGCGGGCCAGCCGGAACCAGCCGCCGATGAACCATTCCTGTTGCGGATGCTTCAAGGCCACGTGACGGTATCCGGTCACGTACTCGTCCGGCAGCCGCTCGTTCAGCAGCCCCTGACGATCGAGCGTATGAACCTGCACCAGCCTGTCCCAGGTTTCGCTGCCGTAGCAGCCGGCATTCATCGCAATCGCGCCGCCCACGGTGCCGGGAATGCCGGCCCAGAATTCGCCGCCGACCAGATCATGGTTGGCCGCAAAACGGGCCAACTTGGGCGAGGCGACGCCGGCCTGGGCATACACCAGCGCGGTGTCGACATCCTCGGGCGCGGGCGGCAGGCCGTGGGTGCGGCTTTCGATCGCCAGCTTCTTCAGCACGCCGTGCAGCAGGATGATCACGCCGGCCACGCCGCCGTCGCGCACCAGCAGGTTGCTGCCCAGCCCGACCATGTGGATGTCCTCGTGCAACGGCACCGAACGCACCAGCCAGATCAGGTCTTCCAGATCGGCCGGAATGTAGACGCGCTGCGCCGCGCCGCCGGCGCGCCAGGAGACGTGCGTCTTCATCGGCTCGTTGTAAAGGAAGCGGCCGCGCAGCACCGGCGCAGCGCCGCCTGCGATGTCGATCTCGCTCATGCGGTAGTCATGCCGCATGGTCGCCTCTCGCTGACGCAGCCGTGGAATCGTATGTCGCCAGTGCAGGCGCCACCTGGCCGATGCTGCCGGCGCCCATCACCAGAACCACATCGCCCGCCTGCGCGAGATCGTGCACGGCGGCAGGGACGTCGGCGACGTTTTCCACGAACACCGGTTCGACTTTGCCGGCCACCCGCACGGCGCGCGCCAATGCACGGCCGTCGGCCGCCACAATGGGCGACTCGCCCGCGGGATAGACCTCGGTGAGCAGCAACACGTCGGTTTCCGACAGCACCTTTGCGAAATCCTCGAAGCAGTCGCGCGTACGGGTATAACGGTGCGGCTGGAACACCAGCACCAGCCGCCGCCCGGGGAAGGCGCCACGCGCCGCGGCGAGCGTCGCCGCCATTTCCACCGGATGGTGGCCGTAGTCGTCGATCAGGCAGTAATGGCCGCCGCCCTTGGCATCCAGTTCGCCGTAGCGCTGGAAGCGCCGCCCGACGCCGTGGAATTCGGCGAGGGCCTTGACGATGGCGGCGTCGCTGGCGTCGACCTCCGTCGCCACCGCAATCGCCGCCAGTGCATTCAATACGTTGTGCATGCCGGGGTGGTTCAACGCCACGTCTAGATCGGCCATGCCCTCGCGCTTGACGGTGAAAAGCATCATGCCGTGCTCGAAGCGCGGATTCACCGCGCGCACCTGCGCCGCCTCGTCGAAGCCGTAGGTGGTGATCGGCTTGGTGATGCGCGGCAGGATCTCGCGCACGTGCGGGTCGTCGATGCACAGCACCGCCATGCCGTAGAAGGGCAGGCGCTGGCAGAAGTCGACGAAGGCCTGCTTCAGCCGCTCGAAGTCGTGGCCATAGGTGTCCATGTGATCGGCGTCGATGTTGGTAACGATCGCGATCACCGGCGTGAGATACAGGAACGAGGCGTCCGACTCATCGGCCTCGGCGACCAGGAAGTCGCCCTGCCCCAGTCGCGCGTTGGTGCCGGCAGCGGTCAGCTTGCCGCCGATCACGTAGGTGGGATCCATGTCCGCCTCGCCCAGGATGCTGGCCACCAGGCTGGTCGTGGTCGTCTTGCCGTGCGTTCCCGCTACCGCGATGCCCTGTTTCAAACGCATCAGTTCCGCCAGCATCAGTGCGCGCGGCACGATGGGAATCTTCTTCTCGCGCGCGGCGATCACTTCAGGGTTGGACTCCTGCACCGCGGTCGAGGTGACGACCGCATCGGCACCGGCAATGTTCTCGGCCGCATGGCCGCGGTGGATGCGCGCACCCAGCTTCGCGAGGCGCTGTGTCACCGTGTTGTCTGCCAGATCGGAACCTGATACCGCGTAGCCCAGGTTCAACAACACCTCGGCGATCCCGCTCATGCCGACGCCGCCGATCCCGACAAAATGAATGTGTTTGACCGCGTGCTTCATTTCGCCAAGGCCTCGCAAATATCGGCGACCTGTCGGGTCGCATCGGGTTTGGCAAGCTTCAGGGCCTGGTCCGACATTGCAGCCAGCGCGGCGCGATCGAGCCCGCCGATCAGGGCAGCCAGCTTCTCCGCCGTCAAATCCTTCTGCTGTACCAGCCAGCCCGCGCCCGCCTCGCTCAGAAATTCAGCGTTGCCCGTCTGATGGTCGTCCACCGCGAAGGGGAAGGGCACGAGCACCGCGGGCACACCGGCGCAGGCCAACTCGGCCACCGTCATGGCTCCGGCGCGACAGATGGCGAAATCGCAGGCCCGATATTCGGCCGCCATGTCTTCGATGTAGTCGCGCACCTCGGCTTCCACGCCGGCGGCGGCGTAGTTCGCGCGCAGCGCGTCGAGATGCTGGCGGCCAGACTGGTGCACCACCTGCGGACGTTTCCCGACGGGCAACAAGGCCAGCGCCTTGGGCACAAGCTGGTTCAAGGCCGTGGCACCGAGGCTGCCGCCGACCACCAGCATACGCAGCGGGCCGCTGCGGTCGGCGCGGCTCGCCGCCGATGCGATTGCAATGTCTGTACGCACCGGATTGCCCACCCACTCGGCCGGGACGCGGCGGCAGGGGATCGGCTTGTCGTGCGCATGGGTGAACACCTTGGGGAAGGCGGTCAACACGCGGTCGGCCAGGCAGGCCAGCACGCGGTTGGTGAGGCCGCCGACGGAATTCTGTTCGTGGATGACCAATGGCTTGTTCAGAAGGCTCGCCATCATGCCGCCGGGGAAGGCAGTGTAGCCGCCCATGCCCAGCACGACGTCGGGTCGGCGCTTGAGTATCGCGGTGAGGCTCTGCCAGAAGGCGACCAGCAGCATGGCCGGCAACAGCAGCTTCTTCAGCACGCCCTTGCCGCGCACGCCGCCCATCGACACCCATACCATGTCGATGCCGGCCGCCGGCACCACGCGAGCTTCAAGGCCGGTTTTGGTACCGAGCCAGAACACCTCCCAGCCGCGCGCGCGCAGCGCATCGGCCACCGCGAGTGCGGGGTAGACGTGGCCGCCGGTGCCGCCGGCCATGACCATGAGGGTGCGATTGACGGCGGCCATCAGAAGGTCTTCCCCCGCATCATCTGCCGGTGCTCCCAGTCGATGCGCAGCAACACGGCAATCGCCAGGCAGTTGGCGACGATGCCGCTGCCGCCGAACGAGAGGAAGGGCAGCGTCAGCCCCTTGGTCGGCAGCAGGCCGACGTTCACCCCCATATTGATGAGCGCCTGCACGCCGAGCCAGATGCCGATACCCTGCGCCACCAGCGCGCAGTAATTGCGCTCGAGCTGGGCCGCGCGATAGCCGATGAGGAAGGCCTTGACGATCAGCCAGGCGAACAGGCCGATCACCACGGTCACGCCGATGAAACCGAATTCCTCGGCGATCACTGCAAGCAGGAAATCGGTGTGCGCTTCAGGCAGGTAAAACAGCTTCTCGACGCTGCCGCCGAGCCCAAGACCCAGCCATTCACCGCGGCCGAAGGCGATCAGCGCATGCGACAGCTGATAGCCCTTGCCGTAGGGATCGGCGAACGGGTCCATGAAACCGAGCACGCGCTGCAGGCGATAGGGCGAGGTGAGGATCAGGAGAACGAAGCCGATCAGCAGCACCACCACCAGTCCGGCGAACACCTTCCAGTTGAGGCCACCGAGGAACAGGATGCCCATGGCGATGGAAATGATGACGACAAAGGCACCGAAGTCCGGTTCGCGCAGCAGGAGCGCGCCGGCCAGCATCATCACGCCGGCCATCGGCAGGAAGCCCTTCTTGAAATCGTGCATGAAGGCGGCCTTGCGCGTGGTGTAGTCGGCGGCATACAGCACAGCGAGAAACTTCATCAGCTCGGACGGCTGCAGATTGGCAAAGCCGAGCGGAATCCAGCGGCGACTGCCGTTGACCTCGCGACCGATTCCGGGGATCAACACCACCACCAACAGCAACAGGCCGGCGAGGAAGAGATAGGGTGCTGCCTGCTGCCACACCCGCATCGGCACCTGGAAGGCGGCGACCCCGACGCCGACGCCGAGCGCGATGAAGATGCCCTGCCGCAGCAAATAGAATTCGCCGTTGTTGCCGGTGTATTTGGCGGCCTCGGCGATTGCGATGGACGCCGAATACACCATCACCAGACCGATCGCCAAGAGGCCGAGCGTCAGCCACAGCAGGCTGAAGTCGAGCTCGCCGCTGGGTTTGGGGGCGCGTGCGGTGTACAGCATCAGCCCGCTGCTCTTTCTGCCGCCAGCTTTTTCACGGCCTCGATAAACACTTCGGCGCGATGGATGTAGTTGCGGAACATGTCGAAACTGGCGCAGGCGGGCGAGAGTAGCACTGCGTCTCCGGGCTGGGCGAGGCGCTGCGCAGCTTCGACGGCTTCCTGCAAACTGGCCGCGTGTTGGATCTCCACCCCGCTGCCCGCGATGGCTGCATCAATCAAGGACGCATCGCGGCCGATCAGCAGCACCGCGCGGGCGTTGGACTCGACCGCGGCCTTGAGCGGACTGAAGTCCTGCCCCTTGCCTTCGCCGCCGAGTATCACCACCGCCTTTCGGTTGCCCATGCCGTAGAGCGCGGCTTCCGTGGCGCCGACGTTGGTGCCCTTCGAGTCGTCGTACCAGGTCACGCCGTCGATCTCGGCGACCTTTTCCACCCGGTGCGGCAGGCCCTTGAAATGCACCAATCCGCGCAGCAGCGCCTCCATCGTCAGGCCGAGCGCACGGGTCAGCGCCAGCGCAGCCAGCGCGTTGGCGGCATTGTGCAGCCCCGCCACCGGCAGCGCGGACAGGGGCATCAGCATGTCGCCACCGAGGCAGAGTTCGTCCTCGCACAGGCCGAAGTTCTCGTCCTTCGGACAGCGATCAAGACCGAAGCTGATCACCCGCCGTCTAGGCAGGGCCATGGCCAGGCTGCGCGGGTCGTCGCGGTTGACCACCTGCACGCCGTTACCGCTGAAAATCCGCGCCTTGGCCGCCGCGTAGGCCTCCATGTCGGGATAGCGGTCCATGTGGTCTTCCGACAGATTGAGCACGGTGGCGGCGTCCGCGTTGAGGCTGGACGTCGTCTCCAGCTGGAACGACGACAGCTCCAGCACCCATACCTGCGGCGCCGCCGTTACCCCCTGCTCGATCTCGTAAAGCGCATCCAGCACCGGCAGGCCGATGTTGCCCGCCACGCAAACGCTCAGGCCCGCCATACGGCACATGTCGCCGCACATCGCGGTGACGGTGCTTTTGCCGTTGCTGCCGGTGATGGCGATCATCCGCATCGGGTGTTCTCGCTGCGTATTGAGCGCAGCGATGGCGCGGGCGAACAGCTCGACATCGCCCACCGTCTCGACGCCTGCCGCGATGGCGCGCGCAACCGCCGGCTCGGCCAGCGGCACACCGGGGCTTACCACCAGCAGGTCTGCCGCCTGCAGCTGCGCATCGTCGAACGGCCCGCTGACGAGCGGCACCTGCGGCAGCCATTCGGCCAGTTGCTGCGCATGCGGTGGCACCGCGCGACTATCGGCCACGCTCACCTGTGCGCCGCGCGCCGAAAGCCAGCGCGCACACGACAAGCCGGTGTCGCCCAGACCGAGCACCAGAACCTTCTTGCCGGTAAGTTGCAGGCTGTCGTAGTTCATCTGAGCTTCAGACTCGACAGGCCGATCAGCACCAGCATCATCGAAATAATCCAGAACCGCACCACCACCTGGTTTTCCTTCCAGCCTTTGAGCTCGTAGTGGTGATGGATCGGCGCCATGCGGAACACGCGCTTGCCGGTGAGCTTGAACGAGGCGACCTGCACCATCACCGACAGGGTTTCCACCACGAACACGCCGCACATGATGAAGAGGACGATTTCCTGGCGCACGATGACGGCGACCACGCCGAGCGCGGCGCCGAGCGCCAGTGCGCCGACGTCGCCCATGAAGACCTCTGCCGGGTAAGCGTTGAACCACAGGAAGGCCAGACCCGCCCCCGCCATGGCGGCGCAGAAGATCGCCAGCTCGCCGGCGCCCGGCACGAAGGGCACGCCGAGATATTTGGAAAACACGGCATTGCCGGCGACGTAGGCGAAGATCGCGAGCGCCGAGGCCACCATCACCGTCGGCAGGATCGCCAGGCCGTCGAGCCCGTCGGTGAGGTTGACCGCGTTGCTGGAGCCGACGATGACGAAGTAGGCGAGCGCGATGAAGGCCGCGGCAGACAACGTCAGCGTGGCGTGCTTGAGGAAGGGGATGATGAGCTCGGTGTGAGCGGGCAGGCTGGCGGTTTGCCACAGGTAGAGCGCGACCGCGAGGCCGATCACCGATTGCCAGAAATACTTCCAGCGCGAAGCCAGGCCACGCGAATTCCTCTCGACCACCTTGCGCCAGTCGTCGACCCAGCCGATGACGCCGAAGCCGAGCAGGGTGAACAGCGCAACCCAGACATAGTCATTGGTGAGATCCGCCCACAGCAGCGTGGTGACCGTGACCGACACCAGGATCAGCGCGCCGCCCATGGTCGGCGTGCCGGCCTTGACCAGGTGCGTTTGCGGGCCGTCGCTACGGACCGACTGGCCGATTTTCAGTGCAGTGAGCTTGCGGATCACTGCGGGGCCCACGATGAAGGAAATTGTCAGCGCCGTCAGCGTGGCCATCACTGCGCGCAGCGTCAGATAATTGAAGACGTTGAAGGCGCGGATGTCCTGGCCCAGTTGTTGAAACAGCCACAGGAGCATGTCAGTGTCCTTCCATGAAACTTTGCACCACGCGTTCCATCTGCATGAAGCGTGAGCCTTTCACCAGCACGGTGGTTTCGGCAGTCAATTCGTTTTCGAGTTCGGCGAGCAGTTCCTGGATGCGCTCGAAATGCATCGCACCGGCACCGAATGCGCCGACCGTCTCTTTCGTCAGTTCGCCCAGCGCCAGCAGACGATCCACACCTGCCGTGCGCGCCGCCAGGCCTATCTGCGCGTGCATCGCCGCAGCATCACTGCCGAGCTCGCCCATGTCGCCCAGCACCAGTACTTTTTTCCCGGGTTGCCGCGCGAGCACGGCCAGCGCGGCTTTGACCGAGTCGGGGTTGGCGTTGTAGGTGTCGTCGATGAAGGTGCTGCCGTGCAGTCCGGGCTTGCTTTGCAGACGCCCCTTGATGCCCGTGAAGCCCGACAAGCCCGCAACGATGCTTTGATGGCTGGTGTCGATCGCAAAGGCAGCAGCGGACGCGGCGAGCGCGTTCATCACGTTGTGCTCCCCTGGCACCTGCAGCTCCACTCTGAGCTCGGCATTGGGCAAAACCAGCGTCAACAGCGAGCCAAAAAGACGGGGCATGTATTGCCCGCGCACCACCGCCGGCTGCTTGAGTCCAAAGTCGATCACGCTGCGCCGTCCATTGATTCCGCGCCACAGCCAGGCGTGTTCGTCGTCGGCGTTGAACACCGCGATGCCGGCGTCGGTCAGGCCGAGGAAGATTTCGCCCTTGGCACGTGCGATGGCTTCGACCGAGCCGAGATAGCCGATATGCGCGGTCAGCGCATTGTTGACCACGGCCACATCCGGCCGCGCCAGCCGCGTCAGATAGTCGATTTCGCCCGTATGGTTCATGCCCATTTCCAGCACGGCGAATTGATGGGTGTCACGCAGGCGCAGCAACATCAGCGGCAGCCCGATGTCGTTGTTGAGGTTGCCCTCGGTATTCAGCACCGCGGCGTCCGAACCGGCCTCCAGGCGGAGGATCGCCGCCAGCATTTCCTTCACCGTGGTCTTGCCGTTACTGCCGGTAATCGCGACGACCGGGATCGCAAAGCGCTGGCGCCATGCAGCGGCAAGCCGGCCGAGCGCGAGTCGGGTGTCGTCGACGCGTATGGCCGTCGCAATGTCGGGCGCCTGCGTGCGATCGAGCACCACGCCGGCCGCGCCCTGCCGCAAGGCCTGCGCAGCGAAGGCGCCGCCGTCGAATCTCTCACCACGCAGCGCGATGAAGAGGTCGCCCGGCTGAACGCTGCGGCTGTCAGTGCAGACGCGCAGCACCTCGGTATCGGGTCCGGAAAACGGCACGCCGAGCATGGCGGCGGCTTCGGAAAGTCGCATCATGCTCATGTCCACGCCTCCAGCGCCTTCTTCGCCATCGCCACATCGGAGAAGGGCAAGCGCTCGCTGGCGATTTCCTGGTAATCCTCATGGCCCTTGCCGGCGATCAGCACCACGTCGCCGTGATGCGCGCCGCCGATGGCCTCGAAGATGGCGCGCGCACGATCCGGCTCGACATGCGCCGGGATATTCATCTTGGCACCGCCGGTCCCTGCGAGGATATCGTCGATGATGTGGCGTGGGTCTTCGTTGCGCGGGTTGTCGCTGGTGATCCAGACTTCGTCGGCGCCTTTGGCCGCAGCCTGCCCCATCAGCGGGCGCTTGCCCTTGTCGCGGTTGCCGCCGCAGCCAAAGACGCAAATGAGGCGTCCGCCGCTGACGATTTCGCGCAGCGTGGCAAGCGCCTTCTCCAGCGCATCGGGCGTGTGAGCGTAGTCCACCACCACCAGCGGATGGGCATCGCCGCCGAAGGTCTGCATCCGCCCCGGCGGGGGCGTGATGTGCGCCAGCGCCTGGCAGGCGTCGTCCAATTTCACGCCAGACACCAGCAAGGTCGTGAGCACGGCGAGCAGATTGGCGGCGTTGAAGCGACCCAGCAGCGGAGCCTCGATCTCGGCATTCCCCCAGTCGGTGCGCACCGTGAAATGCAGTCCTGCCTGGGACAGGCGCAGCTTTTCACCGATCACCGCACCGCGCTGAAAACCATAGCCGGCAACGCGCGCCGGTCGCGTTTCGCTCTCAAGCCGTTGGCCGAAAGCATCGTCGACGTTGACCACCACCCATTCCAGGCCGGGCCAGCTGAACAGCCGCGCCTTGGCGTCGGCATAGTTGTCCATGTCGCCGTGGTAATCGAGATGATCGCGCGACAGGTTGGTCAGCACCGCGACGTTGAACGACGTGCCGTTGACGCGTCCCTGCGCGAGGCCATGCGAAGACACCTCCATCGCGCACGCGACTGCGCCCTGCTGCCGGTACTGCGCGAGACGCTGCTGCAGTTCGATGGCGTCGGGCGTGGTGTTGAGTGCAGGGGTAAGCGCGCCCGGGAAGCCGTTGCCGACGGTGCCGATGACGGCGGTCTTGCGGCCCAGTTGCGAGAAAGCTTGCGCGACCCAGTGCGCCACCGATGTCTTGCCGTTGGTGCCGGTGACGCCGACCATGTGCAGCGCGCGCGACGGCTCGCCATAGACATGCGCAGCAATTTCGCCGATGCGGGTTTTCAGCCCGACCACGCCGGCGTTGGGAATGGCGAGTGCCGGGTCCCACAGATAGTGGTCGGCCTCCCACAACACGCCGTCGACGCGCTGCGCCACCGCCTGCGCAATGAAATCGCGTCCATCGCGCGTCTCCCCCGGATAGGCGGCGAATACCACGCCCGGCATGGCCTTGCGGCTGTCGTTGACGAGGTCTGCAACAGCAATGCCGAGCCGCTCGAGCAGATGCGGCACGGATTCCCGGATGGCCATAGAGGCTGCCGAAACAGAGGCGGAATGGGCTTTTGCCATCACACACCCCCCCGCACGGACAGCGAATTCTGCGTCACCCGCGTAGCGGTTTCCGGCGCATCGGGCGGCAGCGCCAGCTGACGCAAGCTGGCCGCCATCACTTGGGCGAACACCGGGCCGGCCACGCTGCCGCCGTAATACACGCCGTCGGACGGCTCGTCGATTACCACCCCGATGATGAGGCGCGGGTTCGATGCCGGGGCCATGCCGACGAAGGAAGACAGGTAGCGATCGGCCGCGTAGCGGCCATCGACCAGCTTGTGCGCAGTGCCGGTTTTTCCCGCCACACGATAGCCCGGCACCCGGGTGCGCAGACCGGTGCCGCCTTCCTGCGTCACCGCTTCCATCATGGCGCGCACTTCGCGCGCCACGCTCGGAGAAAACACCCTGACGCCCGCTATTTCCTGCGGCTCGCGCTTGAGGAAGGACAGCGGCATCACTTCGCCATCGTTGGCAAAGGCCATGTAGGCACGGGTCAGCTGCAGCAGGCTGACCGAGAGACCGTAGCCGTACGCCATGGTGGCGTGCTCGACCGGCTTCCAGGTGCTTGCATCACGCAGGCGGCCGGCGGTCTCGCCGGGAAATCCCGAGCCCGGCAGCTCGCCGAAACCGGAACGGTGCAGCACCTCCCAGTATTGCTGCGGGGTCAGCGACATCGCCAGCTTCACCGCGCCGACGTTGCTCGATTTCTGGATGATTTCGCTCACCGTCATCTGCGGGTGCGGATGAACGTCGCGCACCAGCTTGGCACCAACGCGCCAGGTTTCCGGGGTCTGGATCACGCTGTCCGGATGAAACAGGCCGCGCTCCAGCACTGCTGCTGCGACGAAAGGCTTGATGGTGGAACCCGGCTCGAAGGTGTCGATCACCGCACGGTTGCGCATCGGCCCCGGTTTGTAATTGCGGCGGTTGTTGGGGTTGAAGATCGGTTGGTTGGCGAGCGCGAGAATCTCGCCGGTCTTGGCATCGAGCACCACCACGCTGCCGCCCTTGGCCTTGTGCGTCTTGATTGCGGCCGCCAGTTCGCGGTGCGCCAGATACTGGATCTTGAGGTCGAGCGCCAGCGCCAGATTGCCGCCCATCTGCGCGGTCTTGATCGGCGCCAGGTCGCGGATGGTGTTGCCGCGGCGGTCGCGCAGGATATGCCGCTGGCCTTCGCGCCCTGCCAGCCAGTCCTGATAGGCGCGCTCGACGCCTTCCTGGCCGAGATCATCCACATTGGTGAAGCCCACCACGTGCGCAGCCACTTCGCCTGCCGGGTAATAGCGGCGGAATTCGCGCCGCAGGTGCAACCCGGGCACGCCCATGGCGGCGATCTTGACGGCCTGCTCTGGGGTAACGGGGCGCCGCACGCTGAACTCGCCGCGCGTTTTGCGCGCCAGCGTTATCGCCAGTTCCTGCGGCGACACGCCGAGCACCTTGGCCAACTGCACGCGCTGCCCGGCGGATAGCACGAGATCAGCCGGCCGCGCCCACAGGGATTCGACCGGCGTACTGATCGCCAGCAACTGGCCGTGGCGATCGGACACCTGACCACGGTGCGCCGGCAGAGTGAGGTTGCGGTTGGCCACCGCGTCGCCCTTGCCTTGGAGGTAGTCCGTATTCAAGCCCTGCAGATACAGCGCGCGCCCCGCCACCAGCACCAGGCCGCTGAGCAGCAGCCCGCCCACGGTCGCCATGCGCCAGGGTGCAAGATTGAGCTTGAGCAGTTTGCGCGAGTGGTAATTCATGGCGCACCCGTCCGTGTTTCCTCGCGTTCGGTTTCGACATGGATGCGCTCTTGTGTTGCCGCCACCAGGCCGACCCGGGTCCGCGCGAGTGCATCCACCCGTGCCGGATTGGCCCAGGTGCCCTGCTCCAGCTGTAATTGCCCCCATTGCTCCTCAAGGGCGCGCGCCTCTTTTTTCAAGCGCTCCAGTTCCACAAAATAGGTGCGCGAGCGGTGTTGCGCCTGGATCACAGCAAGCGCGCACACCACCAAAACCAGCGCCATCGCGACGTTCAGGCGGCTCATGCCGCCGACTCCACGCGTTCCGCCACTCGCAACACGGCACTGCGCGCGCGCGGATTGGTCACCACTTCGGCATCGGTCGCGTGCTGGGCGCGCCCCACCAGCTTCAGCCGCCCGGGTTTCAGCATGGCGGCCGGAATCGGCAGGCGGCGAGGCACCTGTTCACCCAGCGCTTCGTCGCGCATGAAGCGTTTGACGATGCGGTCTTCCAGCGAATGGAAGCTGATGACTGCAAGTCGCCCACCGGGTTTCAGTTTGTTCACGCATTGCGGCAGCACGGCGCTCAGCTCTTCCAGCTCGCGGTTGAGGTAAATCCGTATAGCCTGGAAGCTGCGGGTCGCCGGGTGTTGCCCCGGTTCGCGTTTTTTGACTGTTGCGGCGATGAGGCTCGCCAGCTGCCCGGTGCTGCGGATGGCTTCTTCCTGGCGTGCCGCAACAATCGCGCGCGCAATCGATTTAGCAAACCGCTCTTCCCCGTAGGTGCGGATGACCTCACTGATCTCTCCCTCTTCCGCCGTCGCCAGCCAGTCCGCCGCCGACAGCCCGCTTCCCGGATCCATGCGCATGTCGAGAGGCGCATCGAAGCGGAAGCTAAATCCGCGCGTGGCGTCATCGAGTTGCGGCGACGACACCCCGATATCCAGCAAAATTCCATCCACCTGCATCACACCCATGCCGTCGAGCACCGTACCCAACCTCGAAAACGGGCTTTGCACCAGCGTCAGCCGTGCATCCTTCAGAGCCGCGCCAGAACGGATGGCATCGGGATCGCGATCCATCGCGATCAGGCGTCCACCCGGCCCCAGCTTCGCCAGAATCAGCCGGCTATGCCCGCCGCGCCCGAAGGTGGCGTCGACATAGATGCCGTCGGACCTGATCGCCAGCGCCGCCACCGCCTCCTGTGCCAGCACCGGCACATGGGCGGTCTCCATCACAACGTAAAGCCTTCCAGTTCGGGCGGCAGCGCATCGTCGCTGAAGGTCAGCGCCTGGGCCACCTGCGCCTCCCAGCGCGCTTCGTTCCACAATTCCACCTTGCTGCCCTGGCCCACCAGCACCACGTTCTTGTCGAGCTCGGCGAACTTGCGCAGCATGGGCGGCAACAGCACGCGACCTGCGCTATCCATGTCCATGTCGTGCGCATAGCCGACGAGCAATTGCTTGAGACTGCGGGTGCGAGGATTGAAGTCGGACAGGCCGTTGAGTTTTCTCTCGATCGGCTCCCACTCGGGCAGGGGGTAGAGCAGCAGGCACTGGCTGGGGTCGGCGGTGATGACCACACGGCCACCGCCATTCACCAGGAGGGCGTCACGATAGCGCGCCGGCACCACGAGCCGGTTCTTGCTATCCAGACTGACTGTTGCGACCCCCCGAAACATGCGCTCCCCCGATTATTGAATGTAAATATGGCTGTGTTTGGACGGGCGCATTCTCCCACAACTTCCCACCAATCACCACTCGCACCCACTATAGGGGATAGTTTTGGGGGGGTCAAGCGGGAAGACGTAAAAAAACCCCTATGCCTCAAGGACTTAGGGGTGGTTTCGGGTTGTGGATAAGTTTCTGGAAAAACCGGAACTTAGCGGGTAGTTCTGCTTATTTTTTTAGGTAAAAACGCTAAGTATTTGAATTACATGAAAAGTGGAAAAGTCGATCGATAAGCCGGGTTCTGTCGTGGACAACCATTCCTCTAGGCCGGCCATTGCTGACCGGCTCCAGCCACCTACCCGCAGACTCAGCGAGCCGCTTCATCGCCTGCCTATTTGGTGTTGCTCCGGATGGAGGTTACCGCGT
>JAIBFA010000007.1 GCA_019459325.1 Thiobacillus sp.
TCCGGGACGACGCCCCACGCTAACGTACGGGCTTTGCAACCCAAGGCCTCACCGGGCTATCGTCTCGGCAACCGCAGGAGAAGATTCCTCCCGCTCAGTTTTCGATTCTTCTCCGGAATCGATGGTTTGAACATACAAGGCCTTCAGTTGAATACGCAAATGTTCAAGTACGAAGATGGCACAGAAATCATGGTTGGAGATTCCGTGCTCCTTGAAAATGGCCGCACGCCAGGCACGGTAGAGTTCATCGTCACCACAGCGGAGGAAATGCAGACCACCAATGTTGAAGAACCTGGGGTCATGCTCAAATCCCCACCATTCGGCCGTGTCTATCTTCCGCAATGGTCGCTAATGGAAGATCCTTTGAGGTTTGTGTCGCGTGACCCACAGGCCTAACACTGCGGTCAAGGCCGCTCCCTTCGGTCGCTGGACGCGCCGCAAGCGGCGCGCCCCTTACCTTCAACGTTAGGTGCCATGAAATTACTGCGCCAGTCGTTCTCGAAACACTACTGCCCCCGCTGCGGATCGCGAGTTCGGCGCGTGCGCCCTTCGGCATTGGAGGCGTTCATCCGTGATGCACTGTTCCTCACCTTAATTACGGTCGTTTTTTTCGTCCTTGGCTTCTTTATCGAGGCGTTTGGAGGGCCGGAGTTTTTGGCGTGGTTATCTGCTGCTCTGGTAGTCTGGGTCGCCGGAAACCCAATTTACTTTCGTCTTTCAATTTTCCAATGTGGTTCGTGTGGCTACGTCGCCGAATCATCGGAGGTCAAAAGCCGTGGCTGGTCACTTATCACCTAACCCTGCGGTCAAGGCGCTCCCTTCGGTCGCTGGGACGCGCCGCAAGCGGCGCGCCCCTTACCTTAAACGTTGGGCGTCATTGGGAAGATATTTTGAACGTGGCTGACCTTGCAAAACGGTGGATTTCCTACTGGGAACATTCCGAAGGGACCCTTGCGCCAGAGGACTCAGACGCGAATACGATGCTGGATGGCCTAGTGCGCGACGATCCCGAAACTTGCTGGCAGACCATTCTCGCGATACTGGAAAAGATTGAGGCTGATCCATCAATTAAACAGTTTCAAGTACTTGCTGCTGGGCCTTTAGAAGACCTTCTAACCGAACATGGCCCAAACATTATTGCCAAGGTTGAACTGCAGGCTCGTCGGGATCCAAAGTTCAATTTCCTTCTCGGCGGCGTATGGCAAAACGCCATGAATAACGATATTTGGTCGCGGGTTCAAGCAATCAGGAACAAGGTCTGGTAACTATGCCGCCCAACCAGTCATTCCAGCGGACCGTCAAAAAGCTACGCTTTTTGCCGCCCGCTGAATTCAAACGTTAGAGCACTGAGACATGCACTCGCTTATCATCGTGGCCGCAATTCTGCTGGTGCTTCGTTTGTTCGTACTGCAACGCGCTTCAAATGAACGTAAAGGTTGGCTGCCACTTCTTCGCAATGCCGTGCTTCTCGAAACAAGAGACTGGTCAATTACGATCCTTGTCTTACTATTGCTCTTTGGTTTACTTTTTTCCTTGGCTCTGTACTTTGGCCCTTTTAAACCAATACATGAGTGGTTCAATTAGAGTTCGGGTGGCTAGATGACACAGCACAAAAACATCGTGCCCTTTGCGTCGTGCTCTAACCCTGCGGTCAAGGCGCTCCCTCCGGTCGCTGGGACGCCGCTGAAGCGGCGCCCCTTACCTTGACTACAAGGGCTTCCCAAACCTGCAAGTGCCAATCTGAATTTTTATCGCATCGTTTGTTCCTGATCTGATTTGTCGTCCACTGCGGCAGTCGTGCGAGAAGGTGAAGGACTGCGGTACTACAACCGGTCATGTTGGATTC
>JAIBFA010000008.1 GCA_019459325.1 Thiobacillus sp.
TCGAACAACGTGCTGTCGCCCGCCAACGGCGAGCCCATCATCGTGCCGTCGCAGGATATCGTGCTGGGCCTGTATTACATGACGCGCGAGAAGATCAACGCCAAGGGCGAAGGCATGCTGTTTGCCGACGTCACCGAAGCGCGCCGCGCCTATGACAACCGTATGGCCGAGTTGCATGCCCGCGTGACGGTGCGCATCAAGGAAGTGACGCTGGACGAGAACAAGAACCGCGTCGAGACCGTCAAGCGGGTGGAAACCACGCTGGGCCGTGCACTGCTGTCCGAGATCCTGCCGCCGGGGCTGCCCTTCAGCTTCGTCGACAAGGCGCTGAAGAAAAAGGAAATCTCCAAGCTGATCAACGCCAGCTTCCGTCGCTGCGGCCTGCGCGAGACGGTGATTTTCGCCGACAAGCTGATGTACACCGGCTTCACCTTCGCCACTAGGGCGGGGATGTCGATCGCCATCAAGGACATGCTGATCCCGAACGAGAAGGGTCAGATCCTGGGCGCCGCCGAAGCCGAGGTGAAGGAGATCGAATCGCAGTACACCTCGGGTCTGGTGACCCAGGGCGAGCGCTACAACAAGGTGGTCGACATCTGGGGTCGTGCCGGTGACGCCGTGGCCAAGGCCATGATGGCGCAGCTGGGCGGCGAGAAAGTCATCGATCGCCACGGCAAGGAAGTCACCCAGGAGTCGTTCAACGCGATCTACATGATGGCCGACTCGGGCGCGCGCGGCTCGGCTGCGCAGATTCGCCAGCTGGCAGGCATGCGCGGCCTGATGGCGAAGCCGGATGGCTCCATCATCGAGACCCCGATCACGGCGAACTTCCGTGAAGGCCTCAACATGCTGCAGTACTTCATTTCGACCCACGGCGCGCGTAAGGGCCTGGCCGATACCGCGCTGAAAACCGCGAACTCCGGCTACCTGACGCGCCGTCTGGTCGACGTGACGCAGGATCTGGTCGTGGTGGAGGACGATTGCGGCACCAAGAATGGTCTGGTGGTGAAGGCGCTGGTCGAAGGCGGTGAAGTGGTCGAAGCGCTGCGCGAGCGGATTCTCGGCCGTGTGGCTGCCAGCGACATCATTCATCCCGAAACCCAGGAAACCGTGTTCGAAGCCGGCACCCTGCTGGTGGAAGACGTGGTCGACACCATCGAATCGCTCGGTATCGACGAAGTCAAAGTACGCACCCCGCTGACCTGCGAAACGCGCTACGGCCTGTGCGGCAAGTGCTACGGTCGCGACCTGGGCCGTGGTTATATGGTCAACGTCGGCGAAGCGGTCGGCGTGATCGCTGCGCAGTCGATCGGCGAGCCGGGTACCCAGCTCACCATGCGGACCTTCCACATCGGCGGTGCGGCATCGCGCGCCGCTGCGGCCAGCCAGCTCGAAGCCAAGTCCAATGGCACGGTGCAGTACACCGCCACCATGCGCTACGTGACCAACGCTCGCAAGGAACTGGTCGCGATCTCGCGCAGCGGCGAGATCATCATTGCGGACGATGCCGGGCGTGAGCGCGAGCGTCACAAGGTGCCCTACGGCGCGACGCTGATGGTGATGGACGGCGCCAAGATCAAGGCGGGCGCCGTGCTGGCGACCTGGGATCCGCACACCCGTCCCATCATCACCGAGTACGCCGGCCGCATCCGCTTCGAGAACATCGAAGAGGGCGTCACCGTGGCCAAACAGCTCGATGACGTTACCGGTCTGTCGACACTGGTGGTGATCGATCCCAAGCGCAAGGCCAGCAGCGCCGGCAAGGGCCTGCGTCCGCAGGTCAAGCTGCTGGACGAGGCGGGCAACGAGATCAAGATCGCGGGTACCGAAACCCTGGTCAACATCACCTTCCAGATCGGTTCCATCATCACGGTGAAGGATAGCCAGGAGGTTGCGGTGGGCGATGTGATCGCACGTATCCCGCAGGAAACCTCGAAGACGCGCGACATTACCGGTGGTTTGCCGCGTGTCGCCGAACTGTTCGAGGCACGTTCTCCGAAAGATGCCGGCGTGCTGGCGGAAGTGACCGGTACGGTCTCCTTCGGCAAGGACACCAAGGGCAAGCAGCGTCTGGTCATTACCGACCTGGACGGCGTGGCGCACGAATACCTGATCACCAAGGAGAAGCACGTGACCGCGCACGACGGCCAGATCGTCCAGAAGGGCGAAATGATCGTTGACGGTCCGGTCGATCCGCACGACATCCTGCGTCTGCAGGGGGTGGAAGCGCTGGCGCGCTACATCACTGACGAAGTGCAGGATGTGTACCGCCTGCAGGGTGTGAAGATCAACGACAAGCACATCGAAGTCATCGTGCGCCAGATGTTGCGCCGCGTCACGGTGGCGGATCCGGGCAATACCGGACTCATCCCCGGCGAGCAGGTCGAGCGTTCGGAAGTGCTGCAGATCAACGACGACATGGTGGCCGCCGGCAAGGAACCTGCAACCTACGATCCGATTTTGCTCGGTATCACCAAGGCGTCACTGTCGACCGATTCCTTCATTTCGGCGGCGTCCTTCCAGGAAACCACGCGCGTGCTCACCGAAGCGGCCATCATGGGCAAGCGGGACGAACTGCGCGGCCTGAAGGAAAACGTGATTGTCGGACGCCTGATTCCGGCGGGCAGCGGTCTGGCCTACCACAATACCCGTCGCCGTCAGGCGGCCGGGGAAGATCTGGGCGCCGAGCATCTGATCGAAGGCGGGGACGTGAATCCTGCCGAGAATCAGGAAGTGGCTTGACAGGGGAAAGGCTCTCCCCTAGAATCACGCGTCTTTTTCCGGCCACAAGTCCGCCGGGAAGCGCAGGACTGTAGCCCGGGACGGCGTATAGCCGTCCCGCTTGTTTTACATACGATACGCTCACCTTAATTTTTCGGAATTTTTGACATGCCAACGATTAACCAGCTGATCCGCAAGCCGCGTCAGGCGCCGGTGGAAAAGAGCAAGGTTCCGGCCTTGAAGGCCTGCCCGCAACGCCGCGGCGTGTGCACTCGCGTGTACACCACGACGCCCAAAAAACCGAACTCCGCCTTGCGTAAGGTCTGCAAGGTCAAGCTCACCAGCGGCTTCGAGGTCATCAGCTACATCGGTGGTGAAGGCCACAACCTGCAGGAGCACTCGGTGGTGCTGGTGCGCGGCGGCCGGGTCAAGGACTTGCCGGGTGTGCGTTACCACACCGTGCGCGGCAGCCTGGACACGGCTGGTGTGAAAGATCGTAAGCAGTCGCGCTCGAAGTACGGCGCCAAGCGTCCGAAAAAAGCTTAACTAGATAGAGAGACAGGAATATGCCCCGTCGTCGCGAAGTCCCCAAACGTGAAATCCTGCCTGATCCGAAATTCGGCAATCAGGAGGTTTCGAAATTCATGAACGTCGTCATGTCCAGCGGCAAGAAGTCGGTC
>JAIBFA010000011.1 GCA_019459325.1 Thiobacillus sp.
ACCTCCTGCGGGGGGGGGCGCGCCCCCCCCCCGACTCCAGCCAGTGCGGCGAGTCGGCGGCCTTGATCTTGCGGTAGAGCGCGTAGGCGAGCGCGCCGTCGACGAGCAGTTCCGCGAACAGCATCGGTGCGGCGTAGACCACATACAGCGAGGCCAGCGCGAGGCCGAGCGCGAACACCACCGCGATGAGAGGAATCGCCAGCTCGTCGGCGTCGACCACCGCGCTCGTCGCCTCCGCCAGCGGCGATGCGGAATCGGACTCCATCGGCACAAACGATGCCTGCCCGTCGAACGACCCGCTGGCGCCGCCCCCGCCGAAATTGCCACCGCCACCCTGGAATATCGGGACGCTCTCGCCGGACCCGCTCGGCACCAGGCCGGAAAGATCGGGGATGTCCACATAGTCCTCGGCCTTGGTGCGCAGCCACAGCCACAGCAGGACGAGGAAAACGCCGTAGGCCATCAGCAGCGCCAGCGGATAACGCAGCGCCATGCTGGTGACGCCCAGTTCCAGCATGATGAAGGAAAACAGCAGTCCCGCCGCGCCGGTGAGGCCGACGATCAGACTCATCTGGATGCGTGGGAAGGCATCCTGTTCGAGTTGCCGTTTGATGCGCAGGATGGCGTGGGAGCGGGTGAGGTGGAGGCGGCGGGGCATGGCTCAGACGTCCGCTCGTCTTTTTCTGAGATAAATATAAGAGGCCAGCACAACCATCACCACGAAGTTCTTGCTGGCAGCAGAGACAAGGAAGGGCACGAATGACCTGGCGTGATACATGCTCAACGTCTCGTAATTGGACATGGCAAACAAAGCGAGAAGTGAAAGCAGCAACAAATGCAGTGACCATTTGTGCTGCAAGAATAAAGCGACGCTCGCAACCAAAGAGGCCAAACCAGCCGCCAAGGTCAACAGTCGCAACACAGGGCTTGAATACCACCCTTCAGTCATTCCCTGCCATACGGATGAGTAACTTGAATTGACAAGATACAAGGACAGTAGAAGCAGCAACGCGGGAATGCCCCATTCAATGATGGATCTCCTTCCCGGCACATCTGCGCCGTCGGTCTTGGATGTGATCGCCATCACAAGGATGGAAATGCCCGCAACAGGAATCCATAAGACCACTGCGGCGACGGATAGCCAATGAAGCGCCAGTGAAGTATTTTCACTATGGCCGAGCAAGGCGACACCAACAAAGGCGCCGACTAAAACTACAGTTACCAATGTCGCCAGAATAAGAAGGACCTTCGCTAAGGTATGCATCGGTTCTCTCCCTTATGTTTTTGAATTGCAAGATTAAGAGGATTAAGGGGGTCAGTTCATGCTGACCCCTTAAGTTATTCAACGAGTCATGCCCCATCGTTGACGTCTTTGTAGGCGAGCATCTGAACTAATTGCTGTTCCTTTGCATCGTCGAAGCCGCATGTGTGAACCCACTCCTTTGGGTTCTCATAGGTCCCGAACAGCATGTCCCACCAGGTGATGTCTCCGTAGTTGTTCTTGTGGCGGTCGTACTGATGGTGGATGCGATGCATCTCAGGACGCTGGAAGAAGAACCCGACCCAGCGAGGTGTTTTGACGTTGGTGTGATAGAAGAACTCGCCCAGTGCCGTGCAGAGCGTGTAAATCGCGCCGGCCTCGATCGAAAGACCGAGGACGGTATAGACAAGCAGACTGCCGATGATCGAGTTGACGATCATTTCTCCGGGATGCTTGTAGAAGGACGTGATGACCTCCAGGCGCTGTGGGCTGTGGTGGATCTGATGGAAACCGCGCCACAGAAAGCTGTATTCATGGCGCCAGCGGTGCCACCAGTAGAAGACAAACGTGGCGACAAAGTACGCGATGAGCCCGCCGGCTGCGGGTGACACATGTTCCGAAAGATGGAAGACCGACGCCGAGGACAGCCAGCGTTCCCAAGTGAGGCCTGCAAGCAGGATGACGCCGAGCTGGACGCCGTTGATCAGGAGCACCCGCAGCGGCCAGGTGCGTACCTGCGGCAAGGGCCATCCGGGTACGATCCGCTCAAGAAGGAAGCAGAAGGCAAACACGGCAATGATGGTTGTCAGCACTATTGGCGCTCCGGCGGGTTGTTATGGAGTCTGAACTGCCCCGGATATTTCGGAGCCCGAAAAATTGACCGACAGCTTGGTCTCACCAGTCTCTGTGAGAGTGGCAACCGCCATCGCGCTCTTGCCAGAGATAGTCGACTTCCCCCAAGCCACTTGGACATCGCCAATCCTCCCATGCCGCATGCCGAACCGCCCGACCTCAACTTTGCATGGGCCGACTATGCGAATGAATTCAACAGGTCTCAGCACTTCTGGCTCCAGCTTCTTCATGTACAGCGGTTTCCCTTCATGGTCGGGTGGCTTCCAAAAAAGCTCGAACCATCTGTGCTCATCGTTTCCTTCAGCCAATAGGTAGTCGCGTACACGCGGGCTGTTCAAAAGCCTATCGACCAGTTCCTTCGTTTGGCAGTGTTCTGAACCGTCTTCGAGGTAGAGTAAGTTGTCTGGGCTCGTTACGACGGTTTCTGGGGGAAGCACGTCGACCCGCGCAACGCCAATTCTGACCTTCTCTGCGGCAATCGATACTGACTTCAGCCAAAGGGAGCCATTGGGTCCGAGCATAGAAGGGATCTTCGCGTCATCGATGTCTTCGAGGGTAAACAGTTCGATTCCGAACTTACTCGCTACATCGCGTGCCTCTGGTGTGAAGCCACTCCGGGAGGCCAACAGCAAGACATGAGTATCAAGCCGATCATGCTTGGCTTTCATCGTATCGACCCATGTCACGTCAGCGACGCGTTTGTGGTCGCGACATTCAACCGATACGAAAACGCGTTGAGAGCCAACTTTCCCCTCAATGACAACGTCGACTTCGCGAAAGCGCTTGGTCAAACGGTCACGCATCATTTTGGATTCGATTACCTTTGCGCCCTCGGAAAGATTGAGCCGTACGAGATAGATCAAGCGCTGGAAGTCATTTGATCGCTTCGGCATATTCGTGTTGGTTCAGGCCTGACGCAGGACGTGCAATGCAAGTTCTGAAATATGCTTGAATTCCAAACGTGAGGATGGTGGTCGAAGAGTGAGAGTTTTTGATTTTGCTTTCGACTTGTCCAGTATGGGTAAGAATTCAGCGTGCGACCAAAAATAAAATCTGTTAAAGGAGCGGTTCGCTGCAATCCAATACTGTGGTTTGTATGCGCCAGTACCAATGGTGCGCCATGTCGCCAGTTGGCTTTGCATCAATAGGGCTCCACCAGTGTCTTCAATAACCTTCGCTTCGATGAGTGTCGGTGTATGAGTTCCCACAAGAGAGAACCATAAATCAGGAAGTGCAGCGTCCTTGAATCGACCTGCTAGGACGGCAGTATCTGCGGCCTGACCGTCCAAGCTAACGTAGATGTCTTTCGTTGCGTTAATGAATGGGGCGATGTACCGGTATAGCTCGGCAACCAACCTGTGTTCTTGTTTCATTGTGGCTCCGTGGATAAATGGGGGTTGATCCTATTTGTTTTTTTGTTGGCGATGTTTAATTGCCATGGGAAGACTCGGCAAATGAAATGATATTTTTTGCTAATTGCTGAAGCGAGGAGGAGCGAGTGTTATTGACCCATGCTGTTTCAAGTGCTCGCGACACTGCCAGAGGATTCTTTTTCAACCCGCCAGCATTTCCATAGTGGGCAGCAGCAGCGTCGCAGTGCTGTTTCCAGTTTTCTCCTAGCTCCGCCTCGACGACCTGCGTAATGTTCGTATTCCACATGGTGAGATCATTACGCCAGATAGAAGTCGAAGGCCACATATTCTCGGAAGCATGGCCGAGGAGCGACAAAATGGCAGCGTTATCGTTCTTGTGTTTGATGATGTCGTCTGCCTTCGTTGTTCCAGTGTCCGCATCCAGAACAACATACACAGGTATCTGGAGTTGCTTTGCCATCGCAAGCGGCTTCATGATTTCGCTCTTGCCGCCAACCGGAACAATATGGCAACCGTGCCTCCTAAATTGCGACATCAAACCAGACAGCGACAGATAAGCTGTAATGTATGCGACGTCTTCGATTCCTTCGGCTAAGACGAGTACTTTGCAAAAAAACATTTCATTGAGGCCTGAGCTAAGGGCGGGATAAAGCTTTGCCTGCATGCCAGTCTCTTTAAGCAGTTTCTGCCCTGCAGCGTGTAGCGACTCCGAAAGGTCTTTATAAGACAGCTGCGAGACACGCGATTCGGCTGGTTTCCCGTACTCACGGACTACCCGTACAGTTTCGAAATCATCACCGGGAACAAATAGGGGGCTATGGGTGCAAAGAACAATCTGTGCCCCTTGAGACAGATCGTGAAGCACTTCTGCTAGGTAACGTGCTTGTGGTGGATGCTGATATAGCTCCGGCTCCTCAATAGCCAAAATCAAGGTCGGTCCCGTTTCGTCATCCGCAAGTTCTTGTAGCAAGTGTGAGCATGTACGACCGCTGCATTCCATGGCCGAATCTGGCGAGTTGCCCTTCAAATCCACGCTCACCTATTTTGATATGTGCCCAGGGTTCCTCGACCTTCACTGACTTCTCGGAGTCTTGAGTCCAGAGTACTTTAGCTGTCGCTTCGGGGTGTGCCCAATCTTTAAGCTTCACTTCAAGCGATACGGAAAGGCTATCCAATACAGACTGTTCCGCGTCCAGCATTGCTTGGTATTCGATACGTAGGGAGTCACGAAGCTTTCCGACCTTCTCTCCGAAGTCGACTTTCGATCTGATTGTTCGGCCTAGTAGTTGCCCCAAGCCCGAATTCTTGGACTCTTGGCTTTCTTCCGTAATGTCCTTTACAGCTGGAACAAATACCCATTGCACATGCGGTGCAAGGCGATTTGCGCCTTTAGTAGCACCATAGAATTGGTCTTCGCTAGGGATAAGAGAGCATTTTGTTGGATTGGCAGCTTCAAAACTCTGAAGGGCGGCAGCCATGTCCCCCTTTGTTTTAGCAACCGGAAGTGCTGGGTGGCTGTCCTTTAATCCATCGTATATAGCTTTGAGCGCCGTAGCACTTTCACCGCCTTTATCTGCTTCGAAATATCGCCTGAACTCTTCCATGCCAAGTCGATTGCCAAACTGACGAACCTCGGCTCTTTCTAGTCCAGGATCATATTTGGCGACCGCAGAGACAATCAACTTGTCCTGACGGACATAGTCAGCAAGGTCGGTTTTGGCTTGGTCCGTCAAGCCTGTAAATGTAACGGTGATTTTTATTGGTTCGCTGACGTTCTTATGGTGAAAATCATCTGCAGAAAGCTTGCTAAGGTCGGTCTTCGAGTCCTTATATTGGCGAAAGAAAACGTTTAAAGCCGTCAATATTGTTGACTTGCCAGCTCCGTTCGGGCCGACAAAACAGGAGTAGTCCCCAAACAAGATTGTTTCGTCTTTGAACCCACGAAAATTTTCGATTCGAACGGACTCGATTATCACTGCATCCCCCTGGCTAATTAGTAAATTGTATTTGGTTTCATGAGCATATCCCCTTGTCTAGGATTGCAGTATTCGGATGAGGGCGCAACATCGTGACCAGATCAAAGACGACAAAAAAGCGCGACTGATCACTCAGACGCGCTCGGAACAACAGACAAGGTCATTCGTGTTTCGACCAGCTCAACACGAACGGCCCTTTACCTTCATCAACCCGGCAGCATCGCCAGCAACCCATTCAACCGCCGCACAAAACTCGCCGGATCGTCGAGCTGGCCGCCTTCCGCCAGCAGAGCCTGCTCGAACAGCAGGTTGGCCCAGTCGGCGAAGCGGGCTTCGTCGGATTCGCTGTTGAGCCGTGTGACCAGGGCGTGGCTCGGGTTGATTTCCAGCGTGGGCTTGACCGTGGGCGCGGCCTGGCCGGCGGCCTTGAGCAGGCGTTCGAGGTTGGCGCTCATGTCGCCTTCGCCGGTGACCAGGCAAGCGGGTGAGTCGGTGAGGCGGTGGGTGACGCGGACGTCCTTGACGCGCTCGCCGAGCGTGGTCTTGATGCGCTCGACCAGCGGTTTCATCGATTCTTCGGCTTCCTTCTGCGCGGTCTTCTCGGCTTCGTCTTCCAGCGCGCCCAGATCCAGCCCGCCCTTGGTGACGGACTTGATCGGCTTACCGTCGAACTCATGCAGGTTGCTCATCAGCCATTCGTCGACGCGGTCGGATAGCAGCAGGACTTCGATGCCTTTCTTGCGGAAGATTTCGAGGTGCGGGCTGTGCTGGGCGGCGGCGAAGCTGTCGGCGGTGATGGTGTAGATCGCTTCCTGGCCTTCCTTCATGCGGCCGATGTAGTCCTTGAGCGAGACGACCTGCGCATCCGTATCCGTATGGGTGGAGGCGAAGCGGAGCAGGGCGGCGATGCGCTCCTTGTTGGCGAAGTCCTCGCCCGGGCCTTCCTTCAGCACCTTGCCGAAGGCGTTCCAGAACTCGACGTATTTCTCCGGCTGGTTTTCGGCCAGGTCTTCCAGCAGGCCCAGCACTTTCTTCACCGAGCCATTCTTGATTGCATCGATGTCGCGGCTCGACTGCAGGATCTCGCGCGAGACGTTCAAGGGCAGGTCGGCCGAGTCGATCACCCCGCGCACGAAGCGCAGATAGGCCGGCATCAGCTGCTCGGCGTCGTCCATGATGAAGACGCGGCGCACGTAGAGCTTGATGCCGTGACGGCGGTCGCGGTCGTAGAGGTCGAACGGCGCGTGCGAGGGCACGTAGAGCAGCGAGATGTATTCCTGCTTGCCCTCGACGCGGTTGTGGGACCAGGCGAGCGGCGGCTCGAAGTCGTGGGCGACGTGCTTGTAGAACTCGTTGTATTCGTCTTCCGTGACGTCCTTCTTCGCGCGCGCCCACAGGGCGGAGGCGCGGTTGACGGTTTCGTCCTCGTCGGTGGGCGTTTCCACGCCGTCCTTCCATTCGGTCTTCTTCATCACGATGGGCAGGGTGATGTGGTCGGAATACGTGCGGATGACCTAGTTGATCTTGTAGTCGGAGTGGAATTCGTCCTCGCCTTCGCGCAGATGCAGCTCGATCTCGGTGCCGCGGCCGGGCTTGTCGACGGTTTCCAGAGTGTAGTCGCCGGCGCCCTCGGATTCCCAGCGCACGCCGTGCTCGGACGTGAGGCCGGCGCGTCGGGTGGTCAGCGTGACGCGGTCGGCGACGATGAAGGCGGAATAGAAGCCGACGCCGAACTGGCCGATCAGCGCGGCGTCCTTCTTCTGGTCGCCGGACAGCTGGCTGAAGAATTCGCGGGTGCCGGACTTGGCGATGGTGCCGATGTGCTCGATGACTTCCTGCCGGCTCATGCCGATGCCGTTGTCGCTGATCGTCAGCGTGCGCGCTTCGCGGTCGAAGGCGATGCGGATCTTGAGGTCGGGGTCGGTTTCATACAGCGCGGAATCGGACAGGCCCTCGAAGCGCAGCTTGTCGGCGGCATCGGAGGCGTTGGAAATCAGTTCGCGCAGGAAAATGTCCTTGTTGGAATACAAGGAATGGATCATCAGCTGGAGAAGCTGTTTGACTTCTGCCTGGAAGCCCAGGGTTTCTTTGGTGGCGGACATGCCTTTATCTCCCGTAACGTACAAACAAGGTGAACGGGAGGTGGGGGCGGGGGGAGCGGGTTTCAAGCCCTGGTGCATCAGGCGCACCAGCGCACCAGGATAAACCCCGCCTATGGATTTTTCTGTTTGGTCAGCAACGCCAGCAGCTCGACCTGCGCGCAGTAGCCCTTGGCGCGTCGCTTCGACCGGCGGCGGTAGCTGCCGTCGGAATGCATGTCCCAGGCCTGCACGTTGTCGCGCAGGTAGGGCTTGAGGCCTTCGATGATCACGCGCTTCTTCAGCTTGGGGTTGAGGATGGGGAAGCCGGTCTCGATACGGCGGAAGAAGTTGCGGTCCATCCAGTCGGCCGACGACAGGTAGACCTGCTCGTCGCCGCCATTCTTGAAGTAGAAGATGCGCGTGTGTTCAAGGAAGCGGCCAACGATGGAGCGCACCCGGATGTTCTCGGAGAGCCCCTCGATGCCGGGGCGTAGCGCGCATACGCCACGGATGATGAGGTCGATCTTGACGCCGGCCTGTGACGCGGCGTAGAGCGCGGCGATGACCTGCGGCTCCAGTAGCGCGTTCATCTTGGCGACGATGGCGGCGGGCTTCCCGGCTGCGGCGAGCTCGGCCTCGTGGTTGATGGCGGCAACCACTTCGCTGTGCAGGGTGAACGGCGACTGCCACAGCCGCTTGAGCTTGCCGGCCTTGCCGAGGCCGGTGATCTGGGTGAACAGGCTGCTGACGTCGGCGGTGATCGCTTCGTCGCAGGTCAGCAGGCCGAAGTCGGTATACAGGCGTGCGGTGCGGGCGTGGTAGTTGCCGGTGCCCAGATGCGCGTAGGGGCGCAGCCCGCCTTCCTCGCGGCGGATGACGAGCGCGAGCTTGGCGTGCGTCTTGTGGCCGACCACGCCGTAGACGACATGGGCGCCGACCTCTTCCAGTTTGGCGGCCCAGTTGATGTTGGCTTCCTCGTCGAAGCGTGCCATCAGCTCGACCACCACGGTGACTTCCTTGCCCGACTGCGCGGCGCGGATCAGCGCCTGCATCAGTTTGGAGTCGGTGCCGGTGCGGTAGACCGTCTGCCGCATGGCGACGACGTGGGGGTCGTCGGCGGCCTGCTCGATGAAGTCGATCACCGGCTGGAATGATTCGAACGGGTGGTGCAGCAGGATGTCGCCCTTGCGGATCTGCGCGAAGATGTCTTCGTCCTTGGCCAGCCGGGCGGGCAGGGCGGGGGCGAAGGGGGTGAATTTCAGATCGGGGCGGTCGACCCAGTCGGGCACCTGCATCAGGCGAACCAGGTTCACCGGGCCGTGCTCCTGGTAGAGGGCGTCGGCGTCGAGCTCAAACTGTTCCAGCAGGAACGCAGTCATCGATGCCGAGCAGTTGTCGGCCACTTCCAGCCGCACTGCCGCGCCGAAATGTCGCTGCGGCAGTTCGCCCTGCAGGGCCTGACGCAGGTTCTTGGTTTCCTCGTCGTCCACAAACAGCGTGGAGTTGCGGGTGACGCGGAACTGGTAGCAGCCTTCCACCGTCATCCCGGTGAACAGTTCGCCGACGTGGGCATGCAGGATCGACGACAGGAACACGAAGCCGTATTCGCAGCCGGCGATCTCTTCCGGCATGCGGATCACGCGCGGCAATGCGCGCGGGGCCTGCACCACGGCGGCGCCGGAATTGCGGCCGAAGGCATCGCGCCCGGACAGCTCGACCGCAAAGTTGAGGCTCTTGTTCAGCACGCGCGGGAAGGGGTGCGAGGGGTCGAGCCCCACCGGCGTCAGCACCGGCATCAGCTCGCGGAAAAAGTAATTGCGTATCCACGTCGCCTGGGTTTCGTTCCACTGCGTGCGGCGGAAGAAATGAATGCCCTGTTCGGCCAGTTCGGGGATGATTTCCTCGTTGAAGAGCGCGTACTGTTTGGCCACCAGCGCATGCGCGGTCTCCGATACCGCGCGGTATTGCTGGCGCGGCGTCATGCCGTCGGGCGAGCGCTGGGTGGAATTGGCGCGAATCTGCTCCTTCAGGCCTGCGACCCGCACCTCGAAAAACTCGTCCATGTTGCTGGAAAAAATGCAGAGAAACTTCAAGCGTTCCAGCAGCGGCATGTTGGGATCGTCCGCCTGCGCCAGCACGCGGCGCTGAAATTCGAGAATGCCGAGTTCGCGGTTGATCAGGGTGTCGGGACTGGGCAGGTTCATGATGTGTTTATTGGTGGTGTGCTTCAATGATAAACGTCCGCGTCTAACCGAGATATGACAGTTATATGACAACACTGCATCCAGTGGAAATCGAGCTCAAGCTGGCGCTGCCGCCGCAGCAGGCCGAAGCCTTTCTCAAGCGGATGGCCAGGCGGCGCAGCGCGCCGGTGCAACAGGAGCTGATGACCCGTTATTTCGACACCCCTGACTTTGCCTTGAGCGCGCAGGGCGTCGCGTTGCGCGTGCGGCGGGTGGGACGGCGTTGGCTGCAGACGCTGAAAACCGAAGGCGAGCGGCAGGGCGGACTGTCGCGGCGCGCCGAATTCGAGATGCCGGTCAGCCGGGGCGTTCCGGATTGGAGCCGGTTTCCGGACGAGGCGCTGGCGTATGTGCCGGAGGACCTGCGCGCGCAACTCGTGCCGGTGTTCGAAACGCGTTTTGCCCGCACCGCCTGGCTGCTCCAGGGCAGGGGCAGTGCGCAGATCGAGGTGGCGCTGGACGTCGGCGAAGTGCGCGCCGGCGAAGCCAGCCAGCCGATTTGCGAGATCGAACTGGAATTGAAAGCGGGCCAGCCGGATGCGCTGTTCGCGCTGGCGCTGGAGTGGGCCGGCGCGTTCGACTGCCTGCCGTTCGACATCAGCAAGGCCGAGCGTGGCGTGCGCCTGGCGCATGGAGAGGACGCGGCGCCGGTGAAATCCGTGCCGCTGGTGCTGAACAATGGCATGCGCGTGGAAGACGGCTTTGTCGCGATCTGCCAGGCGTGTCTGGCGCAATTTCAGGCCAATCTGCCGGGCGTGCTGGCCTCCGACGACATCGAATACGTGCATCAGGCGCGGGTGGCGCTGCGGCGTCTGCGCGCGGCGCTGCGGCTGTATCGCAAGACGTGCGTGCTGCCGGACGCGTTGATGGATGGCCTGCGCGCCCTGGCCGCCGCGCTCGGCCCGGCACGCGACTGGGATGTGCTGTGCGGGGAGACGCTGCCCGCGATCGCCCCGCATTACGCCGACCCCGATGCCTGGCAGCGCGGTTTGCACGCGCTGGAGGCACATCGCGCCGAGGTGCGCGCGGCCATGCAGGCCGCACTGAACCAGGCACGTCCGGGCGCGTGGCTGCTGGCGCTGCAGCGCTGGCTGCTGCAGCACGGCTGGCGCGCCGCGCCGGAAGCGCAGCGTTTCGTCCAGTTGTCGCCGCTGGACAAATGGGCCCGCCGGGCGCTGCAGAAAGGCCATCGCCCCATCGTTCGCGGCGCGCGCGATTTTGCGCAACTGGAGCCCCTGCAACGCCATGCCCTGCGCATCGCCATCAAGCGCCAGCGTTATGCAGCCGAGTTTTTCCAGACCTTGTTCGGCGGACCCCCTGACGGGCATAAACGCCGGCAGACTCGCTATCTTGCTGTGCTGCGCGATGCACAGGACAGCCTGGGGCGCAGCAACGACGCGCATGTGGCGTGGGGCCTGCTGATGTCGGGGCATGTGGAGGCGGGTCCGATGGGGGATTTCGTCCTTGGCTGGCTGGCCGCGAAACAGGCGGAGGCAGCGAACGGCGAAAGCGCCGCACACGTGCAAGCGTTCTTGAAATTGAAGCCTTACTGGTGATTCAAGCCGATCCGCCGCGCAATGGCGGACAGCAGGCCTGTCATCATTTGTTCGTCAGCGAGCCCCACACTGGGCGCACGGACGTATTCAGGACCAGACATTTTTCGAGGGAAGCCGGATGGAACTCATTTTGTGGCGACACGCCGAGGCGGAGGACACGCTCCCCGACCTCGACCGCGAACTCACCGGCCGCGGCCGCAAGCAGGCAGCGCGCATGGCCGACTGGCTCAATCCGCGACTGCCGCAGGACATCCGCGTTCTGGCGAGCCCTGCCACCCGCGCCAGGCAAACCGCACAGGCGTTGGGGCGTGAATACGACGAGGTGCTGGCGCTGGCCCCCGGTGCGAGCACCGAGGAGGTGCTGGCCGCCACAGGCTGGCCGGATGCGCCCTATCCGGTGCTGATCGTCGGGCATCAGCCCACGCTGGGGCAGGTGGCGATGCAGCTGCTGACCGGGCAGGCAGGCGATCTGACGGTGAAGAAAGGCGGCATCTGGTGGTTCCAGGGGCGCGAGCGGGCAGGGCAATTGCAAGTGGTATTGCGCGCTGTGGCCGCGCCCGACTGGTTATAATCGCCATGTGACTACCCAACCCATCAAGGCCATCCAGCCGAACCCGACAACGCAGACGAGGTGCGTGCAGTGCCGGGTTGGCTGAGCAGTCTGCGCGACCTGATCGCTGAAGCGAGCCCGTTGCGCCGCTTCATGCTCGCCCTGCTGGTGTTGTTGCCGCTGGCCGCACTGGCTGCGGCCTATGTGTGGTTCAACCCGCCTGTCTATCGCGTGCTCTACACGCAGCTATCCGACCGTTCCGGCGGCGAAGTCATCGCCGCGCTCGACCAACTCGACATTCCCTATCGCCTGTCTGCCGCCGACGGCACCATCGAAGTGCCGGCCGGTCAGCTGCACGCGGCCCGCTATCGCCTGGCTGCCCGGGGTCTGCCCAAATCCGACGCCGACGCGCAGGATGAAGTCGATCGCGCGCCCAGCTTCGGCGCATCGTCGCTGCAGGAACAGCAGCGCTATCAGCACGCGCTTGAAGTCGACCTCGCCCGCTCGATCCAGGCGCTGGACGCGGTCGAGCTCGCGCGCGTCCATCTCGCCCTGCCCAAGGTTTCGCCCTTCCTGCGCGATGCGCCGCCCGCGACGGCTGCCGTGCTGGTGCGGCTGCGCCCGGGGGCGCAGCTGGATGCCGGGCAGGTGGCCACGATCCAGACCCTGGTGGCGGCCAGTGTGCCGCGCATGAAGCGCGCCGAGGTGCAAGTGCTCGACCCGCGTGGCGTCCTGCTGGGCGTTGCGGTCCCCGAGGCCGCCCAGTCGCAGCGTCTGGCGCTGGAACAGGATCTGGCGCGGCGGGCGCTGGCGGTGCTGACGCCGTGGCTGGGCAAGGATCGCGTCAGCGTGCAGGTGACGGCTACGCTGGAAGACAGCGAAACCCGGCAGACGGTCGAGCGGGTGCGCAATGTCGTGGTCGGAGGACAGACGCGGCCGCTGGAAAAAACCGTGCGCACCACGCGCGTGCCGGAAGGCCGCATCCAGCGCGTGAATGCCATCGTGATTCTGGGATTTGAGGCCAGCGCGGCCGAAATCAAACGCGCCGCGCAGCTTGCACGCCAGGCGCTGGGCTTGCTGCCGGCACGCGGCGACATCCTGAACGTGTATGCACTGCCTGCGGCGGTCACCCCCGCGCCGGCTCAGGCCGAGCCTGCTGCCACGCCGCCCCGGGCGCAGGCGCCCATCCCGATTCCCCGGGTGCGGCCGGTCAGCGCGCCGCCGCCCAGGACCCCACCCTTGGATTTTCAGCCCTGGATGCTGGTGGCGGCAGCGGCGATCCTGCTTCTGCTCGGCGCGATCGGCTGGTCGCGGAGCCGCCGCACCCCCGTCATCGAAGTGCAGGCGGACGATTTCGATGCCGAGCTCGACGCAGCCCGCGGCCAGGTGATGGCCGATCCGCGCGTGACGGCGGATGTGATCAAGCTCTGGATGCGCGCATGAGCAGCCGCATGAATCAAACCAGGATGCGCGCATGAGCCAGGCGGGAATCGAAAAATCTGCTGTGCTGCTGCTCGCGTTGGGCGAGGAGGCCACGGCCGCCGTGTTCCGCTTCCTGAGCCCGCTGGAAGTGAGCCGCCTCGGCAGCGCCATGCGCGAACTGGAGGTGCTGCCGCGCGGGCGCGTTGGCGCCCTCCTGCGCGCTTACGCGGCCGAGGCGGCCGAACAGACCGGGTTTGCCGCGGATACCGGGCGCTTCCTCGATCAGACACTCAAACTGGCGCTGAGCCCGGAGCGCGCGCAGGCGATGCTGCAGCGGCTGGGCGCGACGGGCGCGCAGGCGCTGGAGAAACTGGCCTGGCGCGAACCGGCGGAGATAGCCGGCCTGCTGGAAGCGCAACCGCCGCAACTGATCGCCGCCGTGATATCGCAGCTGCCACGCGACGTCGCGGCTGCGGTGCTCGAAGTGCTGCCCGGCGAAACGCGCGCAAACACGCTGCAGAGCCTGGCGCGCAGCGAGGCGCCCACCCCCGACATGCTGCGCGATCTGGACGACTGGCTGGCCAGCCTCGACTCCACTACATCGCCGCAGGGCGAAGCCGCGGTTGCCAGCCTGCTGGGACAGATGAGCGAGGGCAGCGTGGAGGCCGCCCTGAGCCAGCTCGACCAGAACGATGCCGACCTGGCCGCGCGCCTGCGTGTGCGCAATCTCGCATTCGAAGACCTGGCGCGCCTGCCCGAGGCCAGCCGCAAGGCTTTTTTGCGCAACATCGGCGCGCGCACCTTGTTGCATGCGCTGAAGGGCAGCGACGGGCGGGTGCTCGATGCGCTGACCGCGGTGATGAGCTCGACTGCGGCGCAGCGCATGCGCGATGAGCTCGACACCCTGGGCGCGTTGCCGGTGACCGCGATCCAGGCCGCGCAGGACGATGCCGGTGCCACCTTGCGGCGACTGGCGGCCGAGGGGGCGATTCTGTTCCCGGAAGAAGAGGAGGCGGTATGAGTACCGACGACGACACCACCGCATTTGAACACTGGGAAGTGGTGGAGCTGGCTGCGTCGGCAAGCGAGCCCACCCCGCCTGTCGTGGATGCCGAGGCCGAGCTGGCCGGGCGGCGCGAAGCCGCTCGCGCCGAGGGGTATGCAGAAGGACTGGCTGCCGGGCGGGTGGAAGGCGAACAAGCCTGCGGGCGCATGAAGCAGCTGGCCGAAAGCTTCGGCACCACCCTCGACAATTTCGATTTTCGCCTGGCCGACATGGTGCTGGAACTGGCGCTCGACGTGGCGCGCCAGGTGGTGGCGGGCGAACTCGCCGCGCGCCCGGAACGCATACTCGACGTGGTCAACCTGGCGCTGAAACAGATGGCGGAAACCAGCCGCGAGGCACGCCTGTTGCTGAATCCCGAAGATGCCGCGCTGGTGCGTCCGCATCTCGACCAGGTGCTCGACAAGAACCGTCTGCGCATCGTCGAAGACGTGCGCATCGTGCGCGGCGGCTGCCTGATCGAAACCGGGCAGGGCGACCTCGACGCCACGCTGCCGGCACGCTGGCGCCAGGTGGTGCAGGTGCTCGGCTCCAACCAGAACTGGCTCGAATAATGGACCGCATCGTCCGCCTGCGCGAATATCTGGCCGACTGTCGGCGCGCGGTGAGCTGGGCGGCGCCGATTGCGAGCAGCGGCCGCCTCACGCGCGTGTCCGGGCTGGTGATGGAAGCAGTCGGACTGCGCCTGCCGGTGGGCAGCCAGTGCCACATCCAGGTGCCGGGGGGGCAGAGCATCGAGGCCGAGGTGGCGGGATTTTCCGGCGACCGCCTGTTCATCATGCCGGCCACCGACATCTACGGCGTGATGCCGGGCGCGCGGGTGATTCCCGACAACCCGATGGCGGCGCAGCCTCCGCGCCTGGGGATGCGCTACGTGCCGCGCCGTCGCGCGCAGGACCGGGTACGCCAGGTGCCGGTCGGGGAGCGCCTGCTGGGACGCGTGCTCGACGGCGCTGGACGGCCGCTGGATGGCCTCGGCCCGTTGTCGCTGGAACGGCGAGTGCCCTTGTACAGCCGTCCGATCAATCCGCTGGAACGTGCGCCGATCCGGCAAACGCTGGACGTCGGCGTGCGCGCGATCAATGGCCTGCTGACGGTGGGGCGCGGGCAGCGGCTCGGCCTGTTTGCCGGCAGCGGCGTCGGCAAGAGCGTGTTGCTCGGCATGATGGCGCGCATGACCGAAGCCGACGTCGTCGTGGTCGGCCTGATCGGCGAACGCGGCCGCGAGGTCAAGGAATTCATCGACCGCATTCTCGGCCCCGAGGGCATGGCACGCGCGGTGGTGGTGGCGGCGCCCGCCGACCATCCGCCGCTGATGCGGCTGAACGGCGCGGCCTATGCGATGTCGATCGCCGAATATTTTCGCGACCAGGGCAAGCACGTGCTGCTGATCATGGATTCGCTCACCCGCTACGCGATGGCGCAGCGCGAGGTGGCGCTGGCGATCGGCGAGCCGCCTGCCACCAAGGGCTATCCGCCGTCGGTGTTCGCCAAGCTGCCGCAGCTGGCCGAGCGTGCCGGTAATGGCCGCAGCGGCAGCGGTTCGGTCACCGCGTTCTTCACCGTGCTGATGGAGGGCGACGACCAGCAGGATCCGATCGCCGATGCGGCGCGCGCGATTCTCGACGGCCACATCGTGTTGAGCCGGGACCTGGCCGACGCCGGGCATTACCCCGCGATCGATATCGAAGCCTCGATCAGCCGGGCCCAGCCCGACCTCCTTTCCGAGGAGGCGCTGGAGCGCACCCGCCGCTTCAAATATCTTTACTCGCGCTACATGCGCAGCCGCGACCTGCTGGCGGTCGGCGCCTATGTGCCGGGCGCCGACCTGGTGCTGGACGAAGGGGTGCGGCTGTTCCCCAGAATGCAGGGCTATCTGATGCAGGGCATGCGCGAACACGCGACGCTGGATGCCGCCCGTGCGGGACTGGATGAGGTGCTTGCTTGAAGCCCTTTGCGCTCGCCCGGGTGCTGCAGTTGGCCGAGCGGCGCAGCGAGACGCTGTCGCGCTCGGTCAAGCTCGCTCATGGCATCTGGCTCCGCGCGCGCGGCCGCCAGGTGCAGTTGACCGCTTTGCGCGACAGCCACATCGCCCAGCTGGCGGGCGAGCTTCGTGGGGGCGTAACGGCAGCATTGCTGCAGGAGACGAATCGTCTGCAACGCGCGCAGGCGGCTGAAATGCAGGCGGCGCAGGAGGCGATCGATGCCGCGCACTCTGACTGGCAGTCACGGCTGGCCGAATGGATGCAGGTTGAGCAGCGGGTGAAGGCGCTGCGCCTGCTGGAACAGCGCCATCTGGCCCAGGCCGCCATCCAGCAACGGCGCATCGAGCAGCGCCAGCACGATGAACTGGTGGAGTTGACGCTGCGCCATGCGGGACGACGGGTGCTCTGATGCAATTGCTGCCACTCACGCCCGACGAAATCGCTTATCTGACCACGCCCCCCGTCGCGGCCGACGGTTTGCAGACGCGGCTGACCCGCAAGCTGGCTGCGACCCTGACGGCACGCCTGCGCCTGCCGGTCCAGGCGATGTCGATGGCCCAGACGATGGTGCAAGCGCCATCCGCCGCACCGGCGACGCCCGCCTGGCAGCCCGATGCCGCGCTGGCCACCTTGTGGCTGACGCGCCGTCTCGGCGGGCAGCGCATGCAGGGCTCGGCTCCCTTTGTGCCCCAAGGCCTGATCCAGAGCCTGGATGCCGCACTGGCGGAAAGCTGGCTGGATGGGGCCGCGCGGGCCGCGCTGCCGCCTGCGCTGGCTTGGCACATCACAACCGATCTTACGCAGGCAACGCTCGCCGTGCAGTTGCCGCACCTCACAATCGACATGACGCGCTGGGCGCGAGGAGTGATACGGCATGGCTAAGTTTTTTGCGGCTGGCGCGTTGCTGCTGATTCCGTCGGCGGCGATGGCCGCGCCCGACACGACTGCCAGCATGCTGACCGTGCTGTTGAGCCTGGTCTTGATCCTGGGCGGGTTCGTCGCGGTGGCCTGGCTTGCCCGCCGCTACCTGCCGGGCATGGGTGCGCAAGGCGCGGTCAAGGTGGTGGGGACGACACCGGTGGGCACGCGTGAGCGCGTGGTGGTGGTCGAGGTCGACGACACCTGGCTGCTGCTGGGCGTGGGCGGGGGCAATGTGCGGCTGCTGCACACCCTGCCGAGGCCAGCCGATCGCGCTACGTCACCCGCGGGGAGGCCGGGATGAAGCGCGCCCTCCTGCTTGCGGCGCTGGCGCTGAGCGCGCCCGTTCTGGGCGCGGAATCGAGCGTGCCGCTGCTGAGCGTCGCCCCCGGCGCGGGCGGGCAGGTGATCGGCGTGCCGGGCACGAGCTTGCCCTGGCTGCTGCTGTTTCCGTTTCTGCCGGCCTTGCTGCTGGCGTTTACCGCCTTCACCCGCATTGCGGTGGTGCTGTTTCTGCTCCGGCAGGGCCTCGGCAGCCACACCGCGCCGCCGAATCTGGTGTTGATGGGGCTGGCGGTGCTGCTGACGATATTCGTGATGTCGCCGGCGTTGAAGACCATCAATACCGAAGCCTATCAGCCCTATCTTTCCGGGGCGCTGAGCTTCAACGACGCTGCCGAGCAAGCCGCGCAGCCACTGAAAACCTTCATGCTGCGGCAGACCCGTGCCGAGGACCTGAGCCTGTTCATCGGCGACGACAAGACCATCGATCCCAAACAAGTGGACAGCGTGCCGCTGGCGGCGCTGGCGCCGGCGTTTCTCACCAGCGAACTCAAGACCGCTTTCCAGATCGGCTTCATGGTGGTGCTGCCCTTCCTGGTGATCGACCTGGTGGTCGCCGCCGTGTTGACCGCGCTCGGCATGATCATGCTGCCGCCGCAACTGGTGTCGTTGCCGCTCAAATTGCTGTTGTTCGTCACGGTCGACGGCTGGCATCTACTGGTTGGTTCGCTGCTCGGGAGCTTTTGATGGAAGGCCTCGCCCGCGACGCGCTCTGGCTGTTGATGCTGATTGCCGCGCCGGTATTGCTGGCAGGCCTGCTGACCGCCTTCGCCATCAGCCTGTTCCAGGCCGCCACGCAAATTCTCGAACCCACGCTGTCCTTCGTGCCCAAGCTCATCGTCATGCTGATCGTGCTGGCGGTGCTGGGCAGCTGGATGGGCGGGCAGCTGGTTGAATTTGCACGCACCCTGCTGACCGATTTCCCGGCCCTGCTTGAATGAGGCCGCCATGCCGCTGACTGAAGCGAGCCTCGCCGTCTGGCTGCTCGCCTTCGCCCGGCTTGCCGGCTGGACCCTGTTTGATCCGCTGATCGGCCGCCTCCCGCTGGTGCTGCGCTTGATGCTGGCCGCCGTGCTGGCTGCGGCGCTGGCTCCGGGCCTGGTGATCGAGGGTATTGCCCCTTTCACCCTGCAGGGCATGTTGGCGTTGAGCCTGGAAATCGTGTGGGGCGCGGCGCTGGCGCTCTGTGTGTGGCTCGTTTTTTCCGCAGTAACGGCAGCGCTGGTATGGACCGGCCACACCGCAACCGGCGGCCTGCTGACGCTGACCGACGAGCAGGCGGCGCCGGCGGACGCCGCCTGGCGCGCCCTGGCGGGATGGCTGGCGGCAATGGCGTTTCTGGGGGCCAGTGGCCATCTGCTGATCGTCGATGCGCTGCGCGACAGCTTTGCCGCCATGCCGGTCGCCGTCCTGCCTGCCGCGGCCGACCTGCGTCAACTGGCCGAAGCGGCCGGCTGGCTATTCGCCACCGGGCTGCAGCTGGCATTGCCGCTGGTGGCGCTGGCGTTACTGATTCAGCTGGCCTTCGGCATCGTGGCGCGCACCACGCCGGGGCTGGACATGTTTTCGGTCGGACTAGGCATCGCCGCGCTGGGACTGATGGCCGCCTGGGTGTGGGCGGTGCCGCTGGTCACCCACGGCGTCGGCCTGGGCATCGAACAGCTGGCCAGCTGGCTGGGTTGGCTCGTCGCAAGATGACGCCGGCCGCGGCCAGATGGATTAGAATGCTCCGATTTATCGTTAACCCGCCGCAACCATGACGGCGCGGTACTGAAATATAAAGCGGCGGAAACAAGATGGCAGAAACGAATATGGCCAGAGGCAGCCTGGTTGCGATCGTCACCCCGATGTCGGACGACGGCGCGCTCGACCTCGACGCGCTGCGTCGTCTTGTCGATTGGCATATCGCGCAGGGAACGGACGGCATCGTCATCGTCGGCACCACCGGCGAGTCGCCGACGGTCAGCTTCGACGAGCATTGCCTGCTGATTCGCACCACGGTCGAGCAGGCCGCCGGGCGGGTGCCGGTGATCGCCGGTACCGGTGCCAATTCGACCGCCGAGGCGATCGAGCTGACCGAATGCGCCCAGGCAGCGGGCGCGCGGGCCGGACTGTCGGTGGTGCCGTACTACAACAAGCCGACCCAGGAAGGCCTCTACCAGCACTACAAAAAAATCGCCGAGGCAGTCGACCTGCCGCTGATCCTCTACAACGTGCCGGGCCGCACCGTGGCCGATCTGTCGAACGACACCGCGCTGCGCTTGGCCGATGTGCCGGGCATCGTCGGGCTGAAGGATGCCACCGGCAGCATGGAGCGTGCGGCCGACCTGATTCGCCGCGCGCCGAAGGACTTTGCGCTGTACAGCGGCGACGACGCCTCGGCGATGCCCTTCATGCTGCTGGGCGGCCACGGCGTGATCTCGGTCACGGCCAACGTGGCGCCGAAGCTGATGCACGAGATGTGCGTGGCCGCGTTCGAAGGGAACCTGGCGCGCGCGCGCGAACTCAACAACGCGTTGCTGCCGCTGCACAGCAAGCTGTTCGTCGAAGCGAATCCGATCCCGGTCAAGTGGGCCTGCGCCGAGCTGGGATTGATACCGTCCGGTCTGCGCTTGCCGCTGACCCCGCTGTCTGCCGGACTGCACGACACACTGCGTGACGCGATGCGTCACGCCAATTTGATCTAGTGCTGCGCCGCGACTATTAATGCAGCGCGCCACGCTGGAAAAATGTAAGCCCACCGTTTAGGACACTTTAATGCGTTTACTGCCTCTGTTTCTGATGGTCACTCTCGCCGCGTCGGGTTGCGGCATCGTGGAATCCAAGAAGATCGACTACAAATCGGCCGACAAGCTGCCGACACTGGAAGTGCCGCCCGATCTCACCGCGCCGACGGGAGACAACCGTTACGCCATTCCCGACACCCAGGGCAGCGGCACCGCCACCCTGTCCACCTATAGCCAGGAGCGCAAGGCCGCGCCGAGTGGGGCGCAAACCCTGCTGCCGGCGCAGGACACGGCACGCATCGAACGCGCGGGCAGCCAGCGCTGGCTGGTGGTGCAGGCGACGCCACAGCAGGTGTGGCCGGTGATCAAGGATTTCTGGCAGGAGACCGGCTTCATCGTCAACCTGGAATCGCCGGAAACCGGTGTGATCGAAACCGACTGGGCGGAAAACCGCGCCAACATTCCGCAGGATGTGATTCGGCGCACGCTGGGCAAGGTGATCGACGGCCTGTATTCCACTGCTGAGCGCGACAAGTTCCGCACCCGCATCGAAACCGGCAAGGAAGGCACCGAGATCTACATCAGTCATCGCGGCATGATGGAAGTCTATGCCACCGAGGGCAAGGACAAGACGGTGTGGCAGCCGCGTCCGGCCGATCCCGAACTCGAGGCCGAAATGCTGCGTCGCCTGATGCTGCGCTTCGGTGTGGAGGAGAGTCGTGCCCAGACCCAGCTGGCCAAGCAGCAGACGCCGGAGCAGGCGCGCATCGTTCGGGATGCCGGCGCCCCGGTTCTGGAAATGGACGAGAATTTCGACCGCGCTTGGCGCCGCGTCGGCCTCGCGTTGGATCGCGTCGGCTTTGCGGTGGAGGATCGCGACCGCTCCAAGGGTGTGTACTTCGTGCGCTATATCGATCCTGACGTCGACAACGCCAGCAAGCGCGACGAAGGCATGCTGGCCAAGTTCGCCTTCTGGCGCAGCAAGAAGGATCAGACGTCGCCGCAGTTGCAGATCGTGGTCAGCGAGGCGGGCGAGAAGAGCCGGGTCAACGTCACCGGCACGGACGGCAAGCCGGCCGACGTCAATACGCAGACCCGCATCGTCAATCTGCTGCACAAAGAATTGAAGTGACGCGGAAGGGCGCGTAATGCGGTTTGCCAGTCTCGGTAGCGGAAGCGAAGGCAACGGCCTCTTGATCGAGGCCGGATCGACCCGGGTACTGATGGACTGTGGTTTTGGTCTCGCGGACAGCGTCGCACGACTGGCGCGACTCGGTTTGCAGGCAGCCGATCTGGCCGGCATTGTCGTCACCCACGAGCATAGCGACCATATCGGCGGCGTGGGGCGACTGGCGCGCAAGCACAAGCTGCCGGTGTGGCTGACCGCCGGCACGCTGGCGATGGCGCAGGATCTCGACGGCGTGGCGGTACAGGTGATCGACAGCCATGCGGCATTCGCGGTGGACGATCTGGAAATCCAGCCCTATCCGGTGCCGCACGACGCGCGCGAGCCGGTGCAGTACGTGTTCGGCGACGGTGCCCGCAGGCTCGGGGTGCTGACCGATACGGGATGCAGTACGCCCCACATCGAGGCCATGCTGGCCGGCGTCGACGCGCTGGTTCTGGAATGCAATCACGACGCGGCGATGCTGGAAAACGGGCCGTATCCGGTGAGCCTCAAGCGCCGCGTGGGCGGGCGCTTCGGCCATCTGGAAAATGCTCAGTCGGCGGCCTTGCTGGATAAGCTGAAGCATGAAAAATTACAATGCGTGATGGCCGCGCACGTATCGAAAAAGAACAACACGGCGGCACTGGCGCAGCGTGCGCTGGCCCAGGTGCTGAACTGCGCGGACGATGACGTGCGCGTGGCCTGCCAGACGACAGGATTTGATTGGATAACGCTTTGACGACTTTTGCTGAACTCGGGCTTGCCCCCGATATCCTGCGTGCCCTCGACGAGATGGGCTACGTGACGCCGACGCCGATTCAGGCGCAGGTGATTCCGCTGGCGCTGCAGGGCGGCGACATCCTCGGTGCGGCGCAGACCGGCACCGGCAAGACGGCGGCGTTTGCGCTGCCGCTGATCCAGCGCCTGCTGCCGTTCGCCAATACCGGCACCTCGCCGGCCAAGCATCCGATTCGCGCACTGATTCTCACCCCCACCCGCGAGCTCGCGATCCAGGTCGAGGAGGCCGTGCAGGCCTACACCAAGCACGTGCCGCTGCGCTCGCTGGTGGTGTACGGCGGGGTCAGCATCAACACCCAGATCCCGATCCTGAAAACCGGCGTCGAAATCCTGGTGGCGACGCCCGGTCGCCTGCTCGACCACGTGCAGAACAAGACGCTGATGCTCAACCAGGTCAACACCCTGGTGCTCGACGAAGCGGACCGCATGCTCGACATGGGCTTCATGCCCGACCTCAAGCGCATCGTCGCGCTGCTGCCGACGCAGCGGGTGAACATGATGTTCTCGGCCACCTTCCCGGAAGAAATCCGCAAGCTCGCCGACAGCATCCTCAACACCCCGACCTTCATCGAAGTGGCGCGCAACGAGACGGCGGTGACGGTGACCCAGGTGGTGCATCCGGTGCACCACGAACGCAAGCGGCAGCTCTTGGCGCATCTGATCAAGAGCCGCGACCTGCGGCAGGTGCTGGTGTTCACGGGGACGAAGCTGGGCTGCAACCGGCTCGCCAACGAACTCAACAAGGCCGGCATCCATGCCGATGCGATCCACGGCGACAAGACCCAGCAGGAGCGCATCAAGGCGCTCGACGCATTCAAGGCCGGCACCATCCGCGTGCTGGTCGCCACCGACGTCGCCGCGCGCGGCCTCGACATCGAGGCGCTGCCCTTCGTCGTCAACTACGACCTGCCGCACAACGCCGAGGATTACGTGCACCGCATCGGCCGTACCGGCCGCGCCGGGGCCTTCGGGGAGGCGATTTCGCTGGTGAGCGAGTCGGAAACGCGCTACCTCAAGGACATCGAGAAGCTGATAGGCAGCGTGATCGAGCCGACGATCGTCCCCGGATTTGAGCCCGGCGCGGCCGATGTGCCCGCATACCAGTCGCGCCCGCCACGCGCCGATCGCCCTGCCGAGCGTTCGGCTGAGCGTCCTTCAGCCGAGCACCGCGCGCCGCGTGCCAAACCGGCTGCTTCCCGCGATGCGCTGTTCGATGCGCCCTATGAGCCGAGTGCTGAGCCGCGTGCCGAAACCACGCCGGCACTGGTGCGTCCGGGGCCCAAAAGACAGGTGGCCGCGCTGTTCCGCAGCCCGGTCAAATCCGATTCAGCCGGCCAGTGAGCTGGGAAATCCTGCTGCTGGGGCTGTTTGGCGCCGTCGGCTGGTATTGGTACGCCGGCATGCAGGTGCGTGAACAGGCTGTCGCCGTCGGCCGCCGTGCCTGCGCCGACGCCGGCCTGCAGTTCCTCGATGACACGGTGGCCTTGAGCCGAACCCGCTTTGCGCGCAACAGCAGCGGCCAGTTGCAGTTCCTGCGCGATTATCGCTTCGAGTTTTCCGATACCGGCGACAACCGCCGTCCCGGTGTCGTCCGCATGCTCGGTGACCGCGTCGAGTGGGTCAGCCTGGACGGAGAATGGCAGCCGGGCAGGGCGGCCAGCGTTACGCGCCTGCTGGATTGATGTTTTGACAACGACCGCATGCAGCGGTCGCCTCGAGCTTACTCCTGCTCGATTTCCAGAATCGCCAGGCTGATCTGCGGGCCGAGGTTGGTCTCCCACTCCGCCCAGTTCCTGTAGGCTTTTAGCTTGTCGACAAGCACCGGCTTCATCTCGAAATCGCTCATGCCATCGTCGTACATGCGCCGAACTTCGGCCATCAGTGTGTCGAAATAGGCCTTGTGTTCCTCGACGAACTTGCGGTCGCCCGTCTTGCCGTGGCCGGGTACATAGAGTTTTGCATTGAGGGCGAGCGCACGCTCGGTGGCCTTCATCACCCCCTTGAAGGTGCCGTCGCGCAGGTTCATCACCTGGCGGCTGAGGACGTTGTCGCCGGTGAACAGAATGCGGTCTTCGACCATCTCGATCATCAGATCGGTCTTGCTGTGGGCGTCGGTCGAGGAATGGATGCGGAAGGTTTTGCCGCCGATCTTGAATTCCTGGCCGTCGGACGCTTCGACCGTGGGAATCTCGGCGCGCGTGCCGTCGGTGTAGCCCTGGGTCATGTCCGACATCAGCTTGATCCAGAACGCGTCGGCGCCGTTTTTCGCCTGCTTGATCATGTCGGGATGGCCGATGATCGTGGCCTTCGGCCACACCTCGAGCACGGCCTGGTTGCCCAGCCAGTGGTCGCCGTGGACGTGCGTGTTGAAGACGTGGGTGACCGGCTTTTTCGTTGTCTTGCGCAACTGTTCCACCACCATGCGCCCAGCCTGCACACTGGAACCGGGATCGATCACGACAACGCCGTCGGCGGTGATGATCCACGCAGGATTGTTCATGAAGCTCTGGTTGGCAACCGAGGGCACGCCTTGCGGGCCGTGGATGACGTAGGTGTCAGCGTGAACTTTCTGCGCCGGATAGGCGCGGACGACATCCTTTGGGCCGGCCAGCACAGGGGTGCAAAAGACGAGGGCAGCAAGCAAGGGAACGATGCGCATGGGGGTTCTCCGTTCAGGTTGATTTGCAAACATACACAAGCCGGGGGAAGACGCTAATGGTTGAATAGGCCTACCACCACTTTTCGAAAATGATGCGGTTCATCGGCACGCCGAGATCATGCAGCAAGGTGCTCATGTCCTCGACCATGCCCTTGGGGCCGCACAGGTAGTACAGCGTGTCGTCGGGCACGTCGAGCGCATGCAGCTTGACCGGATCGATGCGGCCGGTGAGACCATGCCAGAGGGGGTCGGGCTGGGTGACGGTGAAGCTTACATGCAGATTGTCGTGATTGCGGACGGCCGCCTCGAGTTCGTCGCGGAACAGGATTTCGCGGCTGTCCGATACGCTGTAGACCAGGTGTGCCTGGGTGGGCAGTTGCGCGTCGCGCACATGACGGAAGATGGAAAGCAGCGGGGTGACGCCGACGCCGCCGCCGATCAGCACCACGTTGTCGCTCATCTCGGGAAGGTAAACAAACGGCCCCTGGCCCTGGCTCACCTGCACGCGGTCGCCGACGGTAGCGTGCTCGTATACCCAGCGCGCGACCGGATGCCGCGTGCTCGCCTTGATCGCCAGTTCGATCTCGCCCTGATGGATGGGCGAGGTGGTGATGGAGTAGCCGGCGGTGTGCATCACGCCCTCGACCTCGATGCTGAGATCCACCCACTGCCCCGGCAAAAAGCGGAAGGCGGGGTCGGGGATAGCGAGGCGCAGGACGTGGATACTGGGCGTGGCGGGGACGATTGCCGCAATCTGTGCATCAAAAATATGCAAGGCTCAGTCCTGCTTTTTCTGGAAAGTGAGTGAGGCCGAGTTGATGCAGTAGCGCATTCCAGTGGGAGCGGGACCGTCGGGAAAGACGTGGCCCAGATGCGAGCCGCAGCGGTGGCACAGCGCCTCGACGCGTACCATGCCGTGGCTGCTGTCGGTCTTTTCCGCTACAGCATCGCCGTTTAGCGCCTGGTAGAAACTCGGCCAACCGGTGCCGGAATCGAACTTGGTGTCGGACGAAAACAGCGGCTCGCCGCAGGCCGCGCAGCGATATTCCCCGGCTTCGTGGTTGTCCCAGTATTGCCCGGTGAAGGCTCGCTCGGTCCCATGCTCGCGCAGAATGCGGTATTGCTCGGGGCTCAGCTCGGCGCGCCATTCGGCGTCGGTTTTGGTTTTGTCTAAGCTCATGGCGGTTCTCCGATAGCGGAAGAGTTTACTGCAAGAGGCAAGTCGTTGACGCAAACCCATGACATCGTCAAGGTCTCAGTCTGATACGTCCGCTTGTACCCTTCGGGGTCGACGCATGCATGTAATCGTGGCTTTGACAGCGTGACCCTACGCGAGGTTGACAGCGTCATCGTAGCGGGTTTAATCTTCGTTTAGGTATTAGACTTAGTCTAAAAACCGGATTTCATCCGCCCGCAGGCCTGCTATAAACAAGTGGTTGGACAAGCGGGGTTGGGATGGATTATCAGTGCTGCAAAGCATGTCTATGTAAAACAAGGAGATCAGGTTATGCAACTCAAGGGCTCGAAAACCGAAGACCATCTGAAAGCCGCCTTCGCTGGCGAATCACAGGCCAACCGCCGTTACCTCTATTTCGCAGCAAAAGCTGACGTGGAAGGCTACAACGACGTTGCTGCCGTGTTCCGCTCCACCGCCGAAGGCGAAACCGGCCATGCGCACGGCCACTTGGAATATCTGGAAAAGTGTGGCGATCCGGCCACCGGCATGGCGTTCGGCCCCACCGCCGACAATCTGAAGACCGCAATCGCGGGCGAAACCCACGAGTACACCGACATGTACCCGGGCATGGCCAAGGATGCGCGTTCGGAAGGCTTCGACGAAATCGCCGACTGGTTCGAGACGCTGGCCAAGGCCGAGCGTTCGCACGCCAACAAGTTCCAGAAGACCCTGGACACTCTGGGCGCGTAATTCTGCCCAAGTAAAAAGCGGGTCGGGTTCGGCCCGCTTTTTTTGGCCCTGATTTTCAAAAAAACAATGGAGTTCGCATGAGCACACGCGAAGGCAGCCTCGAAGCCCCGACCCGTCACCCGCTCGACTGGAAAAACCCGGATTTCTACAACGAAGACAAGCTCAACCACGAGCTGGAGCGCATTTTCGACATCTGCCACGGCTGTCGCCGCTGCCTGTCGCTGTGCACCGCGTTTCCCACGCTGTTCGACCTGGTGGACGAATCCTCGACGATGGAAGTGGACGGCGTCGCCAAGGCCGACTACATGAAAGTGGTCGACGAGTGCTATCTGTGCGACCTCTGCTACATGACCAAATGCCCGTACGTGCCGCCGCATCCGTGGAACCTCGATTTCCCGCACACCATGCTGCGCGCCAAGGCGATCAAATTCAAAAAAGGGGGCACCACGTTCCGCGACAAGCTCTTGTCCAGCACCGACGCGATGGGCAAGCTCGCCTCGATTCCGGTGGTGGTGCAGGCGGTGAACGCAAGCCTGAAGAGCAAGCCGATCCGCAAGATGGTCGACAGCGTGCTTCACATCCACCCCGACCGCAAGCTGCCCGAATACGACAGCGCGAAATTCCGTTCCACCGCCAAGCCACGCAGCGATTTCGCGGTGAAGGCCGGCGAGAAGACGCCGGGCAAGGTGGCGATCTACGCGACCTGCTATGTGAACTACAACGAGCCCGGCATCGGCCACGATCTCTTGAAGCTGCTGGCGCACAACGAAATCCCCGCCGTGCTGGTGGAGAAGGAAGCCTGCTGCGGCATGCCGAAGCTGGAGCTGGGCGATCTCGATGCCGTGGAAAAGCTCATGGAAATCAATATCCCGCATCTGGCGAAACTCGCGCGCGACGGCTATGCCATCCTCACCGCCGTGCCCTCGTGCACGCTGATGTACAAGCAGGAGCTGCCGCTGATGTTCCCGCACGACGCCGATGTGCAGGCGGTGAAGGAGGCGATGTGGGATCCGTTCGAATACCTGATGGCGCGGAATGTCGACGGCCTCTTGAAGACCGATTTCAACAGCCCGCTCGGCAAGGTGGCGTATCACGTGCCGTGCCATCAGCGCGTGCAGAACATCGGCAACAAGACGCGCGACGCGTTGCAGCTGGCAGGCGCCACGGTGACCATGGTCGAGCGTTGCTCCGGCCACGACGGCACCTGGGGCGTGAAGCGCGAGTTCTTCGACAAGTCGATGAAGATCGGCAAGCCGGTGTTCCGCCAGATGGCCGAGCCGCAACCGGATTACGTGAGTTCAGACTGCGCGATTGCCGCGCGTCACATCCTGCAGGGCATGGGCGATTCAAGCGCGCAGAAGCAGCATCCGATCACGCTGCTGCGCATCGCCTATGGTCTTGAATGAACCCTCGCTATAAAGGAGAAAGAAACATGCCGCACATTACCCGTGACAGTCTGATGAGCCTGGAAAGCTACGCCAAGGTGCGTCCCGAAATGCGCGCCGAAGTCATGGCGCACAAGAAGAACCGCATGGTCGAACTGGGCGACCACGTCACGCTGATCTTCGAAGACGAGAAGACCATGCGCTACCAGATCCAGGAAATGCTGCGCGCCGAGCGCACCTTCGAGGAAGCCGGTATCCAGGATGAACTCGACGCCTACAACCCGCTGGTGCCGGACGGCACCAACTGGAAGGCCACCATGATGATCCAGTACTCCGACCCGGACGAGCGCAAGGTGGCGCTGGCAAATCTGAAAGGCATCGAGGACCGCGTGTGGGTGCAGGTGGCCGACCAGCCAAAAGCATTTGCCATCGCCGACGAGGACTTGGAGCGCGAGAACGAGGAAAAGACCTCGTCGGTGCATTTCCTGCGTTTCGAACTCGACCCTACCTCGATCGCTGCAGCCAAATCGGGCGCGGCGATACGCATGGGCATCGATCTTGATGCCTACAGGGTGGAATCGATGACACTGGCGGAAAACACCCGCGCAGCGCTGGTGGTCGATTTGGCCTAAAGTTATTTCAGGCGGCAAAAAAACAATACGACCACGCACCGCCAAACTTGGAGGAGGGTGTCATGCTGGATCAATTGCTGGTTCATCAGATGCGGCGGCGGGTAGAAGCATCCGGCTTGCCATTCGTTGTCGAATTGTGGAATGGCGAATTGGTCGGCGCTGTCGCCGATGCTGCGGTGCGGGTGCGGCTGCATCAGGCGGCCAGCCTCAAGGCCATGGTCGACCCCAGCCTCGGCGCGCTGGCGCGCGCGTATGTCGAGGGCCAGCTGGATCTGGAGGGCGATGTCCGCGACATCCTCGCGCTCGGCGACCGCCTGTGCAACGCAGGCGACAGCGCGCCGAAAACCGGCTCCGACAGCTGGAAGTGGTGGCGCCATACGCGCAGCAAGGACCGCAGGAACATCCAGTATCACTACGACGTTTCCAACGATTTTTACGGCCTGTGGCTGGACAGTCGGCGGGTCTATTCCTGCGCCTACTTCAAGACCCCGGACATGAGTCTGGATGACGCGCAGGTGGCCAAGCTCGACCACATCTGCCGCAAGCTCGATCTCAAACCCGACGAGCAGTTTCTCGATATCGGCTGCGGCTGGGGCGGACTGATCCTGCACGCTGCGGAGCGCTACGGCGTGCGCGCGGTCGGCATCACGCTGTCGGATGACCAGCATGCGCACGTCAGCCAGCAAATCGAGGCGCGCGGCCTGGCCGGCCGGGTCGAGGTGCGCAGGATGGATTACCGCGACGTGCCCGAAGACGGCGTCTACGACAAGATCGCCAGCGTCGGCATGTTCGAGCACGTCGGACGCCTCAATCTGCGTACCTATTTCGACAAGATCAACGCGCTGTTGAAGCCGGGCGGGCTGGTGCTCAACCACGGCATCACCACAGCCGAGCCCGATGCCAGCGGCCTCGGCAGCGGCATCGCCGAATTCATCGAGGAGTACGTGTTCCCGGGCGGCGAACTGGTGCACGCCTCCGAGGTGTTGCGCGCAGCCGCAGGTAGCGGTCTCGAATGTCTGGATGCCGAAAACCTGCGCCCACATTACGGCAAGACCCTGTGGCATTGGGTTACCCGTCTGGAAGAGCATGCGGACGAAGCGCGCCGCCTGATTGGTGAACAGAAATACCGCATCTGGCGCATCTATATGGCGGGTTCGGCCTATGCCTTCGACCACGGCTGGATGGAACTGTGGCAGGTGCTGGCGGGCAAGGCCGTTGACGGCGGCCAGCCGAATTACCCGTTCAGGCGGGATTTCATCTATCAGCGTGACTGAGCCCATGCGGTGGCTGCACGACACCGCAACAGCGAGGTTTTGCTCCCCCGCCTTCCGCCGCAACGGCAGGGGCGTTGCCTGAACCCGGGTGACTTTCATGGCCGGTGAACAAGCGGCAATCATTGCAGTCCTGCTGGCAACGATGGCCATGTTCCTGTGGGGCCGTTGGCGTCACGACATGGTGGCCGTGGGTGCGCTGCTGGCCTGCGTGCTGATCGGCCTGGTGGCGCCTGCAGACGCATTCGCCGGCTTCGGCCATCCGGCGGTGATTACGGTTGCTTGCGTGCTGGTGCTGAGCCGGGGTTTGCAGGTGACCGGCGCGATCGATGTGCTCACCCGCCATATCTTGCCGAAGCATGCCGGCCCGACGCTGAGTCTGGCTGCGCTGGTCGGGCTGGGTGCGGTGCTGTCCGGCTTTATGAACAACGTCGGGGCAATGGCGCTCTTGATGCCGGTGGCCCTGCAGCTTGCCGGGCGCCTCGACCTGCCGCCCGGGCGGGTGCTGATGCCGCTTGCCTTCGGCACCATCCTCGGCGGCATGACGACCATGATCGGTACGCCGCCCAACCTGATCGTGTCGGGATTCCGCGCCCAGAACGGCGCCGGCGGCTTCGCCATGTTCGACTTCACGCCAGTCGGACTGGCCGTGGCCGTGGCCGGCGTAGGCTTTGTGGCCCTGGTTGGCTGGCGATTGGTTCCGGCACGCAAGCAGGCCGGCACAGAGGGCTTCGAGACAGGGGCGTACCTCACCGAAGTACGCGTGACGGACGATAGCAAGGCCGCTGGCATGACCCTGCGCGATATCGAAAGCTCGCTTGACGAAGCCGATGCACAGGTCGTGGGTCTGGTGCGCAATGAGGTGCGCATGAACGCACCCCAAGCGGGACGAAAGGTGCTGGCCGGCGACATCCTGATCATCGAGGCCGAGGTCGAGGCTCTGGCCAGTTTGCTTTCCAGCCTCGGCCTGACGCTGGAAGAGGCGGTTGCGTCGAGCGCTCAAAGCGAAGCCAGTGAGGACGAGACCCGGGAATCCCGGCCCGACAACAGCAAGGCCATTGACCACCAGCCCGGCGCCGAAAAAAAAGACGCGATTGCAGAGAAGGCCCCCGCTTCCGACGAGATCGTGCTGATGGAACTCGTGGTCCGTCCGGAGGCAGCGATTGCTGGCCGCTCGGCCAGCGACATGCTGCTGCGCTCCCGCTACGGGCTCAACCTGCTGGCCGTGTCGCGCGAGGGTACGCGCTCGAAGGCACGGCTGCGAACGCTGAAGATTCAGCCTGGCGATCTGCTGCTGATGCAGGGGGCGCCTGAGGTGATAGCCGAGTTTGCGGCCGACTCCGGCTGCGTGCCACTTGCCGAACGCGAGTTGCGCATCCCGGACAAGCGCAAGGCGTGGCTGGCCGGCGGCATCATGGCTTTTGCCGTTGCCGGCGCCGCATTTGGACTGCTGCCGGCAGCGATCTCGTTTGCCCTCGGCGTGCTGGCCTCGATGGCGCTGCGCACCGTCCCGCCCCGCGCGGTCTATGCAGCGATCGACTGGCCGGTGGTCGTACTGCTCGGCGCGCTCATTCCTGTGGCCGGTGCGATGGAGTCCACCGGCACAGCCGATCTGATCGGGCGCTTCATGCTCGACAACGTCGCGCAGGGGCATGCCGTCGTGGGGCTTGCGCTCATTCTGGTGGTCACGATGTCCCTGTCCGACCTGATGAACAATGCCGCCACCGCGGCCGTGATGTGCCCGATTGCCATCGGCACCGCCGGGGCGCTGGGCGTGAATGCCGATTCGTTTCTGATGGCGGTGGCCATCGGCGCCTCCTGCGCTTTCCTGACCCCGATCGGGCACCAGAACAACACGCTGATCCTCGGCCCCGGCGGATTTCGCTTCGGCGACTATTGGCGCCTCGGGCTGCCACTTGAGGTGCTGGTGATCGTCGTCAGTATCCCGATGCTGCTTTGGGTGTGGCCGCTCTGATGTCTTGACCCAGGCGATCGGCAGACAGGCCGGCAGTAAGCCGTGCACCGACGGTCTGTTCGGGCGCGTGTTAGGCCGGATCGGTGCGGTCCCAGTGGGGTTCGCCCGCCAGACGATCCGCCACAAAATCGATGAAGGTTCGCACGCGGGGGGAAAGATGGCGTGTAGGCGGATAGACCGCGTAGGCCGAGAGTTCCGGCCAGCTGTGGTCGGTCAGCACCCTTACCAGCTGGCCTGTGCGCAAGGCCTCGTGAAGATAGAAAGTGGGATGCATGATCAGGCCTTCGCCGGCAATCGCGGCGCGGATCAGAAATTCGCCGCTGCTGGCCGCCAGGCGAACCGGGACCCGCACGCTGCCGGGCAGGCCGTCCGGCCCACGGTAGGACCACAGACCCGGGTCGCTGAGATTGTTGTAGGCCAGGCAGACGTGCCGGGTCAGGTCTGCCGCTATTTCGGGTGTGCCGTTCCGCGCCAGGTAGTCCGGGCTCGCGCAAACCGCGTGGCGGATGGGTGCCAGACGGCGGGCGATGAGGCTCGAATCGGCCAGCGTCGCGATGCGGATGGCCAGGTCGAAGCCTTCCTGCATCAGATCGATCTGCCGGTCGTTGAAGTCCAGATCGAAGCGTACCTCGGGATGTTGCGTCATGAACTCCTGGATGAGTGGCGCGAGGTGCAACAGGCCGAAGGAATGCGGCAGCGCCACCTTGAGCCGGCCCTTGAGCGCCCGGTCGGCTTGGGAAACGGCCGATTCCGCCTCCTCCAGGTCGGCCAGGATGACGACGCAGCGATCATAGTAGGCGTGGCCGCTGTCGGTCAGGTTGAGTCGCCGCGTGGTGCGATGGATGAGGGAGACGCCGAGACGCGCCTCCAGTTCCGCCAGACGACGGCTGACCGCGGACTTGGCGAGATTCAGGCGCTCGGCGGCGGCGCTGATGCTGCCGGTTTCCACCACGCTGATATAGAGCTGCATGTCGGCAAATCGGTCCATATTGTTGCCAATATAAGAACAATGAATTCATATATTCAGTCTTTATTCTTTTATTGGCAACCACAACAATGATCTCACGGACGCATTTCGCGTCGCCCTTCACCGGAGATCATCCCATGCAAACAGCTCACTCTTCTTTCCCGCGCACACCGAACCTACGCGTGCTGCGCATCGACGCCAGCGCCCGCATAGAAGGCTCGGTCAGCCGCCAGCTTGCCGACCTGATGCTCGCCGACCTGGCCGGGCGCGTGCCCGGGGTATCGCTTGTCCGGCGCGACCTGGCCACGGGGGTGCCTCTCATCGATGCCGCCTGGGTCAGCGCCAACCTGACCGATTCCCATGCGCGCAATGCCGCCCAGCGTCAGGCCTTGGCCAAATCGGACGAACTGGTGGCCGAGCTGAGGGCGGCGGACGTGCTGGTGATCGCCACCCCCATCTACAACTTCGGCGTGCCGGCCAGCCTCAAGGCCTGGATCGACCAGGTCGCACGCGCGCGGCTGACCTTCCGCTATACCGAATACGGCCCGGAGGGGCTGCTAACCGGCAAGAAGGCCTATGTCCTCGCGGCGACCGGCGGCACCGAGGTGGGGAGCGCCATCGACTTCGCCACGCCCTGGCTGAAATTCGTGCTGGGTTTTCTCGGCATTACCGACGTCGAGGTGATCGCCGCTGACCGTGGCATGGCGCGCGGCGACGCTGCCCGCCAGCACGCAGCCGAACGCATTGCCCAGGTTCTGGAGCGCGACTGGCCGGCACTGGCCGAGGCGGTTTGAAATCGGGGCCATACGGACCATCATGATTTATACAGACAAGGAGCCGACCATGAACATGCGACGCATACAACAGATCGTTCCCGCCCTGGAAGTGACCGAAGGCGCCGGGGTCACCGTCCACCGCAGCATCGGTACGCCGGCGCTACGCAACCTGGACCCCTTCCTGATGCTGGACCATTTCGGTAGCGACAATCCAGACGAGTACATCGCCGGATTTCCCGAGCATCCGCATCGCGGCTTCATCACTTTCACATACATGCTCGACGGTCACATGGAGCACCGTGACAGCATGGGCAACTGCGGCGATCTCCAGGCCGGCGGCGTGCAGTGGATGAAGGCGGCCAGCGGTGTCATTCATTCCGAGATGCCGCAGCAGACCAACGGCCTGATGCGCGGCTTCCAGTTGTGGATCAACCTGCCAGCCAGCGAAAAACTATCCGATCCGGCTTATCAGGAGTTCTCCGCAGATGCGATCCCGGAGGTCGCGCTGGAGCATGGCAGGATGCGGGTGCTGGCGGGCCAGTTTGGTGCCGCGCGCGGGGTCATCGAGGACCCGGCTACCGATGTCCTCTATCTCGACGTCACGCTGGATGCCCATGCCCGTTTCGATCTCGCGCTGAGCGAAACGCACAATGCCTTCGTCTATGTTTTCGAAGGCGCGGCGCGCCTGGCGGGACAGGATTTGAAAACGCACACCCTGACGGTATTGGGGCGCGGCGATGCGGTGGAAATCGTGGCAGGCGAGGCGGGTGCCCGCTTCATCCTGGTGGCCGGCCGGCCGATCGGCGAACCTGTGGTGCAGTACGGTCCCTTCGTGATGAACACCCGCGAGGAAATCGAACAGGCCTTCGCCGACTACCGCGACGGCAAGCTGGTGCGCACCCGGGCGGCGATGACGGGGCACTGAATCGACCCGCATGAGCCTCTTACTCGCCGACATGCTGGTGCTGGTGCACTTGCTCTTCGTCGCCTTTGTCATGGCAGGCGGCTTCCTGCTGCTGCGCTGGCCCAAACAGGCTTGGCTGCATCTACCGGCTGCCGCCTGGGGGGCGTATATCGAATTCACCGGCGGCATCTGTCCGCTCACGCCGCTCGAGAATGACCTGCGCATGCGCGGTGGGGGCAGTACTTACGGTGGCGGCTTTGTCGAACAGTACCTGTTGCCGGTCCTGTATCCCGAGACCCTGACTTTGCCGGTGCAGCAGGTTCTGGGGGGAGCGGTCGTGGTCGTGAACCTGGTCGCGTATGCGCTGGCTTATCGCGTGTGGCGATCCAAGACGCAGCGGTCGGCTCAGGCCCCCGGGCGATCCAGTTCCTGATCCGCCAGGGAAAGCGGATCCTCGATCGGTTCCAGGTGCGTGGTGAGGTGCGCGTAGGGAACGACTTGGCGGATGTCGGCCTCGATGCGCTCCGACCAGTCGTGCCCCAGCTGGACGCTCCAGGCGCCCGGCACCAGCACATGCAGGGAGACGAAGGCGCGGGCGCCCGCCTGACGCGTGCGCAAGGCATGAAACTCGATGCCCTGCCGGCGGTATGTCTCCAGCACGCCCTCGATCGCCGTGAGATCTTCTCCGGAAATGGACACGTCCATCAGTCCCGCGGCCGAGCGCTGCAGCAGCGTCCAGCCGGTCCACACGATATTGAGGGCCACCAGCAGGGCGATCACCGGGTCAAGCCAGAGCCAGCCGGTCAGCCACACCAGTCCGACGCCCGTGATGACGCCGGCGGAGGTCCAGACGTCGGTGAGCAGGTGGTGGGCGTCGGCTTCCAGCGTGATGGATTTGTACTTTTTCCCCACGCCCATGAGGATGCGCGAGGTGGCCAGGTTGATGATCGAGGCGACCACCGACACCGCGAGCCCGATGCCCACCGCTTCGAGCGGTTGCGGATCGAGCAGGCGCCCGATGGCAGCGTAGCCGATGAGAATCGCGGCAATGAGGATGAGGAAGCCTTCGAATGCGCTGGAGAAATACTCCGCCTTGCCGTGCCCGTGGGCATGATTCTCGTCCGCCGGCATCGCCGCCAGCGACAGCATGGCCAGCGCCATCATCGCGCCCGCGAGATTGACGAAGGATTCGAGTGCGTCGGAGAGCAGGCCGACCGAGCCGGTGAGCCACCAGGCCCAGCCCTTGAGCAGGATGGTGGCGAGCGCCGCGGCGATGGAAAGCCAGGCATAGCGTTTGAGGGAAGCAGACAGCATTCGGTGTTTTGCAGGAACCCAGGAAGTCGGTTGGATTGTATCGCGGTGCCGGTGCCGGCCTCACCGATTCCTGAGATACTCGCGCACTGACCACCGCGGTGCCCGTACCGCCTTCCTGGACAAATCGCAATGGAAAACCTGTTGTACTGGGCCGGCATGTTGGCCGTCGCGGTGAACGCGCTGACCGGCGTGCTCGATGCAGGCCGCAAGAACATGGACCTGATCGGCGTGATGATGGTGGGGGCTGCCACCGCGCTGGGTGGCGGCACGGTGCGCGACGTTCTATTGCAGCGTCCCGTATTCTGGATCGGTGACCAGGTCTACCTGATCGTCGCCCTTGCGACCACCTTGGTCGTCTTCTTCGCGGTGCGCGGGCTGCGCCTGCCGCCGCGCCTGTTCCTGATTCCCGATGCGCTCGGCCTGGCCCTGTTCACCATCATCGGCACCCAGATCGCGCTGGAATGGCACGCGCCCTGGCTGGTGGCGAGCCTGCTCGGTGTGATCACCGGTGTCGTAGGCGGCGTGCTGCGTGACGTTCTGTGCAATGAAGTCCCGCTGATATTCGTGCGCGGCGAGCTGTATGCATCGGCTGCCTGGATGGGCGCCCTCGTGCTGGTTGGCCTGCAGGCACTGGCGGTGCCGCCGGTGATCGCGGCATGGGCAGGGATGGCGACCGTGCTTGGTGTTCGCCTGGCTGCCATGGCGTTCCGTTTGACTCTGCCCACCTATTCGGCGCGCAAGTAGGGCGAGGAAAGCGACGCCAGCACCATATTCCTGCAGACATCCCCCACCTGAACCCATAAAATGGCGGGATGAAAATCCTGCCCGCCCTGCTACTGTGCCTCCCTCTCGTTACGCATGCCGCGTGGATCGATTTTGAAGGCGAATTCGATCAGGACAAACCCTGGGTGGAGGTGGCGGCCCAGTTGCCGCCGTACCCCAAAGTCGAAAATCTGGTTGAGTTCAACGTGTCGTCGGCGACGCGCAACCGGCATTTTGTCGATGCCGAGTCGATCAGCGTCGGTGCCGACAACGTGGTCCGCTACACCGTGGTGATCGAGGCCGCGGGCGGCGCGAAGAACGTGTCGTTCGAGGGCCTGCGCTGCGAATCGGGAGAGCGCCGGCTGTATGCCTACGGCCATTCGGATGGCACCTGGTCGAAGGCGCGCAACGCCGGCTGGGAGGGCATCAAGTTTCGTTCGCTGCTTTCGTATCAGAAGGCGCTGTTCGAGGACCATTTCTGCCCCAACGGCATCCGCGTCAAGGACAGCAAGGAGGCGGTGCAGAACTTGCGGCGAGCGGCACGATGAGCGCGGCGGTCGTCAAGCACGCGCGGCGCATCGTCGTCAAGGTCGGCTCCAGCCTGGTCACCGCCGAAGGGCGCGGGCTCGATCACGCTGCGCTGTCGCGCTGGGCGGAGCAGATCGCCGCGCTGACGGCGCAAGGCAAGGAGGTGGTGCTGGTGTCCTCCGGGGCGATTGCCGAGGGCATCGCGCGGCTGGGCTGGAAAAAGCGCCCGAAAGCGGTCAACGAACTGCAGGCCGCCGCCGCCGTGGGCCAGATGGGGCTGGTGCAGGCGTACGAGTCGATCTTCCGTACTCACGGTCTGCATGCCGCGCAGGTACTGCTCACCCACGAGGACCTGGCCGACCGCACCCGTTACCTGAATGCGCGCACCACTTTGCGCACGCTGCTGGAACTGCGCGTGGTGCCGATCATCAACGAAAACGACACTGTTGCCACCGATGAAATCCGCCTCGGCGACAACGACACCTTGGGCGCGCTGGTGACCAACCTGATCGAAGCCGATTGCCTGATCATCCTGACCGATCAGACGGGCCTCTACACGGCTGATCCGCGCAAGCATACCGACGCCACGCTGGTGATGAATGCCCACGCCGGCGACCCCGAACTCGAACGCATGGCGGGCGGGGCGGGCAGCAGCGTCGGCACCGGCGGCATGCTGACCAAGATTCTTGCCGCCAAACGCGCGGCAAGAAGCGGCGCGCATACCGTGATCTGCAGCGGCCGCGAGGAAAGTGTGCTGCTGCGGCTGGCGGCAGGCGAGGCCATCGGCAGCCAGCTGGTGGCCCGCCAGGCGCCACTCGCCGCACGGCGGCAGTGGTTGGCCGACCATCTGCAATTGCATGGCGGGGTGGTGCTCGACGACGGCGCGGTGCGCGCCCTGCGCGAGGAGGGCAAAAGCCTGCTGCCGGTCGGCGTGAAGGGCGTCACCGGCGAATTCGAGCGCGGCGAAGTGGTGGCCGTGGTTGATAGCGAAGGGCGTGAAGTTGCGCGCGGCCTCACCAATTACAGCGCAAGCGAGGCCCGCCGCATCGCCGGCAAGCCGAGCAGTGCGATCGAGGCCGAGCTCGGTTACATGGACGAGCCGGAGTTGATCCACCGCGACAATCTGGTCGTGATGGCGTGATTGATATTCCAGTTCGCAAGGGTGGCGAGACGCGAAGACAAGCCGAAGACAGTGCTGAAGCACGGCAAGGCGCAGTCGACAAAGTATCGACGCCCTTGCGAACCGGAATCACGCTGGATCTGATGCGCCACGGCGAACCCGTCGGCGGGCGCCGCTATCGCGGTCAGATCGATGATCCGCTGTCATAAAAAGGCTGGGTGCAGATGCACGCGGCGGTGGGCGATTCGGTGCCGTGGACGCGCATCGTTTCGTCGCCCTTGCTGCGTTGCCGCGCGTTTGCCGAAATGCTGGCCGACCGTCACGCCCTGCCGCTGGCGCTGGACGACCGCTTGAAGGAAGTCGGCTTCGGTGTGTGGGAGGGCAAGTCGGCGGCCGAGATCGAGCGGGACGCCCCCGGCACGCTGGCGCGCTTCAAGGCCGACCCGATCAATGCGCGCCCCGAAGGCGCCGAGCCACTGGCCGATTTTCATGCGCGGGTGGCCACCGCTCTGGACGCTATGCTCGCGCAACACACCGGCCAGCATGTTCTGCTGGTGGGGCATGCCGGCGTGATGCGCATGGCCCTGGCGTGGGCATTGCACATTCCGCTGGAACACGCCTATCGGATCGAGGTGGCGACGGCTTCGCTGACGCGCCTGCGCTTCGATGATGGCCGTGCCAGTCTGATTTTTCACGGCAGTCCGCGCGTCGATCGGTGATCTGCCGCCTTGTTTTCGGGCTATCCCTGCTGCTGGTATGGCCGGCGCAGGCAGCCGCCCTCCGTCTGGTCGACGATGTCGGTCAGACCCTCGAATTTGCGCAGCCGCCACAGCGCATCATTTCACTCACGCCGCATCTCACCGAACTGCTGTATGCCGTCGGCGCCGGTGCGCAGTTGGTGGGGGCGGACAGCGCCAGCGATTTTCCGTCTGCGGCACGAGCGCTTCCTCGCGTCGGCGACTACAGCCGCATCAATTTCGAGCGCATCCTGGCGCTGAAGCCGGATCTGGTCGTTGTCTGGGTCGGCGGCAACCGCGCGGCGGACATCCACGGCTTAAGGAAAATGGGCCTGCCTGTGCTGCACACTCAGGCCACCCGGCTCGGTGACGTGCCACGCCTGTTGCGCCTCATCGGGCAGGCGAGTGGGCATGCGGGGGAGGGCGACGCGGCGGCGCGGGATTATTCAATGCGGCTGGCCGCGCTGCAGGTGCAGAGCACGCAGAAACCGCCGGTGAGCGTGTTCTACCAGGTATGGGATCGTCCGCTGATGACTGTGGGCGGTACCCACTGGATCAGCGATGCGCTGGCGCTGTGCGGAGCGCGCAATGTGTTTGCCGACCTGCGTTCGGCTTCGCCGGCGGTGTCGCGCGAGGCGGTGCTTCGACGTGCACCGGAACTGATCATCAGTGGCAGCGACGCGCCCGACATGCAACGTCAATGGCAGCGCTTTGCCAGCCTGCCGGCAGTGAAAAAACAGGCGTTTGTACAGGTGGATGCGGACTTGCTGCATCGGCCCACGCCGCGTCTGATCGAGGGTGTGGTCGAGCTGTGCGCGGCGGTGGCGCCTTACCGGTGACGGCTGTCGCCTGGCTTGCGATTGGGGCAGTTTTCCTTGATGCAGTCGGCGTAGATCTGCAGCGAGTGGTCATGGATGGCAAAGCCACGTTCCTTGGCGATTCGGGTCTGACGTTTTTCGATTTCAGCGTCGTAAAATTCCTCGACCTTGCCGCATTGCAGGCACACCAGGTGGTCATGGTGATCGCCCTGGTTCAGTTCGAACACCGCCTTGTCGCTGTCGAAATGGTGGCGCATCAGAAGCCCGGCCTGCTCGAACTGGGTGAGCACACGGTAGACCGTGGCGAGACCTATGTCCTGGCCTTCGTCCGACAGCAGGCGATACACCTCCTCGGCCGTCATGTGCCGCTTGTTGCTCTGCTCAAACAGATCGAGAATTTTCAAGCGCGGCAAAGTGGCTTTCAAGCCGATGCTCTTGAGGTCGGACGGATTGCTCAAACAAGGCTCCAGAACGGGAACGCGAATACGTTATGATACGTTTTTTTCCAACCGCCCCAACCCTTCCGGTTTCCTGGCTATGCGTCATTACCTGATTCCCGTCCTGCTTCTGAGCCTGGTCGCCGGCTGTTCCAGCGTCAAAGTCGGTCCCCATCGCATCGATGTACAACAGGGCAACGCGCTCGATCAGGAAAACGTCGCCCGCCTGAAACCCGGTCTCAACCGTTCGCAAGTCCGTTTCCTGCTCGGCACCCCATTGGTGGTCGATCCCTTCCGCACGGATCGCTGGGATTACGTGTACGTGTTCTACAAGGCGGGCAGGCTGGCCGAGCAAAAACGCATCACGCTGTTTTTCGAGGGCGATACGCTGGCGCGCATCGAAGGCGATCTGCCGGAGCCGGCTGCGCAGTCGGTACCCGCTGTCGAGCCCAGGCCCGAGCCGCAGTCCGCACCCGTTACGCCCTTGGTAGCGTCCCCGGCCGCGTCACCGCGCGCTGCCGAGCCGATAGCGACGCTCGATCCGGTCGCTCCGCCCAAGCCCGTTGCGTCAGCACCGACTCCCGTGCCCGTGGCCCTTGCACCTGCGGCTGCCCCCCTTGTCGAGCCGGTTGCGCAACCCGCAGCGCTCGGAGCCGAACCGGCCCGCCAGCCAGCGGCGTCTGAAACCAGCGTTGTGGCGCCTCTGCCCAGCCCAAAAAACGCCCCGGCCTACGTCGATCCGCGTCCGCCTTCCGAGTTGAGCCTGCGACCCGAAACCGACGTGGCGAAAATCCAGCCGGATGCCATTCCGGCATTTCCCGGGGTTGATTCGGTACCCGCAGGCAGCGACGCACCGGTGTTGAAGTCGGTGAATGAATGGGTGGCGGCCTGGGCGCGGCGTGACCAGACGGCCTATTTTGCCGCCTATGACGAACGCTTTGTTCCGCAGGACGGCGTCAGCCGAACCGAGTGGGAGAATCGCAAGCGTCATGCGCTGGATGCGGCGAAAAATATCGAGGTCAGGGTTGATTCGCCCAGGGTCGATCGGACAGAAGAGGGCACCGTTACGGTGACCTTCAAGCAGTTTTATCGAACCGACACCTACCGTGATGCAGTGGTCAAGCAGTTGCACATGGTCGAACGTGACGGCCGCTGGCTGATCGTCGAGGAAAAGGTGCTGTCGGTTCTGCCTGGTGTCCAGCAATGAGCGTGCGAGTCGCGATTGCCGGCGTGTCCGGCCGCATGGGTCGCGCGCTGCTCGAAGCGGTGGCCGCCGATGCTGACTGCGCGTTGAGCGCGGCAATCGACCGTTCGGGGAGCCCGCTGGTGGGGCAGGACGCCGGCGCTGCCTGGGGCGCGGCCAGCGGGGTGAGCGTGACCGATCAGCCTGCTGCTGCCTTGCAGGCCGCACACGCCTTGATCGACTTCACCCGCCCCGAGGCTACCTTCGGCTATCTCGATGCCTGTGTTGCCGCCGGCGTGCCGCTGGTCATCGGTACCACCGGCTTTGACGAGGCCGGCCGCGCGCGGATCGCGGCAGCGTCGCAGCAGATTCCCATCGTGTTCGCGCCCAACATGAGTGTGGGGGTGAATCTCCTGATGAAGCTGGCCGAACTCGCCGCCCGGGTATTGCAGGACGGCTACGACATCGAAATCATCGAGGCGCATCACCGCCACAAGGTCGATGCGCCTTCGGGTACCGCCTTGGGTCTGGGGCAGGCGGTGGCGCACGCCATCGACCGCGATCTGGCGAGCTGCGCCGTCTACGGACGCGAAGGCGTCACCGGCGAGCGCGATCCCAAGACCATCGGCTTTTCCACCGTGCGCGGCGGCGACATCGTCGGCGACCACACGCTGTTGTTTGCCGGCATCGGCGAGCGCGTCGAGCTCACCCACAAGGCCAGCAGCCGCGCCACCTTCGCTCAGGGCGCGCTGCGTGCCGCCAAGTGGCTTCAGGGCCGCGCGCCGGGCCTGTACGACATGCGCGACGTGCTGGGTCTGAAATAGCAATCCGGATTAACCGCAAAAACACAGGAACACACGATGAACGCCGTCAAGGTCTACAGCACCGGCACCTGCCCCATTTGCGTAAAGGCCAAGGCCTTCCTCGACAAACGCGGCATCGGCTACGACGAAGTCCGCATTGATCTCGACCGCGAGGCGATGAAGGAATTCGCCGTCGTCACCAATGGCGCACGCACCGTGCCGCAGATCGTCGTCGACGGCACCTGCATCGGTGGTTTTACCGAGTTGACCGAGCTCGACATGGACGGCGGCTTGGATCATCTCCAGCCCTGATTGGTGCGGGGAGGGCCCCGACAAACATTGAAGCCGCATTCCGGATCGGCTACAATGACGGCATTCAAATTCAGGCGGGTTCGCGCGAGCGGCTCGCCTGAATTTTGTCACCTGCCTTTCGGAGTCTTCCTTGTCTCGTGCCCAACCTGCCATCCTGGTTTTAGCTGACGGCTCGGTGTTTCGCGGCCTGTCGATCGGTGCCGACGGCATCACGACCGGCGAGGTGGTATTCAACACCGCGCTGACCGGTTATCAGGAAATCCTCACCGATCCCTCGTATTCGCGTCAGATCGTGACGCTGACCTATCCGCACATCGGCAACACCGGCATCAATGCCGAGGACGTCGAGGCGGACCGCATCCATGCAGCGGGCCTAGTGGTGCGCGACGTGCCGCGCCTGCATTCGAATTTCCGCGCCGACCAGTCCTTGACCGATTACCTCAAAAGCCAGAACATCGTGGCGATCGCAGACATCGACACCCGCCGGCTGACGCGCATCTTGCGCGAAAAGGGCGCACAAAGCGGCTGCATCATGGCCGGCGCGGTGGACGAGGCGAAGGCGCTCGAAGCCGCACATGCCTTCCCTGGACTCGCTGGCATGGATCTCGCCAAAGTCGTGAGCGCGTCCTCCTCCTACGAATGGAGTGAGACCGAATGGAAGCTGGGGCGCGGCTATGGTCGGCAGACCGAGCCGCGCTTCCATGTGGTGGCCTTCGATTACGGCGTCAAGCGCAATATCCTGCGCATGCTGGCCGAGCGCGGCTGCCGCCTGACCGTGCTGCCCGCCACCGCAACCGCTGAGCAGGCCCTGGCGCTGAAGCCGGACGGCATTTTCCTCTCCAACGGCCCCGGCGATCCGGAGCCCTGCGATTACGCGATCCGTGCGATCGGAACCCTGGTGGCAGCGAAGATCCCGACCTTCGGAATCTGCCTCGGCCACCAGCTGCTGGCGCTCGCCTCGGGCGCCAAGACCGTCAAGATGAAGTTCGGCCACCACGGCGCCAACCATCCGGTGAAGGACCTCGACAGCGGACGGGTGGCGATCACCAGCCAGAACCACGGCTTCGCGGTGGACGCGGCGACGCTGCCCGCCAACATCCGCAGCACCCATGTCTCACTGTTCGACGGTTCGCTGCAGGGGATTGCGCGCACCGACGCCCCCGCATTCAGCTTCCAGGGTCACCCTGAAGCCAGCCCCGGCCCGCACGACGTGAGCTATTTGTTCGACCGATTTATTCAGCTGATGGCCGACCATGCCCAAGCGCACTGACCTTAAAAGCATTCTCATCATCGGCGCCGGCCCCATCGTCATCGGGCAGGCGTGCGAATTCGACTATTCCGGCGCGCAGGCGTGCAAGGCGCTGCGCGAGGAGGGCTACAAGGTCATCCTCGTCAACAGCAACCCGGCGACGATCATGACCGACCCTGACATGGCCGATGTCACCTACATCGAGCCGATTTCCTGGCAGGTGGTCGAGAAGATCATCGAGAAAGAGCGCCCCGATGCGTTGCTGCCAACCATGGGCGGACAGACCGCGCTCAACTGCGCGCTCGATCTGGCCAAGCACGGCGTGCTGGAGAAATACGGCGTCGAGATGATCGGCGCGTCTAAGGAGGCGATCGACAAGGCGGAAGACCGCGAAAAGTTCAAGGCCGCGATGACCAAGATCGGCCTCGGTTCCGCGCGTTCGTCGATCGCCCACAGCCTGGAAGAAGCGCTGCAGGTGCAGGCGGCGCTCGGTTTCCCGTCGATCATCCGGCCCTCGTTCACGATGGGCGGCTCGGGCGGCGGCATCGCCTACAACAAGGATGAATTCATTGCCATCTGCGAGCGCGGCCTCGAAGCCTCGCCGACTCACGAGCTGCTGATCGAGGAATCGCTGCTCGGCTGGAAAGAGTACGAGATGGAGGTGGTGCGCGACCGCAAGGACAACTGCATCATCATCTGCTCGATTGAGAACTTCGACCCGATGGGCGTGCATACCGGCGACTCGATCACCGTTGCGCCCGCGCAGACGCTGACCGACAAGGAATACCAGATCATGCGCAATGCCTCGCTGGCCGTGCTGCGCGAGATCGGCGTGGAAACGGGCGGCTCCAACGTGCAGTTCTCCATCAACCCTGAAGACGGGCGCATGGTGGTGATCGAGATGAACCCGCGCGTGTCGCGGTCTTCTGCGCTGGCGTCGAAGGCGACCGGTTTCCCGATCGCCAAGGTGGCGGCCAAGCTGGCGGTCGGCTACACGCTGGATGAACTGCAGAACGACATCACCGGCGGCGCGACCCCGGCTTCGTTCGAGCCGTCGATCGACTACGTCGTCACCAAGATTCCGCGCTTCGCCTTCGAGAAGTTCCCGCAGGCCGACGACCGCCTGACCACCCAGATGAAGTCGGTGGGCGAGGTGATGGCGATGGGCCGCAGCTTCCAGGAGTCGCTGCAGAAAGCGCTGCGCGGACTGGAAGTCGGCGCCGACGGCTTCGACCCCAAGACCACCGATCAGGAAGAAATCGAAGCCGAGCTGATGTCGCCCGGCCCCGAGCGCATCTGGTACGTCGGCGATGCGTTCCGCGTCGGCATGAGTCTGGAGGAAATCCACGCGGCCTCGAAAATCGATCCGTGGTTCCTCGACCAGATCCAGGGCCTGATCGAACTGGAAACCTCGCTGGCCGGACGGGCGCTGGTCGACCTCGGTCGCGACGAGTTGCGCGAGCTCAAGCGGGCCGGCTTTTCCGACCGTCGGCTCGGCAAACTGCTGGGCACCGACCAGCACGCGGTGCGCGCGCGCCGCACCGAGCTGGCGCTGCACCCGGTCTACAAGCGGGTCGACACTTGCGCGGCCGAATTTGCCACCCAGACCGCCTACATGTATTCGACCTACGAGGAAGAGTGCGAGTCGCACCCGACCGACGCCAGGAAGATCATGGTGCTGGGCGGCGGGCCGAATCGCATCGGCCAGGGTATCGAGTTCGACTACTGCTGCGTGCATGCCGCGCTGGCGCTGCGCGAGAATGGCTTCGAGACCATCATGGTCAACTGCAACCCGGAGACCGTGTCGACCGATTACGACACCTCCGACCGCCTGTATTTCGAGCCGCTGACGCTGGAAGACGTGCTTGAAATCGTGCGCATCGAGAAGCCGTTCGGCGTGATCGTGCAGTACGGCGGACAGACGCCGCTGAAGCTGGCGCGCGACCTGGAACGCAACGGCGTGCCGATCATCGGCACCAGCCCCGACATGATCGACGCCGCCGAAGACCGTGAGCGCTTCCAGCAGATGCTGCACGACCTGGGCCTCAAGCAGCCGCCCAACCGCACCGCGCGCAATCCCGAGAGCGCGATCCGCATGGCCGAGGAAATCGGCTATCCGCTGGTGGTGCGCCCGTCTTATGTTTTGGGCGGCCGCGCCATGGAAATCGTGCGCGAGGAGGCCGATCTGCGCCGCTACATGACCGAGGCGGTCAAGGTATCGAACAAGTCGCCGGTGCTGCTCGACCGCTTCCTCAACGACGCCATCGAGGTCGATGTCGACGCGCTGTCCGACGGCGAACAGGTGGTGATCGGCGGCATTATGCAGCACATCGAACAGGCCGGCGTGCACTCGGGCGACTCGGCGTGCTCGCTGCCGCCCTATAGCTTGTCAAATGACATTCAGGATGAGCTGCGCCGCCAGACGGTGGCGATGGCGAAGGCGCTGAAAGTGGTTGGCCTGATGAACGTGCAGTTCGCGATTCAGGGCGACACCGTCTACGTGCTGGAAGTGAACCCACGCGCGTCGCGTACCGTACCCTTCGTCTCCAAGGCCATCGGTGCACCGCTGGCGAAGATCGCAGCGCGTGCGATGGCAGGCATCTCGCTGAAGGCGCAGGCCTTCGAAAAAGAGATCATTCCGCCGTATTTCTCGGTCAAGGAGGCGGTATTTCCGTTCCGCAAGTTCCCCGGCGTCGATACCATACTCGGCCCGGAAATGAAATCGACCGGCGAAGTCATGGGGGTGGGCGACAACTTCGGCGAGGCTTTCGTCAAGTCGCAGCTGGCGTCGAGTTCGGAGCTGCCGAAGCCGGGCGGGCGCGCCTTCGTCAGCGTGCGCTCGGGCGACCGTGACGCCATCGTCGAGGTGGCGCAGGCGTTGCGCGACGTTGGCTTCAGTCTGGTCGCCACGCGCGGCACCGCGCAGGCGATCGAATCGGCCGGGATTCCTGTGGCCATCGTCAACAAGGTCAAGGAAGGCCGCCCGCATATCGTCGACATGATCAAGAACGGTGACATCGATTTCATTGTCAACGTGGTCGAGGACAAGAAGGCGGTGAAGGATTCCTACGCCATCCGCGCCGAGGCGCTGGCGCGCCGGGTCGTCTACTTCACCACCCTCGCCGGGGCGCGTGCCGCCTGCATGGGCATGCAGCATGGCGACGAACTCGAAGTGTATTCCCTGCAGTCGCTGCATCAGCGCCTGCACTGATTGAAAAGGTTAGCGTGTGAGTAAATTTCCCATTACCGTCGTGGGCGCAGAGAAAATGCGCGCCGAACTGCAGCATCTGAAAACCGTGGAACGTCCGGCCGTGATCCAGGCCATCGCCGAGGCGCGCGCGCAGGGCGATCTGTCGGAAAACGCCGAATACGATGCCGCCAAGGAAAAACAGGGCTTCATCGAAGGCCGTATTGCCGATCTCGAAGGCAAATTGTCCAACGCGCAGATCATCGATCCCAAGACGCTGGACGCGGATGGCCGCATCGTTTTCGGCGCTACGGTCGAACTGGAGGATGTCGAATCGGGCGAGTCCGTCACCTATCAGATCGTCGGTGACGACGAGGCGGGGATCAAGCAGGGCAAGATTTCCGTGTCGTCGCCGATCGCGCGTGCGCTGATCGGCAAGTACGCCGGCGACAGCGTCGACGTCCAGGCGCCGGGCGGCGTGCGCCAATACGAAGTGCTGGACGTTCAATACAAATAATGCGGCGCTTCTGGGATGGTCTCGCCGGGACGTTGCTTGTGCTGTGGATCGGCGGCATCTGGGCGATTGGTTACGTCGCCGCGCCTGTGCTGTTTGCCAGCCTGGGCGACAAGCAGCTGGCCGGCATGCTGGCGGGCAAGCTGTTCGAGGTGATGGCGTGGATCGGCATTGCTGCCGCGACCTATCTGCTGATCTATCGCATCGCGCGCGACGGCGGCGCCGCGCTGAAAACGCTGTTCTTCTGGGCGGTGGCGGTGATGTTGGTGCTGACGCTGACCGGCCTGTTCGGCATTCAGCCCATCATGCAGGGTCTGAAGGACCAAGCCATGCCGCATGCCGTGATGCAGAGCGTGTTTGCCGATCGTTTCCGGCACTGGCATGGCGTGTCCAGCATCCTCTACCTGATCCAGAGCGCGCTCGGGCTGCTGCTGGTCTGGCGTTCGGGGCTGGCGCGATAGCGCCCGCCCGGCATCAGTCAGCCCGGCAGGGCGATGACAGGCTTGGCTGCGGCGCGATATATCACCAATACCTTGCCGATTTGCTGCACCGGCGCCGCACCGGTGGTGGCGCAGATTTCTTCCATCCAGGCGCGCCGGGTGTCCGGTTCGTCGGTAGCGGCCTTGATCTTGATCAGTTCATGCGCGTTCAGCGCGAGCTCGACCTCCTTCAACACGGCAGGCGTCAGGCCCTGATTGCCGATCATGACCACCGGCTGGCGCGTGTGGGCCAGGCCCTTCAGGAATTGCCGCTGTGCGGGCGTGAGTGATTTCATGCAATTTTCCTTCAAATGAGCGCGGATTGTAGCCGATAGAGCGGATAGAGATGGCGCAGAAACCCAAGCGAACCAAATCGGGCAGTGCCTGGATGCACGAGCACGTGACGGATCCCTACGTCAAAAAGGCGCAGCAGGACGGCTACCGCTCGCGCGCTGCCTATAAATTGCTGGAAATCGACCAACGCGACCATCTGCTGCGCCCTGGCATGACGGTGGTGGATCTGGGGGCCGCGCCGGGCAGCTGGTGCCAGGTGGCGGTGCAGAAGATGAAAAAGCAGGGCAGGGTGCTGGCGATCGACTTGTTGCCGGTGGCGCCGATGCCGGGCGTCGAGAGCCTGGAAGGCGACTTCACCGAGCCGACGGCGCTGGCTTGGCTGGAAGAAAAGTTGCAATCGTGCCGGGTTGACCTTGTATTAAGCGATATGGCGCCCAACATCAGTGGGGTGATGCTGTCGGATCAGGCGCGTCATTACGAGTTGTGCGAGCTGGCGCTCGATTTTGCAGTGAACTGGTTGAAACCCGACGGCGCTTTTCTCGTCAAAGTGTTCCAGGGGGTCGGCTTCGAGGATTTTCGGGCGCAAATGCGGCAGGCGTTCGAGCAGGTTCTGATCCGCAAGCCCGATTCCTCGCGCGATCGCAGTACCGAGGTCTATCTGCTGGGACGCCGCCCTATTATGGAAAAGGCAGCGCCGCAGGAAGCCGCAGTGACAACCGCGCAAGAGTAGGTTTAGAATCAGTCTAAACGCGCTGCGCTTAAATTAAACGTGCTGCACATGGCACCAAGGAGTAAACGTGAACAATTTGTCCAAGAATATCGCCGTCTGGCTGATCATCGCCGTCGTCCTGATGACGGTATTCAACCAGTTCGGCGCGCAGCGCACCGCGCAGACGCAAATGCCTTACTCGCAGTTCATCGAGGAAGTGCGCCAGCAGCAGATCACCAAGGTGGTGATCGAAGGCAATGTGCTGAAGGGTGAGCGCGGCGATGGCCAGCGCTTCACCAGCTATGCGCCGAGCGACCCTTGGATGGTCTCCGACCTGCTGAAGAACGGCGTTTCGGTCGAAGCCAAGCCGGAAGAGCAGCCGTCCTTCCTGATGAGCCTGTTCATTTCCTGGTTCCCGATGCTGCTCTTGATCGGCGTGTGGATCTTCTTCATGCGCCAGATGCAGGGCGGCGGCCGCGGCGGCGCCTTCTCGTTCGGCAAGAGCAAGGCACGCCTGCTGGACGAAAACGCCAATCCGGTGACCTTCGCCGACGTCGCGGGCTGCGACGAGGCCAAGGAAGACGTGGCCGAGGTGGTGGATTTCCTGAAGGACCCGACCAAGTTCCAGAAACTGGGCGGCCATATCCCGCGCGGCGTGCTGATGGTGGGCCCGCCGGGCACGGGTAAAACCCTGTTGGCCCGCTCGATCGCGGGCGAAGCCAAGGTGCCGTTCTTCAGCATCTCGGGTTCCGATTTCGTCGAAATGTTCGTCGGCGTCGGCGCCGCGCGGGTGCGCGACATGTTCGAGCAGGCGAAGAAAAGTTCGCCCTGCATCATTTTCATCGACGAGATCGACGCGGTGGGCCGCCAGCGCGGCGCCGGCCTCGGCGGCGGCAACGACGAGCGCGAGCAGACCCTGAACCAGCTGCTGGTTGAAATGGACGGCTTCGAGGCCACCACCGGCGTCATCGTGATTGCGGCGACCAACCGCCCCGACGTACTCGACCCGGCCCTGTTGCGCCCGGGCCGCTTCGATCGCCAGGTGGTGGTGGGCCTGCCCGACATCCGCGGCCGCGAACAGATCCTGCTGGTGCACATGCGCAAGGTGCCGCTGGCGCCCGACGTGCGTGCCGACATTCTGGCGCGCGGCACCCCCGGCATGTCCGGCGCCGACCTCGCCAACCTGGTCAACGAAGCGGCCCTGTTTGCCGCGCGCGGCAACAAGCGTCTGGTCGACATGGATGATTTCGAGAAGGCCAAGGACAAGATTCTGATGGGTGCCGAGCGCAAGTCCATGGTGATCACGCCCGAGGACAAGAAGAAAACGGCCTACCACGAGTCCGGCCATGCGGTGATCGGCATGACCCTGCCGGGCTGTGACCCGGTGCACAAGGTGACCGTGATCCCGCGCGGCCGCGCCTTGGGCGTGACCATGTCGCTGCCCGAAATGGACCGCTTCAGCCTGTACAAGGACGAGATGCTGTCGCAGATCAGCATGCTGTTCGGAGGCCGGGTGGCGGAGGAGCTTTTTGTCGGTAGCATCTCGACCGGCGCTTCCAACGATTTCGAGCGCGCCACGAGTATCGCGCGCGACATGGTGACCCGCTACGGCATGTCGGAGGCCCTGGGCCCGATGGTGTACGGCGAAAACGAAGGCGAGGTGTTCCTCGGACGCTCGGTGACCACGCACAAGAACATGAGTGAGGCCACCATGCAGAAGGTCGATGCCGAAATTCGTCGTATTCTGGACGAACAGTACGCAGTGGCGAAGAAAATCCTCACTGAAAGCCGAGACAAGGTCGAGGCAATGACGGCCGCTTTGCTGGAATATGAAACCATCGACGCCGATCAGATCGGCGACATCATGGCGGGGCGTCCGGCTCGTCCGCCCAAGCCGGCGGCCACGCCGCAACCGCCGACGAGCGGGGGGGATAAACCCAGCGCGCCGGCGCCGACCGCGCAGCCGGCCCAGGAAACCTGAGCGCCGATTCGGGTTCCCGCACTACAATGGAGGGGCCTAGGCCCCTCCATTTTTATGTCCTTTCTCCACGCCGGTTCGCACCGACTCTCTCTGGCACGTCCCCTCGTCATGGGCATCGTCAATGTCACGCCTGATTCGTTTTCGGATGGCGGACGTCTGGGGGATGCGCCGGCGGCCATCCGTCATGCGCTCAAGCTGCAGGAAGAGGGCGCCGATATTCTCGATGTCGGGGGCGAGTCCACCCGCCCAGGTGCGGCAGCGGTGCCAGCGGACGAGGAAATGCGACGCGTGCTCCCGGTGATCGAAGCGTTGGCCAGTCGCGGCTGCGTGGTGTCGGTCGACACCATGAAGCCCGAAGTGATGCGTTCGGCACTTGATGTCGGCGCAGCGATGGTGAACGACGTGATGGCCCTGCGCGCGCCCGGTGCGCTGGAAGCGGTGGCGGCGTCCGATGCGGCGGTGTGCCTGATGCATATGCAGGGCGAACCGCAGCGCATGCAGCAGGCGCCCCGTTATGCCGATGTGGTGGAAGAGGTGAGGCAGTTTTTACAGGAGCGTGTCGCGGCCTGCGAAGCGGTGGGTATCGGCCGGGCGCGCATGGTGGTCGACCCCGGCTTTGGCTTTGGCAAGACGCTGGAACACAATGTGGCGCTGCTGAAGCATCTGAGTCGCCTGGCTGATCTGGGACTGCCCGTACTGGCCGGACTATCGCGCAAATCGATGCTGGGCACGCTGACTGGGCGTGTCGTGGAAAAGCGTGAGTTTGCCGGGGTGGCGGCGCATCTGATTGCGGTAGCGCGCGGCGCGCGGCTGCTGCGCGTACACAATGTGGCGGCTATGCGCGATGCGCTGGCCATCTGGAATGCAGTGGAGGAACAACAGGATGGGACGTAAGTATTTCGGCACCGACGGGGTGCGCGGCAGGGTAGGCGAGTCGCCCATCACGCCCGAATTTGTCATGCGACTGGGCTATGCGGCCGGGCAGGTGCTGGTGGCCGATCGCGGCAGCCTGCCGCCCAATCAGCATCCGACCGTGCTGATCGGCAAGGACACGCGCATTTCCGGCTACATGCTGGAAGCTGCGCTTGAAGCCGGATTCACAGCCGCCGGAGTGAATGTGCTCATGACCGGACCGATGCCGACGCCGGCAGTGGCCTACCTTACGCGGGCGTTGCGCCTGCAGGCCGGAGTTGTGATTTCGGCCTCGCACAACCCGTTCGAGGACAACGGCATCAAATTCTTCTCGGCCAGCGGCCAGAAACTGCCCGACAGCGTGGAGGAGGCGATCGAGGCGCGGCTGGACCATCCGATGGTGACGGTCGAGGCGCGCCAGTTGGGGCGTGCCCGGCGCATCGAGGATGCCGCTGCGCGCTATATCGAGTTCTGCAAGAGCACCTTTCCCAACAATCTCGACCTGCGTGGGATGCGCATCGTGGTGGACTGCGCCAACGGCGCGACCTACCATATCGCCCCACATGTGCTGCACGAACTGGGGGCCGAAGTCATTGCCATTGGCAATGAGCCGAACGGTTTCAATATCAACGACGAATGCGGCGCCACCCATACCAAGGCCTTGTCTGACGCCGTGCGCGCCCATCGTGCGGATCTGGGGATTTCGCTAGACGGAGACGGCGACCGCCTGATGATGGCCGACGCCAAGGGGAGGATTTACGATGGCGACCAGTTGGTTTACGTCATCGCGCGCCATCGTATCCAGACTGGCTACATGAAGGGCGGCGTGGTCGGCACGCTGATGACCAATCTCGGCACCGAACATGCGCTCGGCCGCATTCATGTCCCGTTCGAGCGTGCCAAGGTGGGCGACCGTTATGTGCTGGAGCGCCTGCACGCCAACGGCTGGACCCTCGGCGGCGAAACCTCGGGTCATATCCTATGCCTGGACAAACACACGACGGGTGACGGAATCGTTTCGGCCCTGCAGGTGTTGCGTGCGTTGCGCGAGACGGGCGAGACGCTTGACGCCCTCACGGCCGACCTGGAAACCTATCCCCAGGTCATGATCAATGTGCCGGTGGCCAAAGGTTTCAAGCTGAATGCCGCGGCTGCAGTCAGTGCGTCGGTTGCCGAGGCGGAATCGGCCTTGAACGGCAGTGGCCGGATCGTCCTGCGTGCATCCGGCACCGAGCCGCTGATCCGCGTGATGGTGGAGGGCCGCGATGCCGAGCTGGTCCGTCATACGGCAGAAACAATCGCCGCGGTTGTCAAGGCCGCAGCCGCGGGCGGATGATTTCCCGACCTGAAATATATCTGTAATATTCGCCCGTTAGTATGGCGACGTCGCCCATGCGGCAACGTCAACAACTACCGGAGATATTACACATGCGTACACTCAATAAACTGGCTCAAGGCACCCTGGCTGCGGCCATGGGACTGGCGTTCTCGGTTAGCGCGCTGGCCGCTGACATCACGGGCGCGGGTGCAACCTTCCCTTACGCCGTTTACACCAAGTGGGCTGAAGCTTATCAGGCTGCCACCGGCAACAAGGTCAACTACCAGGGCATCGGCTCCTCGGGCGGCGTCAAGCAGATCAAGGCCAAGACGGTCGATTTCGCCGGAAGCGATGCGCCGGTCCCCGAGGCTGATCTGGATGCGAACAAGCTGGTTCAGGTTCCGACCGTGATGGGTGGCGTAACCATCGTCATGAATGTCCCCGGGATCGAGTCCGGCAAGCTGAAACTCGACGGCCCCACCGCCGCCGACATCTTCCGCGGTGCGATCACCAAATGGAACGCGCCTGCCATTGCCAAGCTGAACCCCGGCGTCAATCTGCCGGACCTCGCCATCACTGTGTCGCACCGCTCCGATGGTTCGGGCACCACGTACGCGTTCTCCAACTATCTGGCCAAGCAGTCGATGGCGTTCAAGCGTGACGTCGGCGCGGGCAACACCGTGAACTGGCCGTCTAACGCCGTGGGCGGCAAGGGCAACCCGGGTGTGGCTGCCAACGTGCAGAAGATCAAGGGTGCGATTGGCTACGTCGACATCGCTGACGCGATGAAGAACAACATGGACTTCGTGGCGCTGAAGAACCGCGCTGGCAATTACATCGTGCCGAACCAGCAGTCGGTGGCCGATGCCGCTGCCGGTGCCGACTTCAAGGTCAAGGGCATGGCGCCGGATCTGCTGGATCAGTCGCACAAGAACGCCTGGCCCATCACCACGGCCACCTTCATGCTGGGTTATGAAAAGGCTGACGCTGCCAAGCAGAAGGGCGTCGTAGACTTCTTCACCTGGTCTTTGAACAACGGCCAGAAGATGGCTGCGGACCTCGGCTTTGTGGCACTGCCGCCCAATGTCGTGAAGATGGTCGAAGCTGAGATGAAAAACATCAAGTAAGGTAGCTGTAAACTTGAACAATGCCGGGGGCGGCTTGCTGCCTCCGGCTTTCTACGAAAGCACCTGCTCGCTCTGGCGGGTGTTTCCGCAGATAACAATTTAACCGACAGGCAACCCACCGTGAGCGAGCCCAGCGCATCTGCCGGAATCGATCTGCATGCCCGGCAGGTCAGGACATTCCGCTTGCAGGACAAGTTTTTCCATTACACCACCCAGTTGTTTGCGTTTGTCGTGCTGGCGACGCTGGTCGGCATTCTGGTGTCGCTCACGATCGAGGCGTGGCCCAGTCTCAAGGAATTCGGTCCGTCTTTTCTGTGGACCAATGTCTGGAGCGTGCCGGACGATGAATACGGCGCACTGGCCGCCATTTATGGCACGGTCGTCACGTCCGTGCTGGCGCTGCTGATTGCAGTGCCGATCAGCTTCGGGATCGCCCTGTTCCTGACCGAAACCTGCCCGGTGTGGTTGCGTCGCCCCCTGGGGACCGCGATCGAATTGCTGGCCGGCGTTCCCTCGATTGTTTACGGCATCTGGGGCCTGTTCGTCTTTGCCCCGCTGTTTGCTGAATATATTCAGCCCCCCCTGCAGGCGCTGCTGGGCGATGTGCCGGTGATCGGCAGCTGGTTCTCCGGCCCGCCCATCGGGGTCGGCATTCTGACTGCCAGTATCGTGCTGTCGATGATGGTGATTCCCTTTATCGCTTCGGTGATGCGCGACGTGTTCGAAACCGTGCCGGACGTGCTGAGGGAGTCGGCTTATGCTGTCGGATGCACTACTTGGGAAGTCGTGCGCAACATCGTGCTGCCCTACACGCGAGTCGGCGTCATCGGCGGCATCATGCTGGGTCTGGGGCGCGCGCTGGGCGAGACGATGGCCGTCACTTTCGTGATCGGCAACGCCAACCGCATCAACGGCAGCCTGTTTGCGCCGGGCACCTCGATTGCCTCTACCCTGGCGAACGAATTCGGCGAGGCTGATCCCGGCTTGCATATCGCGTCGCTGTTCGCGCTGGGTCTGGTGCTGTTCATCATAACCTTTGTCGTGCTGGCGATTTCGCGCTGGCTGATCAGCCGCAGCATGGGCTCAGAGGGGCTGTAAATCATGATGAGCCTGTATACCCGCCGCGTCTGGATCAACCGCATCGGCATTACCCTGTCCATGCTGGCGATGAGCCTGGGACTGATCGCGCTGCTCTGGATCCTGTGGACGCTGTTCTCCAAGGGTTTTGCCGCGCTGAGCTGGGATTTGTTCACCCAGGATACGCCGGCCCCGGGTTCCGAGGGCGGAGGTTTGCGCAATGCAATCGTCGGCAGCGGCCTCATCCTGCTGTTTTCCATGCTGATCTCGACCCCGATCGGCATTCTCGCCGGCATCTATCTGGCCGAGTACGGACGCGTTTCCAAATTTGCGTCGTTCACCCGCTTCATGACCGACATCATGCTGTCGGCCCCCTCCATCGTCATCGGTCTGTTCGTGTATGCCCTGTTCGTGGTGACCACCGGTGGATTTTCCGGCTGGGCCGGTTCGCTGGCACTGGCGCTGATCGCCATACCCGTGGTGGTGCGCACCACCGAGAACATGCTGAAGCTGGTGCCGACCAGCCTGCGTGAAGCGGCCTTCGCAGTGGGCGCGCCGCGCTGGCAGGTCTCGCTCAAGGTGACGCTGCGCGCGGTCAAATCGGGCGTGGTGACGGGCGTGCTGCTGGCGATGGCGCGCATCACCGGCGAGACCGCGCCGCTTCTGTTCACCGCACTGAACAACCAGTTCTTCAGCACCAACATGGCGGAACCAATGGGCAACCTGCCGGTGGTGATCTTCCAGTTTGCGCTGAGCCCGTATGACAACTGGGTGAACCTGGCCTGGGGCGGCGCGCTGTTGATCGCGTTCCTGGTGCTGGCGGTCAACATCGTGGTGCGCGTCGTTTTCCGCAACAAAGACAAACGTTAATTTCTCCGGAGCTACGCTGTGCTCAATCAACCCATGCCCGATCAAGCCATATCTGCCGGCGAAAATGCTGCCCTGCAGGTCCGCAATCTGGATTTTTTTTACGGCGACTTCAAAGGCCTCAGCAACGTCAACCTGGACATTGCACACAAGAAAGTGACGGCCTTCATCGGGCCGTCGGGCTGCGGCAAGTCCACCCTCTTGCGTACCTTCAACCGCATGTACGACCTGTATCCGGGGCAGCGCGCCGAAGGCCAGATCCTGTTCCATGGCAAGAACCTGCTCGACAAGAGCCAGGACGTGAACCTGGTGCGCGCCAAGATCGGCATGGTGTTCCAGAAGCCGACGCCGTTCCCGATGACGATTTACGAGAACATCGCCTTCGGCGTACGGTTGTACGAGCGCATGTCGAAAAGCGCCATGGACGATCGCGTGGAATGGGCACTCAATAAGGCCGCGCTGTGGGGCGAGGTGAAGGACAAGCTGCAGCAGAATGGCCTATCGCTTTCCGGCGGCCAGCAGCAGCGCCTGTGCATTGCGCGTGCAGTCGCGGTCAAGCCTGAAATCGTGCTGCTGGACGAGCCGACTTCGGCGCTGGACCCGATTTCCACCGCCAAGATCGAAGAGCTCATCAACGAACTGAAAAGCGATTACACGATCGCCATCGTTACCCACAACATGCAGCAGGCAGCGCGAATTTCCGATTACACAGCCTTCATGTACCTGGGCGAACTCATCGAGTTCAATGAAACCGGCACCATCTTCATGCGGCCTGAAAAGAAGCAGACCGAGGACTACATCACGGGCCGCTTCGGCTGATCGACACCCCCCGGCAGCGCGCCATCTGGTTGACCCGCGGGCGCGTTGCGCTTACCATCGCGCACTTTTGTTTGGCAGATTCCCATGCGCAAGAAGCTCGTAGCCGGTAACTGGAAAATGCACGGCAGCCTGGCAGAAAACGCCGCGCTGCTGGAGTCACTCAAGCCCGCACTGGCCGGTATCGAGGCTGTGGTGTGCGTGCCCTTTCCCTATCTGGCGCAAGTGCAGTCTGCACTCGCGGGCTCATCAATTGCTTGGGGGGCGCAAAACGTCTCCGAACAGGCGAAGGGCGCGTTCACCGGCGAAGTGTCGGCGTCCATGCTGCTTGATTTCGGCTGCAAGTATGTGATCGTCGGGCATTCCGAGCGGCGCAGCCTGTATGGCGAATCCGACGAACTGGTGGCGAGAAAATACATGGCGGCGCAAGCAGCTGGCCTGACGCCCATCCTGTGCGTGGGTGAATCGCTGGAAGAGCGCGAATCGGGTATCACCGAAGCGGTCGTTGCCCGTCAGCTCGATGCCGTGATCAAGGCGGCTGGCGTGGTGTCGCTGGGCAAGGCGGTGGTGGCTTACGAACCGGTATGGGCGATCGGTACCGGAAAAACCGCCTCGCCTGAGCAGGCACAGGCCGTGCATGCCTTCATTCGCGGCAAGATCGGCGCACTCGATTCCAGCGTGGCCAACAAGCTGGTCATCCAGTATGGGGGTAGCGTAAAGGCTGCGAATGCGGCAGAATTGATGGTTCAGCCGGATATCGACGGCGGCCTGATTGGCGGCGCTTCCCTCGTCGCTGACGAGTTCGTCGCGATTTGCCGCGCGGCAGCCAAATAAGAGTCAAGAAATGGAAACACTGGTCTGGGTCGTTCACATTATCGTTGCCATCGCGGTCATCGCACTGGTGCTGTTGCAGCATGGCAAGGGCGCGGACATGGGGGCGGCGTTCGGCAGCGGATCGTCGGGCAGCCTGTTTGGCGCCACGGGTTCGGCCAATTTTCTGAGCCGTAGCACCGCTATCCTGGCAAGCCTGTTTTTCCTGACTAGCCTGGGCTTGGCTTATTTCGGCCTTCAGCAGCACAAGCCTGCAGCCAGCGTACTGGATCGGACCAGTGTGCCGACGACGACGCAGCCTGCTGCACCTGCTCAGATTCCTGGGCAGGGTGGTGGCTCAAAAGCGGGAGACATCCCGCAGTAAAATCAGCATCGGCTGGGCGTTTATGCCCGGCCAAACTGAAGGACACATGTCCTTTGGCCGACGTGGTGGAATTGGTAGACACGCTATCTTGAGGGGGTAGTGACTTAGGTCGTGCGAGTTCGAGTCTCGCCGTCGGCACCATCAAATTCCCTGATTCATTCATTAGCATTCGCTATTTAATAAGCTTTTGATTATAAAAACAAAAATACCAATTTTTCGGCTTGACAGGCGACGCTGTGCACAAATACACTCGGGTCATAATTATTCAATAGCCTGACAGGGCATATTTGGAGGAATCCGGTGCTGGAGAATTACCTCCCCATTCTGTTGTTCATTCTGGTTGGACTCGCCTTCGGCATCGGTCCCATCATTGCAGGCGGCCTGCTGGCACCGCACCGCCCCGACAGCGAAAAGCTCTCTCCCTACGAATGCGGCTTCGAAGCCTTCGAAGATGCGCGCATGAAATTCGACGTGCGCTACTACCTGGTCGCCATTCTTTTCATCCTGTTCGACCTTGAAATCGCTTTTCTTTTTCCCTGGGCCATCGTGCTGGAAGAAATCGGCATGGCCGGTTTTGTCGCCATGATGGTCTTCCTCGGCATCCTGGTTGTCGGCTTCATCTATGAGTGGATGAAGGGAGCATTGGAATGGGAGTAAGGCTTTTGAGCCGTTGGGCGAGTGTCCCCGCGCCAGCGGGGATCGACCCGGCGAGAAGGCCTGCCCGCGATCTGCGGCAGGCAGGTCAGGCAGTTATTCTTTCGGAGCGGGCCTGATCATGGGTATCGAAGGCGTCCTCGAGCAGGGTTTCGTCACAACCAAGGCCGACCAGCTCATCAATTACATGCGAACCGGCTCGATGTGGCCGATGACCTTCGGCCTGGCGTGCTGTGCTGTTGAGATGATGCAGGCCGGCGCTTCGCGTTACGATCTCGACCGCTTCGGTATCGTGTTCCGTCCGAGCCCGCGGCAGTCCGACGTGATGATCGTCGCCGGCACGCTCTGCAACAAGATGGCGCCTGCATTGCGCAAGGTCTATGACCAGATGGCCGAGCCGCGCTGGGTGATTTCCATGGGCTCGTGCGCCAACGGCGGGGGCTATTACCATTACTCGTACTCGGTGGTGCGCGGCTGCGACCGCATCGTGCCGGTCGACATCTACGTGCCCGGCTGTCCGCCCACGGCGGAGGCGCTGCTGTTCGGCATCATCCAGCTGCAGAACAAGATCAAGCGCACCAATACCATCGCCCGCTGACCGCCCATGCCGCAGACCGTGGAAGCCCTCTCTTTGTCTCTTGAAAATGTGCTCGGCGATGCGCTGGTGCAGTCGCTTGTCCGTCTGGGCGAGCTGACACTCGTCGTCAAGCCGCAGCGTTACGAAACGACGATGCGCACGCTGCGCGATCATCCCGATTGCCGTTTCGAGCAGCTGATCGACCTGTGCGGGATGGATTACTCGGACTACGGCGATGGCATCTGGGAGGGCCCGCGTTTTGCCGTGGTGGTGCACCTGCTGTCGCTGACCTACAACCAGCGTGTACGGGTGCGCGTGTTCTGTCCTGACGACGCCCTGCCGGTGGTGGCCTCGATGGTCGATATCTGGCCGTCGGCCAACTGGTTCGAACGCGAAGCCTTCGACCTCTACGGCATCGTGTTCGAGGGCCATCCCGACCTGCGCCGCATCCTCACCGACTATGGCTTCATCGGCCATCCGTTCCGCAAGGACTTCCCGCTGTCGGGCAACGTCGAGATGCGCTACGACCCGACCCAGCAGCGGGTAATCTACCAGCCGGTGTCGATCGAGCCACGCGAAATCGTGCCGCGCATCGTGCGTGACGAAAGCTACGGGGCAGGGCGCTGACATGGCCGAAATCCGGAATTACACGATGAACTTCGGCCCGCAGCACCCGGCCGCGCACGGCGTGCTGCGCCTGGTGCTGGAGCTCGACGGCGAAGTGATCCAGCGCGCCGATCCGCACATCGGCCTGTTGCACCGCGCGACCGAGAAGCTCGCCGAGCACAAGACCTTCATCCAGTCGGTGCCCTACATGGACCGCCTCGACTACGTGTCGATGATGGTCAACGAACACGCCTACGTGATGGCGATCGAGAAGCTGTTGCAGATCGACGTGCCCGAGCGTGCGCAGTACATCCGCGTGATGTTCGACGAGATCACCCGCGTGCTGAACCACCTCTTGTGGCTGGGGGCGCATGCGCTCGACGTCGGCGCGATGACGGTGTTCCTGTATGCCTTCCGCGAGCGCGAGGACCTGATGGACTGCTACGAGGCGGTCTCCGGCGCGCGCCTGCATGCGGCCTACTACCGTCCCGGCGGCGTCTACCGCGACCTGCCGGACACGATGCCGCAGTATGCGGCGCAGCACACCCGCAACCAAGCGACCATGAAGTCGATGAACGCCAACCGTCAGGGTTCGCTGCTCGACTTCATTGAGGATTTCACCCAGCGTTTCCCGACTTACGTCGATGAGTACGAGACGCTGCTGACCGACAACCGCATCTGGAAGCAGCGCACCGTTGGCATCGGTGTCGTATCACCCGAGCGCGCCAAGGCGCTGGGCTTCACCGGTCCGATGCTGCGCGGTTCCGGCGTCGAGTGGGACCTGCGCAAGAAGCAGCCCTACGAAGTCTACGACCGCATGGACTTCGACATCCCGGTCGGCACCAACGGCGACTGCTATGACCGCTACCTGGTGCGCATCGAGGAAATGCGCCAGTCCAACCGCATCATCAAGCAGTGCATCGACTGGCTGCGCAAGAACCCGGGCCCGGTGATCGTGGAGAACCACAAGGTCGCGCCGCCGTCGCGGCTCGACATGAAGCAGAATATGGAAGAGCTGATCCACCACTTCAAGCTCTTCACCGAGGGCATGCACGTGCCGGCCGGCGAAGCCTACGCTGCGGTCGAGCATCCCAAGGGCGAGTTCGGCATCTACCTGGTGTCGGACGGCGCCAACAAACCCTATCGTCTGAAAATCCGTGCGCCGGGCTATGCGCATCTGGCGGCGCTCGACGAAATGAGCCGCGGCCACATGATCGCCGACGTCGTCGCCATCATCGGCACGCAGGATATTGTTTTCGGGGAGATCGACCGCTGATGGCCAATCCTGATCTGGACACCCTGCGGCTGTCGCCGGAATCGCTCGCGTTGATCGACGTCGAAGTCGCCAAATATCCCGCCGACCAGAAGCAGTCGGCAGTGATGGGCGCGCTGCGCATCGCGCAGTCAGAGAAGGGCTGGCTGAAGCCCGAGCTGATCGAATACGTTGCTGACTACCTCGAGATGCCGGCGATCGCCGCCTACGAGGTCGCGACGTTCTACAACATGTACGACACCCACTCGGTGGGTCGCCACAAGATCACGCTGTGCACCAACCTGCCGTGCGCACTGATGGGCGCGAACAAGATCGCCGAGCACCTGAAGCAGAAACTCGGCATCGGCTTCGGCGAGACCACCGAGGACGGCCGCTACACGCTGAAGGAAGGCGAGTGCATGGGCGCCTGCGGCGACGCGCCGATGTGCCTGCATAACAACCACGCCATGCACACGCACCTCACGCCCGAGAAGGTGGATGAACTGCTGGACAAGCTGAAATGAGTCTGCTGACGCCTACCTCCAAGGTTTGCAGCTGGACGCAGGAACTCGACAACCCGGGTTCGCTCGCGACCTATGTCGCGAACGGCGGGTACCAGGCGCTGCGCCGCGTCGTCACCGAGAAGGTGTCGGGCGACGACATCATCGCCGAGCTCAAGACCAGCGCGCTGCGCGGCCGTGGCGGTGCGGGCTTCCCGACGGGCCTGAAGTGGAGCTTCATGCCACGCGCGTTCCAGGGCGACAAGTACATCGTCTGCAACAGCGACGAAGGCGAGCCGGGCACCTTCAAGGACCGCGACATCCTGCGCTACAACCCGCACCAGCTGATCGAAGGCATGGCGATCGCCGGCTACGTGCTCGGTGCGAAGGTGGGCTACAACTATATCCACGGCGAGATCTTCGACTGCTACGAGATCTTCGAGGCTGCGCTGAAGGACGCGCGCGAAGCCGGCTATCTGGGCGACAAGCTGTTCGGTACCGACTTCTGTTTCCAGTTGCACGCGCATCACGGCTACGGCGCCTACATCTGCGGCGAGGAAACCGCGCTGCTGGAATCGATCGAGGGCAAGAAGGGCCAGCCGCGCTTCAAGCCGCCGTTCCCGGCGAGCTTCGGTCTCTACGGCAAGCCCACCACCATCAACAACACCGAAACGCTGGCCTCGGTGCCATGGATCATCCAGCACGGCGGACAGGCCTTCCTCGAGCTGGGTAAGCCCAACAACGGCGGTTCCAAGCTGTTCTCGGTGTCCGGGCACGTCAACAGGCCCGGCAACTTCGAAGTGCCGCTCGGTACGCCGTTTTCCGAACTGCTGGAGATGGCGGGGGGGGTGCGCAACGGACACAAGCTGAAAGCCGTCATCCCGGGCGGTTCAAGCGCGCCGGTGCTGCCGGCCGACGTCATGATGGACTGCACCATGGACTTCGACTCGATCGCCAAGGCGGGATCCATGCTGGGTTCGGGCGCGGTCATCGTCATGGACGAGACCGTGTGCATGGTGCGTGCGCTGGAACGGCTGTCGTACTTCTACTTCGAGGAATCGTGTGGCCAGTGCACCCCGTGTCGCGAGGGCACCGGCTGGATGTACCGCGTGATCCATCGCATCGAGCACGGCGAGGGCCGGCCCGAGGACCTGGAGCTGCTCAACAGCGTGGCGGGGCGCATCGGCGGCCATACCATCTGCGCGCTGGGCGATGCAGCGGCGATGCCGGTGCAAAGCTTCCTCAAACATTTTGGCCACGAGTTCGAGCATCACATCGAACACAAGCGCTGCATGGCCGGCACGGAACAGGCAGAATAATCAAGGCTATGGCTACGCTCAATATCGAAATCGATGGACGCGCGCTGCAGGTCGAAAGCGGCGACACCATCATGGATGCGGCGAACCAAGCCGGCATCACGATTCCGCATTTCTGTTACCACAAGAAACTGTCGATCGCGGCCAACTGCCGCATGTGCCTGGTGCAGGTGGAAAAGGCGCCGAAGCCGTTGCCGGCCTGCGCCACCCCGGTGACCGACGGCATGAAGGTGCAGACCCGTTCCGAATATGCGATCAACGCGCAGAAGGCGGTGATGGAGTTCCTGTTGATCAACCATCCGCTCGACTGCCCGATTTGCGACCAGGGCGGCGAATGCACGCTGCAGGATCTGGCGGTGGGCTATGGCGGCTCGTCTTCACGCTACCAGGAGATCAAGCGCGTGGTGCGCGAGAAGAACCTCGGCCCCCTCATTGCAACGGACATGACGCGCTGCATCCACTGCAGCCGCTGCGTGCGCTTTGGCCAGGAAATCGCCGGCGTGATGGAACTCGGCATGCCCGGGCGCGGCGAGCACACCGAAGTGATGCCGTTTCTGGAAAACCAGGTGGCGTCCGAACTGTCGGGCAACGTCATCGACCTGTGCCCGGTCGGCGCGCTCACCAGCAAGCCGTTCCGCTACACCGCGCGTACCTGGGAGCTGTCGCGCCGTCCCTCGATCAGCCCTCACGACAGCCTGGGATCCAACCTTGAAGTCCATGTCAAGGACAACAAGGTGATGCGCGTGCTGCCGCGCGAGAACGAGGACGTCAACGAATGCTGGCTGGCCGACCGCGACCGCTTCTCCTACCAGGGTCTGAACACCCCGGAGCGGCTCACGCAGCCGATGATCAAGCAGAATGGCCAGTGGGTCGAGACCACTTGGCAGGCTGCGCTCGAATACGTCGCCGACAAGCTGAAGGCCGTTCCCGCTGAGCAGATCGGCGCGCTGTCGACGCCGTATCGTCCCGCGGAAGAGCTCTTCCTGCTGCAGAAGCTGATGCGCGGCCTCGGCAGCGGCAACGTCGACCACCGGCTGCGTCAGTCGGACTTTTCGCTCGACGAGAAGGCACATGGCGGCTTCTGGCTGGGGATGCCGGTCACCTACATGTCGCGGCTCAACCGCATGCTGGTGGTGGGTTCGAATCTCAGAAAAGACCACCCGCTGATGGCGCACCGCATCCGCGAATCGGTGCGCTGGTATGGCGAGCTCAATCTGATCAACGCCGCCGAAGACGAATTCCTCGGCAAGGTGCACGCCAAGCGCATCGTCGCGCCGTCGCAGCTTGCCAGCGCGCTGGCGGGCGTATGCGTTGCATTGGCTCAACTGAAAAACCTGCCGGTGCCCGCCATCGCTGCGCACGGCGGGGTGGATGACATTGCGAAGAAAATGGCCGAGAGCATTTCCGGCGGCGGCCAAGGTTCAACGGATGGGGGCCGAGCGGTCTTTCTCGGCAACATGGCGCAGCACCATTCCAGCTATGCGCAGATTCATGCGCTGGCGCAGGAGGTGGCGAAGCTTGCCGGCGCCAGCTTCGGCGTGCTGGGCGAAGCGGCCAACAGCGTCGGCGCGGTGGCGGTCGGGGCGATTCCGGGCCGCGGCCCGCTGGGCCAGCCTGTCGTCAAGGGACTGAATGCGCAGCAGATGCTGGCAAGCCCGCTTTCCGCCTATCTGCTGCTGGGCGTGGAAGCCGAACTCGATACGCATGATCCGGTCAGCGCGATGGCCAGCATCAATGCCGCGGATTTCGTTGTGGTGATGTCACCCTACAAGGGCAAGTCGCTCGACTACGCCGACGTGCTGCTGCCGATCGCGCCGTGGACCGAAACTTCGGGCACCTTCATCAACACCGAAGGCCGCGTGCAGAGCTTCAGCGCCGTGGTGAAGCCGCTCGGCGAAACGCGTCCGGCATGGAAGGTGCTGCGCGTGCTGGGCAACCTCTTGGGACTGGCCGGCTTCGATCACAACGATAGCAAGGATGTGCTGCGCGACGCGCTGGGCGACACGCCCACGGGATCGGTGCAGGCTTTCCTCAACAATGAAGTCAGCGGCGTGGCGCCGGTGCAGCCGCAGGCCATCGACGGCCTGGAGCGGGTCGCCGAGGTGCCGATCTACCAGACCGACGCCGTGGTGCGCCGTTCGCCCTCGCTGCAGATGACGCTCGACGCCGCGCTTCCGGTGGCGCGCATGCACAGCCGGCTGATCGCGAAGCTGGGGCTCACGGAAAACGGCCGTGTCTCGGTGCGCCAGACCGCGAGCGCGCTGACCCTCAAAGTGCAGCGCGACGATCTGCTGCCTGACAACTGCGTGCGCATTCCCAGCGGCCACCCGTTGACGGCGGGGCTGGGTCCGATGTTCGGCCCGATCACGGCGGAGCCGGTCTGATGGGGAGCATGGGAATGGACTGGGCCGCGATTCAAACCGTCGTCTGGACGCTGCTCAAGATCATGGCGCTGGTGGTGCCGCTGATGCTGGGCGTCGCCTATCTCACCTATGCGGAACGGAAAATCATCGGCTGGATGCAGGTGCGCATCGGCCCCAACCGCGTGGGCTTCCAGGGTCTGCTGCAGCCGATTGCCGACGGTTTGAAACTGCTGATGAAGGAAATCATCATTCCTTCCGGCGCCAACAAGGGGCTGTTCATCCTCGGCCCCATCCTGGCCATCGCGCCGGCGCTGGCGGCGTGGGCGGTGATTCCCTTCACCGACAGCCTGGTGGTGGCCAACATCAACGCCGGCCTGCTGTACGTGATGGCGATCACCTCGATGGGCGTCTACGGCGTCATCATCGCGGGCTGGGCGTCCAACTCCAAATACGCCTTCCTCGGCGCGATGCGCTCGGCGGCGCAGATCGTGTCGTACGAAATCGCCATGGGGTTCGCGCTGGTCGGCGTGCTGATGGCGTCGCAGTCGCTCAACCTGATCGACATCGTGCAGGGTCAGTCGGGCGGTCTGCACCAGTGGTACATCTGGCCGCTGTTCCCCTTGTTCATCGTTTATCTGATCTCGGGCGTGGCCGAGACCAACCGCGCGCCGTTCGACGTCGCCGAAGGCGAATCCGAGATCGTCGCCGGCTTCCACGTGGAATATTCCGGCATGGCCTTCGCGGTGTTCTTCCTCGCCGAATACGCCAACATGATCCTGATTGCCGCGCTGACTACGGTCATGTTCCTCGGCGGCTGGCTGTCGCCGGTGTCCTTCCTGCCGGACGGCATCGTCTGGTGGCTCCTGAAGGCCGGCTTCGTGCTCTTCCTCTTCCTGTGGTTCCGCGCGACCTTCCCGCGCTACCGCTACGACCAGATCATGCGCCTGGGCTGGAAGGTGTTCATCCCCATCACCATCGTCTGGATCGTCGTTGTCGGCGGCATGATGCAGACGCCGTATGGCCATCTTTTCCACTGAGCGCGCCATGAGACGGCTATCCCTACCATGAAACGAGTGGCCCATTTCTTCGGCAGCCTGTTCCTGATCGAACTGCTGCGCGGCATGATGCTCACCGGGCGCCACCTGTTCGCGCGCAAGATCACGGTGCAGTATCCGGAAGAAAAAACCCCGCAAAGCCCGCGCTTCCGCGGACTGCACGCGCTGCGCCGCTACCCCAACGGCGAGGAACGCTGTATTGCCTGCAAGCTGTGCGAGGCCGTATGCCCGGCATTGGCCATCACCATCGAATCGGAACAGCGCGAAGACGGCACCCGCCGCACCACACGCTACGACATCGACCTGACCAAGTGCATTTTCTGCGGCTTCTGCGAGGAATCCTGCCCGGTCGACTCCATCGTCGAGACCCGTATCCTCGAATACCACGGCGAAAAACGCGGCGACCTGTATTACACCAAGCCCATGCTGCTCGCGATCGGCGACCAGTACGAGGAACAGATCGCGAAAGACCGCGCAGCCGACGCGAAGTACCGGTAAGGCACGCGGCGCGTGCCCGGGAGCTAGGGGCTAGGAAATAGGAATTAGGGGAGGTGCGCTACGCGCGCCACTTGATTGAACAACACGACGTACGAATGAAAAGGGAGGCAGGCAAACGGAAATCTGGTGTCGGGCACGAGCGATGTAGACCATCCCTAGCCCCTAATTCCTAACTCCTAGCCCCTAAAAAATGACCTATACGACCGCGATCTTCTATTTCTTCGCCGCCATTTTGGTGTTCGCGGGCCTGCGCGTGATCACCGCGCGCAATCCGGTGCACGCCGCACTGTTCCTGGTACTGGCCTTCTTCACCGCCGCCGGCCTGTGGATGCTGCTGGAAGCCGAGTTCCTCGCCATCACCCTGGTGCTGGTCTACGTCGGCGCGGTGATGGTGCTGTTCCTGTTCGTGGTGATGATGCTCGACATCAACCTGGATAAATTGCGCGAAGGCTTCTGGGATTACCTCCCGCTGGCCGGTTTCGTCTCGGTGCTGCTGATGATCGAAATGGCGCTGATCCTCGGCAGCCGCCATTTCGGACTCGAGGTGATGGCGACGCCCGAGCCGCACCCGGCCGACTACAGCAACACCAAGGAACTCGGACGGCTGCTGTATACCGACTACGTCTACGCGTTCGAACTGGCTGCGGTGATCCTGCTGGTGGCGATCGTCGCCGCCATCGCGCTGACGCTGCGCCGCCGCAAGGACAGCAAGTACATCAACCCGGCCGAGCAGGTGAAGGTCAAGCGCAACGACCGTCTGCGCATCGTCAAAATGCAGGCCACGCAGAAGCCGGGTGCCGGGGAGGAGGGCGCATGATTTCTCTATCGCATTACCTGGTGCTGGGCGGCATCCTGTTCGCCATCAGCGTGCTCGGCATCTTCCTCAACCGCAAGAACGTCATCATCCTCCTGATGGCGATCGAACTGATGCTGCTGGCGGTGAACATGAACTTCATCGCGTTCTCGCATTATCTCGGCGACATTCACGGACAGGTCTTCGTCTTCTTCATCCTCACCGTCGCCGCGGCGGAATCCGCCATCGGCCTGGCGATCCTGGTCGTGCTGTTCCGCAATCTGCACACGATCAACGTCGATGACCTCGACCACCTGAAAGGCTGATGCGGATGGATATGCCGACGCTCTATCTGATCGTGCCGCTGGCGCCGCTGTTCGGTGCGATCGTCGCGGGGCTGTTCGGCCGCCTCGTCGGCCGCACCGGCGCCCATGTCGTCACCATCGCCGGCGTGGCGGTGTCCTTCATCGCCTCGGTGCTGGTGTTCCAGGACGTGCTGGCTGGGAATACCTTCAACGGCACCGTCTACACCTGGATGGTGCTGGGCGACCTCAGCTTTGAGGTCGGTTTTCTGATCGATGCGCTGACCGCGATGATGATGCTGGTCGTCACCTTCGTCTCGCTGATGGTGCACATCTACACCATCGGCTACATGCACGACGACCCCGGCTATCAGCGCTTCTTCAGCTACATCTCGCTGTTCACCTTCTCGATGCTGATGCTGGTGATGAGCAACAACTTCCTGCAGCTGTTCTTCGGCTGGGAAGCGGTCGGCCTGGTGTCCTACCTGCTGATCGGTTTCTGGTACACCAAAGAGACGGCGATCTACGCCAACCTCAAGGCCTTTCTGGTCAACCGCGTCGGCGACTTCGGCTTCATCCTCGGCATCGGCTTGGTGCTGGCCTATTTCGGCTCGCTCGATTACGCCACCGTGTTCGCCAAGGCGCCGTCGCTGGCCACTGACACCATCACCCTGTGGCCCGACACCCCGTGGAGCCTGATGACGGTGATCGGCATCCTGCTGTTCATCGGTGCGATGGGCAAGTCGGCGCAGTTCCCGCTGCACGTCTGGCTGCCCGACTCGATGGAAGGCCCGACGCCGATTTCCGCGCTGATCCACGCCGCGACGATGGTGACCGCCGGCATCTTCATGGTCGCGCGCATGTCGCCGCTGTACGAGCTGTCGGACGTGGCGCTCTCCTTCATCATGGTCATCGGTGCGATCACCGCGCTCTTCATGGGCTTCCTCGGCATCGTGCAGAACGACATCAAGCGCGTGGTGGCCTATTCGACGCTGTCGCAGCTCGGCTACATGAC
>JAIBFA010000018.1 GCA_019459325.1 Thiobacillus sp.
TTCCTCCACCCTCCGCATCCACTCTAAACTCACGACCCCCCTGCCGGGTGCAGGCAGCGCGCCGCCGACGTTGCCGGAGCCGGCGCCGCGCGGGGTCAGCGCGATGCGGTGTTCGAAGGCGATGCGTGCGAGCGCCGCCACCTCGTCGTGCGAAACGGGGAACAGCACGGCCTCGGGCTCGACCCGCCGCGGGGTTTCGTCGCAGGCATACAGCCCACGGGTGGCGGCATCGTCAAGCACACGGTCGGCGCCGAGGGCGGAACGGAAAGCGGCAAGGGCGCGATCGGACAGCATGGCAAACGGGGAAAAGAGGGGGTCAGGCCGAGTGCTCGGGCGGCAGCTGCGCGACGAGCTGCGCAACCATGTCGGCGTCGAAGTCCATGCCGATGTCCCAACCCGGATTCAGTGAAATCGGCACACCGCCGCCGATGCGGCGCAGCAGCCAGGAAAACTCGGTCAGGAGGCCGCCCGAAAAATCGGGGTGATGCTCGACGAAAGGCTTGGCGCGCTCGGGGCTGGTGAACAAAACCAGCACGCGCTCGCCTTCCTCGTCCTCGATGATCAGCGGCTCGGCCTGGGTGCTGCGCTGAAAGCCCTGGATGGGATTCTTTTCGTCGCGCACCGGCATGAACAGCTGCTGATCGATCAGTTGCAGCACGAAGGTCTCGGGATCGAGCGTGCCGGCATGGACGGCAGCCAGCTGCTCTTCAAGCGCGTTGTGGGGAGTGAAGTTCATGGTGTCGGACGGTTGCGCGGTAAGACTCAGTGTAACCGATGCTGCCTGGGGTATGGGCAAGCGGCCGGCACCCGCACAGGCATGACGGCGCATCCCCAAGTATGGTTAGAATGCCCGTAACAATAAGGGGGAGGCGTCGGCATGAGGCGTTTCACGGACTACGCAGGATTGCACGATTACAACCGTGCCATTCGCGACATTGCGAGCAGCGCCGACTGGCAGTCTGGCCAGCTGGCGCGCCAACTGGGTCGGGTGGTCGCAGTGGCGGCGTACTCCATGGAGGTGGGACGGGTCGGCGTCTGGCGATTGCAGGCAGGACGGCAGGTGCTCGATTGCGTGTGCCAGTTCGACAGCCGTTACGGTCTGGTCGAGCCCGGCCCATCGCTGAACGCAAGCCGGTACCCGGCGTATTTTGCTGCGCTGGCAAACAATCGCGCGCTGGCGGCGAGCGATGCGTTACGGGATCCCATGACGAGTGAACTTGCCGACCCCTACCTCAAGCCGATGCAAATCGCTTCCTTGCTGGATGCGCCGATCTGGCTCGATGGCGAGGTGGTGGGCGTGGTCTGCCACGAGCATTCGGGCGAGCCGCGTGTCTGGCGCGACGAGGACATCGCCTTTGCCGGGTCGATGGGCGATTTTGCCGCCATGGCCTTGTCGCAGGATCGTTATCAGCAGGTGGAGGCGGCGCGCGAGCGACTCGCCCGCATCATTGAGGCCACCCCCGACATGGTCGCCACCATGGCGCCTGACGGCGGCCAGCTGATCCAGCTGAACCCGGCAGGACGCAAGCTGCTCGGATTGTCCGGGCAGGCGGACATTTCGCGTTATCGCAGCCGTGATTTTCTGGGCGAACAGACCACCTACCTGCTCGAAACCGAAATCCTGCCCGCCTTGCATAAAGGCGGCCGCTGGACCGGTGAGGCGATGCTGCGTGAAGGCACGGCGCATGCGTTGCCGGTATCGGTGGTTGCGCTGGCGCATTGCGATGCCCAGGGGCAGCTGGAATATTTTTCAGTCACCCTGCACGATCTGACCTCGCAAATGGCGAATCTGCGTGAAATCGAAGCCCTGAACAGTCAACTGGAAGCGCGGGTCAGGGCGCGTACCCAGGAACTCGAATACGCCAATCGCAACCTGGAGTCGTTCGCCTATTCGGTGTCGCACGACCTCAAGGCGCCGCTTCGCGGCATCGAAGGGTACAGCCGACTGCTGGCGAGCGAATACCGCACTAGCCTACCGCAAGAGGCACGCGAATACATCGACCTGATTGCGCTCGCCAGCCAGCGCATGGATCAGATGATCGAGGACATTCTGGCGTATTCGCGCATGCAGATGCGGGAACTCAAGCCGATGCGAACCGACGTGAAGCAGCTGGTGCGGCAGGTGGTAAGCGAGTTCGAGCCGCAGCTGCGCGACGGCGTCGAACTGGAGCAGGATATCGAGGCGGGCATGCTGGAGTGCGATCGCGATGGCCTGATCCAGATCCTGCGCAATTTCTTATCCAACGCCATCAAGTTCTCGCGCGGCGGCACGCCGCCGCACATTCGCATCGAAGGCCGCTGTCATGCGCCGGGCTACCGGTTTTCGGTTCACGACAATGGCGTCGGCTTCGACATGTGTTACTGCGACCGCATTTTCGAAATATTCCATCGCCTGCCGAACGGCAAGGAGCAGGAGGGAACCGGCATCGGTCTCGCGCTGGCGGCGCGCGCCGCCGAGCGGATGGGGGGGCGGGTGTGGGCTGAAAGCGCACCGGGGCAGGGCGCCACTTTTTTCTTTGAATTGAACGGCGGGGCCCCCACATGAAGCTGCTTTATGTCGAAGACAACCCATTCGATCGCGACCTCACCCGGCGCACGTTGTTGAAGCAGATTCCCGATCTGCAGTGGGACTCGGCCGGGGGCGTCAAGGAAGCCGTGGGCAAACTGGCCGGCGAGCACTACGACGTCCTGCTGCTCGATATGTGGTTGCAGGACGGCTGCGGGCTCGAGGTGCTGCTGCATGCAAGGCGACGCAAGCTCGACACGGCCGTGGTGGTGGTCGCAGGGGCGGGCGACGAAGCAAGCGTGGTGCAGTTTCTGAAGGCAGGTGCGCAGGATTACGTTCCCAAACGCGGCAGGTATCTGGAACAGCTGGGCGATCGCCTGATGCGTGCGCAGCAACGGCTGCGCGAGAATGTCCGTCCGAACACGGTGCTGACCGTTCTCTACGTCGAAGCGAACCACGACGACGTCGATCTGACCCGGCGTTATTTCGAGCGCCGGGCGTCGCATCTCGAACTGGTGGTGCAGCCGGACGGCGAAGCCGCCCTGGCCTGGCTGGCCGAGCCGGATCACCATGCCGACGTGGTGTTGCTGGATTTGCGCCTGCCCGGCATGTCGGGCCTGGAACTGCTGGAAAACCTGCACGCCCGCTACGCCTTCCCCTGCATCCTCATTACCGGCCGCGGCGATGAGGCGGCTGCGGCACAGGCCATGAGTCTGGGCGCGGTTGATTACATCATCAAGGATCATGGCTATGTGGCCGCCCTGCCCTGCGTGATCGAGCACGCGCATGTGCTGGCGGCCTATTCCGCGTTGCGGCTGGACTATGCACGCCTGAAGGACGGCGCCACCTCTTCCTGAATCAAGCGTACGGTCTTTCATGGGCTTCAGCCCATAGAAAGTCGGAGCACCCCACACGTGCTTCAGCGCGCAGTGGATCGGAGCACCCACAAGGGGTATCGAGATCCTTTAGGGGATACGACTCCACACGTGCTTCAGCGCGTAGTGGATCGGAGTCCTTTAGGGCTCCCAGCGTTCGGGGTGCGCCCAGTGACGGGCATTGAGCCAGTCGGGCACTGTCTTGTAGGTGTCGATATCGTAGTAGTAGATGCGCATGTTTTCCGCAGTGTCGGTGGCCGACAGCATGAAACCGAGTGCGCGAAACATGGCCTCATCCAGCACGCCATCCGATGGCACGACGAGCAGGATGCGCGGGGCGACGTAAAGGCGCGTCTGGCTGATCAAGTGCTGGGTCTGTTGCGCGTCCAGTCCTTTCAGGGCATCGATCCCCAGGGCCAGGGCGCAGGGTGAGCCCGGCTGCAGGTTTTCGTGCGCGTGGATGGGCGTGTTTCGGAGTAGCGTGCCGGCCAGTTGATGCGCCGTCGCATCCAGTGCGCACACGCTTGCAGGCCGGATTTCCAGCAAGCGTGTTTGCAGATGATCGCGCCAGTTCATGTCCTATGCCTTGCGCGGCAGGCGCACCAGCCGGGTGCCGGCGATGCGGTCGTGAAGAAACTGCCGATCCCGGTCGACCAGGGCCCACCAGATGCCGACCCCCGCCAGCAACAGGCCGAACAAGGCGAGGAAAAAGCGCAGCACGGCCTGCCTGAAACTCAGGGTGTCGCCGTTCGCACTGACCAGGCGAATACGCCAGGTTTTCATCGCCAGCGTTTGCCCGCTGCGCAGCCAGAATGCGCTGAAATAGGCGAACAGTATGCCCAGGATGTAGACCTGGAACAGGTGGCGCTGCCAAGGCGCGTGCATCTCGCCGACCACCGGAATGATGATGAAGGACGCCACGAACACCACGGCCGTGACGAGCAGCGATTCGTAGATCATGGCGGCGATACGCACCAGAAAAGGGGCCGGGGCGAGGGCTATTGCGTTGTCTTGCATGGTGGCTCTATATTGCAGTCTGGCGCGACACTTTGCCACAGCGCGCCGCAACCATAAGCAAAATCAAGGAGGGGGCACGATGCGTATCGTAAAGCAACTCATGGCCATACCCGGGGTTGTCGCGGCTGGCGAGTATGCCTACCGTGGCGACCGTTTCTCGTACGAGGGCGCGCTCACCGACGAATTCGCCCGCATGGCGTCGATCCTGTGCCGCGCCAACACGCTGTCGGTCAACATGCAGTCCGAAATCTTCGATTCCTTTGCCGAAAACATCGGCTGTCGTCCGGTGCAGGGCTGGATCGTGCGCGGCAGCCAGATCACCATCTGCGCAGTGGGCAATTATTTCGCCTTCATCGAAAACCGTGACGAATTGCTGAACGACGTCATGACCATCATGCGCGCCAAAGTCGGCGACGTGCAGGATGACCTGCTGGTCAATCTGTATGCCAGGCTGGGCGGCGACACCAAGGAAGCCTTGTACTGATTTGATGCCAAACACGGGGGAGCGGAAATGAATCTGGAAAAAATGATGGACTTGCCGGGCGCGCTGGCGGCGTTTACCTACAGCGACAAGGGCGATCTGCAATCGCATGTGCTGCGCGAGGGCACCGAGCTGACACCGCAGGTGCTGGATTTGCTGGCCCATTCGTGCGTGGCCAATCAGGCCATCGCCAGCATGGAGGCGCGCGGCTGGGAAGCCCTCACCGGACAGGGCGGGTTTGAGCCGCTCAAGGGGTTCTCGATGGTCGGCCTCGAGTGGTCGGTGGTGGTGGATGGCAACTGCGGCGTAGTGGTCAAGAACCGGGACGCCGACTACGAAGCCACCTTCAATGCCCTGCAGGCTGGCTGAGGAGCGCGTATGACGCTGAGAAAAATCCTGGCGATGGATGGCGTGACTGCCATCTGCCGCTTCCGCGATGATGGCGTGCTGATGGAGGCCGAAGGCATGCTGTCGCAAGACATGATGGAGCGGCTGGCGAAATTTGCCCAGTGGTACCGCCGCATGGTGTCGAGCAATACCGATGTCTTTTCCCTGTTTTCGCAGATGCGTGGCTGGTCGCCGTCGCAGGGCTGGATCGTGCAGGGCGATACGATGACGGTGTGCAGCGCAGGCAACATGGTTTGCCTGTTCGAACACGCACGGGGCTCGCTGAATGACGTCATGCAGGCGCTGGCCGAAGCCGCACACGAATAGATAGAAATAAGCTGCGGCGCGATCGGCCGCCGCCGGATTTGCCCCACCCGGGGCCCTGGCAAGTAATCGGCCCCTCCGTGCGCGGAGGGGTTTTTTACGCTTGCCTGGAGGGCTTCCCTGGCGCCGAAGTGGCGGGAAACAGGCAAAAAGCCGGCCGGACAAGCGATTTGGCATGATTTCTTGACCGAAACATGGCAAAACGATTACTCTCGCAGGTCCACCAACGAATTGATTTATTGCCAGTTTATGGAAGCCACGGGCGCCGAGATCGTCGTACGTTGTCTGGCCGAAGAGGGAGTCGAGTTTGTATTCGGCTATCCCGGCGGGGCCGTGCTCAACATTTACGACGAGATCTTCAAGCAAAACAAGTTCAAGCACGTGCTGGTTCGCCATGAGCAGGCCGCGGTACATGCCGCCGATGCCTATGCGCGCGCCACCGGCCGTGTCGGCGTGGCGCTGGTCACCTCGGGACCGGGCGTGACCAATGCGGTGACCGGGATCGCCACCGCCTACATGGATTCCATCCCCATCGTCGTCGTCACCGGCCAGGTGCCGACCCCGGCGATCGGCCTGGATGCGTTCCAGGAAGTCGACACCGTCGGCATCACGCGTCCCTGCGTCAAGCACAACTTCCTGGTCAAGGACGTCAAGGACCTGGCGACGACGATGAAGAAGGCCTTCATCATCGCGTCCACCGGCCGTCCCGGCCCGGTCGTGGTCGACGTGCCGAAGGACGTGACCGCTCACCTCACGACATTCGAATACCCGGCCACGGTCGAGATGCGTTCCTACAACCCGGTCGTCAAGGGCCATAGCGGCCAGTTGAAGCGCGCGGTGCAGATGTTGCTGGAAGCCAAGCGCCCGATGATCTACGCCGGTGGCGGCGTGGTGCTGGGCGATGCCTCGGCGCAGTTGACCGAACTGACGCGCCTGCTGGGCTTTCCCGTTACCAACACCCTGATGGGCCTGGGCGGCTATCCCGCCACCGACAAGCAGAACCTCGGCATGCTGGGGATGCACGGCACCTATGAAGCCAACATGGCGATGCAGCACTGCGACGTGTTGCTGGCGGTCGGTGCGCGCTTCGACGACCGTGTGATCGGCAACCCCGCGCACTTCGCGCGCGAGCAGCGCCGCATCATTCATGTCGACATCGACCCCTCGTCGATTTCCAAGCGCGTGAAAGTCGATGTGCCCATCGTCGGCGACGTGCAGAACGTGCTGACCGACATGCTGGCCCTGCTGAAGCAGGCCAAGGAAAAGCCCGAAGCCGCCGCGCTGAATGCCTGGTGGACGCAGATCGAATTGTGGCGCTCGAAAAACTGCCTGAAGTACAACCAGAGCAGTTCCATCATCAAGCCGCAATACGTGGTCGAAAAGCTGTGGGAAGTGACGAAAGGCGATGCCTATATCACCTCCGACGTCGGCCAGCACCAGATGTGGGCGGCGCAGTACTACAAATTCGACAAGCCGCGCCGCTGGATCAACTCCGGCGGCCTCGGCACCATGGGCGTCGGCCTGCCGTATGCCATGGGCGTGCAGCTGGCACACCCCGACGCGCAGGTTGCCTGCATCACCGGCGAATCGAGCATCCAGATGTGCATCCAGGAACTGTCGACCTGCAAGCAGTACCGCATTCCCATCAAGGTCGTAACGCTCAACAACCGCTACATGGGCATGGTGCGGCAGTGGCAGGAATTCTTCTACGGCAGCCGCTACGCCGAGTCCTACATGGAATCGCTGCCTGATTTTGTGAAGCTGGCCGAGGCCTACGGCCACATCGGCATGCGCATCGACAAGCCGGAAGACGTCGAGGCCGCGCTGAAGGAAGCGTTCTCGCCTGCATTGAAGGAACGTCTGGTGTTCATGGACTTCCAGACCGACCAGACCGAAAACGTCTTCCCCATGGTGGAAGGCGGCAAGGGGCTGTCCGAAATGATCCTGGCGGAGGAGCTCTGACATGCGCCACATCATTTCACTGCTGATGGAAAACGAGGCGGGTGCGCTGTCGCGCGTCGCCGGCCTGTTCTCGGCGCGCGCCTACAACATCGAGTCGCTCACCGTCGCGCCGACCGAAGACGCCACCCTGTCGCGCATGACCATCGTCACCACGGGCTCGGAAGAAATCATCGAGCAGATCACCAAGCAGCTGAACAAGCTGGTCGACGTGATCAAGGTGATGGACCTGACCGAAGGCAGCCACATCGAGCGCGAGCTGATGCTGGTCAAGGTCAAGGCGGTCGGCCTGGGGCGCGAGGAAATGAAGCGCACTGCGGACATTTTCCGTGGCCGTATCATCGACGTCACCGACGCCACCTACACCATCGAGCTCACCGGCACCGGCTCCAAGCTGGATGCCTTCCTGGAGGCGATCGACCCCGCCCTCATCATCGAAACCGTGCGCACCGGCGCGTCCGGCATCGGACGCGGCGAGCGCAGTCTCAAAGTCTGATTTTTTATTAGCCCTTTTTAATTTTTTGCCTGGGAATTCATCATGAAAGTTTTTTACGACAAGGACGCCGACCTTTCCCTCATCAAGAAGCGCAAGGTTGCCATCATCGGCTACGGCTCGCAGGGCCATGCCCACGCCAACAACCTGAAGGATTCCGGCGTCAAGGTGACGGTCGGTTTGCGCAAGGGCGGCGCCTCGTGGGACAAGGCCAAGAAGGCCAAGCTCGACGTCAAGGAAATCGCCGAAGCAGTGCAAGCAGCCGACTTCGTCATGATCCTGATCCCCGACGAATTGATGGCGGGTACCTACTACAACGACATCGAGCCCAATCTGAAGAAAGGCGCGACGCTTGCCTTCGCCCACGGCTTCAACGTGCATTACAACCAGATCACCCCGCGCGCCGACCTCGACGTCGTGATGGTCGCCCCCAAGGGCCCCGGCCACCTGGTGCGTTCGACCTACACCCAGGGCGGCGGCGTGCCCTCGCTGATCGCGGTCTATCAGGACAAGTCCGGCAAGGCGCGTGACCTCGCCCTGTCCTACGCGGCAGCCAACGGCGGCACCAAGGGCGGCGTGATCGAAACCTCCTTCCGCGAAGAGACCGAAACCGACCTGTTCGGCGAACAGGCCGTGCTGTGCGGCGGCTGCGTCGACCTGGTGAAGGCCGGCTTCGAAACCCTGACCGAAGCGGGCTACGCGCCGGAGATGGCCTACTTCGAGTGCCTGCACGAGCTGAAGCTGATCGTCGACCTGATGTACGAAGGCGGCATCGCCAACATGAACTACTCGATCTCCAACAATGCGGAATACGGCGAATACGTGACCGGCCCCAAGGTCATCAACGCGCAGTCCAAGGCCGCGATGAAGGAGTGCCTGGACAACATCCAGAACGGCAACTACGCCAAGCAGTTCATCCTCGAAGGCCGTACCAACTACCCCGAGATGACCGCGCGTCGCCGCCTCAACGCCGAGCATCAGATCGAAGTCGTCGGCGCCAAGCTGCGCGCGATGATGCCGTGGATCAGCAAGAACAAGCTGGTCGATCAATCGAAGAACTGATTTGTGCAAGGGGTCGGGGGTGAGCGTGAGGGTGTCAACCCATGCGTCTCACCCCTTTCTCCTTTCCACCTGACCAAAATCTTATGACACATCCCCTTATCGCCCGCGAGGGCTGGCTGGTTCTTTTGGCCGCGTTTGCGGCCGCCCTGATCGCGACCTGGCTGATCGGCTGGTGGTCGGTTCCGTTCTGGATATGGGCGGTGTTCGCGCTGCAGTTTTTCCGCGATCCGGCGCGCGTCCCGCCGCTGGATGCCGACGCGGTGATCTCGCCGGCCGACGGCCGCATCGTCGCGGTGGAAAAAGTCAGCGATCCGTATCTTGAACGCGAGGCGCTGAAGATCAGCGTGTTCATGAACGTCTTCAACGTGCACTCCAACAAGAGCCCGGTCGACGGCGAGGTCAAGGGACGCTGGTACACCCCGGGCAGCTTCGTCAATGCCGACCTCGACAAGGCGTCCACCGAGAACGAACGCAACGCGATCTGGATCCAGACCGCGCGCGGCGATGTCACCAGTGTGCAGATCGCCGGGCTGATCGCGCGGCGCATCCTGTGCTACGTGCGGACGGGGGATACGCTGGTGCGCGGCCAGCGCTACGGCTTCATCCGCTTCGGCTCGCGGGTCGACGTCTACCTGCCGACCACGGCGCGCGCCGAAGTCTCGATCGGCCAGAAAGTCAGCGGCGGGCGTACCATATTGGCACGTTGGTAAACCTTGCCCCCTATGCTCGAATTCGATCACCGCAAGACCGATATGACGCGACCGCGGATGCGTGACCGCGGCATCTACCTGCTGCCGAACCTGTTCACCACCGGCGCGCTGTTTGCCGGTTTCTACGCCGTGGTGCAGGCGATGAACGGACGCTTCGAGCATGCTGCGGTGGCCATACTCATCGCCATGGTGCTCGACGGCCTTGACGGTCGGGTCGCCCGCATGACGCACACGCAAAGTGCCTTCGGCGCCGAATACGACAGCCTGTCCGACATGGTGTCGTTCGGCGTCGCCCCGGCGCTGGTGATCTACGAGTTCGCCCTGCAGGGCATGGGCAAGTTCGGCTGGATCGCCGCCTTCGTCTATTGTGCCGGCGCCGCCCTGCGACTGGCACGCTTCAACACCCAGCTCGATACCGTCACCGACAAACGCTTCTTCCAGGGGCTGCCCAGCCCGGCGGCGGCGGCGCTGATCGCCGGCTTCGTCTGGGTGATGGTCGAATACGGCGTGGCGGGGCAGGACGTGCGCTGGCTGGCCGCGCTGATTGCGCTGTTCGGCGGACTCACCATGGTCAGCAATTTCCGCTTTTACAGCGGCAAGGAAATCAACCTGCGGAGGAGCGTGCCCTTCTTCGTCATCCTGCTGATCGTGCTGGCCTTCATCCTGGTGTCGACCAGCCCGCCCGAAGTACTGTTCGGCGTGTTCGTGCTGTACGGCCTGTCGGGCTATGCCGATGCGCTGTGGCGGCTGTCGCGCCGCAAAAAAACGTCCCCCTTGCAGGGCGGCGAAAAATAGATAGAATTTAGACTATGTCTAATTGGTCGCAACCGTCTTTCCTCCTCTGCCTGTCGGACCTTCTGTTCGGCAGCCTGCTGCTGCGCTCTGCGCACGCATACTAAGCCCCCCTCCCTGCAGTACCCGCGCCGCCAGCCTCACGCGGCAACCCCTATATAATGCGTCGGCTTGACGCCGACCCTCCATGGAGCCTGCCATGAACGACCGTTTGTACATTTTCGACACCACCTTGCGCGACGGCGAGCAAAGCCCCGGCGCGTCGATGACCAAGGAAGAAAAACTCCGCATCGCGCGCCAGCTGGAAAAGCTCGGCGTCGACGTCATCGAGGCCGGTTTCGCTGCCGCCAGCCCGGGCGACGCCGAGGCGATCCGCACGATAGCCGAAACGATCCAGAACTCGACCATCTGCTCGCTGGCGCGCGCCAACGAGCGCGACATCCACGCCGCGGGCGGCGCGATCAAGCCGGCCAAGTCGGGCCGCATCCACACCTTCATCGCCACCAGCCCGATCCACATGGAAAAGAAGCTGCGCATGCAGCCGGACCAGGTGGTCGAGGCCGCGGTCAAAGCCGTGAAGCTTGCGCTCGAATACACCGACGACGTCGAGTTCTCGGCCGAGGACGCGGTGCGCTCCGAGATGGATTTCCTGGTGCGTGTGTTCGACGAGGTGATCAAGGCCGGCGCCCGGACCATCAACGTGCCCGACACCGTCGGCTATTCGATCCCGGCCTTGTGGGGCGAGCGCATGAAGCAGCTGATCGAGCGCGTGCCCGGCTCGGACAAGGTGATCTGGTCGACCCACTGCCACAACGACCTCGGCATCGGCGGCCTCGGTCATGTCGCGGTGCAGTACGCCAAGGCGATGGGGCTGCACGTGGTGGCGGTGGATGTGGATGACGCCAAGCTGGAGCT
>JAIBFA010000024.1 GCA_019459325.1 Thiobacillus sp.
GAAATGGTGATGCCTGGCGACAACGTCAGCATCAAGGTGTCGCTGATTCAGCCGATCGCCATGGACGAAGGTCTGCGTTTTGCCATCCGCGAAGGCGGCCGCACCGTCGGTGCCGGCGTCGTGGCCAAGATCGAAGAGTAAGGTTCAAACCATGCAAAGCCAGAAAATCCGCATCCGCCTGAAGGCGTTTGACTACAAACTGATCGACCAGTCGGCGCTCGAAATCGTGGAGACGGCCAAGCGCACAGGCGCCGTGGTCAAGGGCCCGATTCCGTTGCCGACCTCAATCGAGCGTTTTGACGTGCTGCGTTCGCCGCACGTCAACAAGACGTCGCGCGACCAGTTCGAGATCCGCACCCATCGCCGCTTGATGGACATCATGGACCCCACCGACAAAACGGTGGATGCCCTGATGAAGCTCGATCTGCCCGCAGGCGTGGACGTCGAAATCAAGTTGTAAAAAGTGGGCGGCCTGGTTATAATGCCGCCCCTTCAGCTGTATCAATAGTCGCCGGTCAATTGTAATCGGCACCTACAACCCTCGCTGACGGCTTCGGCTGCTGGCTTGAGATAGGAAATACAAAGATGAGTATCGGGCTCGTTGGCCGCAAGGTCGGCATGACCCGCATTTTCACCGAGAGCGGCGCGTCCGTTCCGGTGACTGTGCTGGAAATGTCAAACAATCGTGTGACGCAAGTGCGCACGCCAGAAAATGATGGCTATTCCGCAGTGCAGCTTGCCTATGGCAGCCGCCGCAATAGCCGTGTCAATCAAGCGGAAGCCGGACACTTCGCCAAGGCGGGTGTGGATGCGGGCGAGCTGCTGCGTGAATTCCGCGTGTCTGCAGACGTTGCTTCGCAGTACCAGCCGGGCGCGTCGGTTTCGGTCGAGCTGTTCCAGGCAGGGCAGAAGGTGGACGTCACCGGCGTGACGCAGGGCAAGGGCTTTGCCGGCACCATCAAGCGTCACAACTTCAAGTCCCAGCGCGCCACCCACGGTAACTCGCGTTCGCACAACGTACCGGGCTCAATCGGTATGGCGCAGGATCCGGGCCGTGTGTTTCCGGGCAAGCGCATGTCGGGCCATATGGGCGCAGTGACCTGCACCAAGCAGAATCTTGAGGTGGTGCGTGTGGATGCAGAGCGCGGTCTGGTGTTGTTGAAGGGTGCCGTTCCCGGCTCCAAGGGTGGTCACGTGGTGGTGCGCCCGGCAGTGAAAGGCGGTGCCTAATGGATTTGAACGTCATTAATGACCAGGGTCAGCAGGTGGCCAGCGTGTCCGCCTCCGATGAAACCTTTGGTCGCGATTACAACGAGGCGCTGGTCCACCAGGTGGTGACCGCGTTCCAGGCGAATGCGCGCAGCGGCAACCGTGCGCAGCAGACGCGTGCCGAAGTGACTGCATCCACCCACAAGCCCTGGCGTCAAAAGGGTACCGGCCGTGCGCGTTCCGGTCGTACCTCGAGCCCGATCTGGCGTGGGGGTGGCGTCACTTTCCCGAACAAGCCGAACGAGAATTTCAGCCACAAGGTCAATCGCAAGATGTACCGCGCCGGTCTGGCGACCATCCTGTCGCAGCTGGCACGCGAGGGCAAGCTGAAAGTCGTGGAAAGCCTGGGCATCGATTCTCCCAAGACCAAGCTGCTCGCGGGCAAGCTGAAGTCGATGGGTTACGGCAAGGTCATGATTATTGCGGACAGCGTGGATGACAACCTGTGGCTGTCGTCGCGCAATCTGCCGAACGTCTATGTGGTCGAGCCGCATCAGGCGGATCCGTGGAGCCTGGTCAAATTCGGTAACGTGCTGATCACCAAAGCGGCGGTCAAGCAGTTTGAGGAGATGGTGTAATGGGTGCGATCAGTCAAGAGCGTCTGCTCAAAGTCATTCTCGCGCCGGTCATCTCCGAAAAGAGCACCCGCGTAGCCGACAAGCAGAATCAGGTTGTTTTTCGAGTGTTGCCCGACGCGACCAAACAGGAAATCGGCGCCGCTGTCGCCAGCCTGTTCAAGGTTGAAGTGGCGGGTGTGCAAGTGCTGAACGTCAAGGGCAAGGTCAAGCGCTCCGGTCGTGTCACGGGTCGCCGTGACAACTGGAAGAAAGCGTATGTCACCCTCAAGCCGGGTCAGGACATCGACTTCGCGTCCGGTCAGTAAGGGAGATCACCATGGCACTGATTAAAGTCAAACCCACCTCTGCCGGCCGTCGTGCGGTCGTCAAGGTCGTTACAGAAGGCCTGCATAAAGGCAAGCCGGTTGCAGCGCTGCTCGAGCCGAAAAAACGGGGTTCGGGCCGCAACAACAATGGCCACATCACGGTGCGTCACAAGGGTGGCGGCCATAAGCAGCATTACCGCGTGGTGGATTTCCGCCGTAACAAGGATGGCGTGCCGGCCAAGGTCGAGCGTCTGGAATACGACCCTAACCGCACGGCGCATCTGGCCCTGCTGTGCTATGCCGACGGCGAGCGTCGCTACATCATTGCGCCGCGTGGCGTTGCGGTGGGCGCGCAGCTGGTGAGCGGCGCCGAGGCGCCGATCAAGGCGGGCAACTGCCTGCCGCTGCGCAGCATCCCGGTGGGCAGCACGGTGCATTGCGTCGAGATGATGCCGGGCAAAGGTGCGCAGATCGCACGTTCCGCCGGCACGTCGGTGCAGCTTCTGGCGCGTGAAGGCAGCTACGCCCAGTTGCGTCTGCGTTCGGGCGAGATCCGCAAGGTGCACGTCGACTGCCGCGCCACGCTGGGCGAAGCGGGCAACGAAGAGCACAGCCTGCGTTCGATCGGCAAAGCGGGTGCCAATCGCTGGCGTGGTATCCGTCCGACGGTGCGCGGTGTGGTGATGAACCCGTGTGACCACCCGCACGGTGGTGGTGAAGGTCGTACCGCAGCGGGCCGTCATCCGGTCAGCCCGTGGGGTACGCCGACCAAGGGTTATCGTACCCGCAGCAACAAGCGCACCTCCAACATGATCGTCCGCCGCCGCAACGCGCGCTGATTGAGGTAGAAAGATATGGCACGTTCAATTAAAAAAGGCCCCTTCGTAGACGGCCACCTGCTGAAAAAGATTGAAGCCGTTCGTGGCTCCAACGACAAGCGCCCGATCAAGACCTGGTCGCGTCGTTCCACCGTGTTGCCCGATTTCATCGGCCTGACGATTGCGGTGCATAACGGCCGACAGCATGTGCCGGTCTTCGTGACCGAAAACATGGTCGGCCACAAACTGGGTGAGTTTTCCCTGACGCGTACCTTCAAGGGCCACGTCGCGGACAAGAAGGCGAAGAAATAAGGAGCGCATGATGGAAGTTTCTGCAATTTTGCGTGGTACCCGCCTGTCCGCACAGAAAGGCCGTCTGGTTGCTGACCAGATTCGTGGTCTGCGCGTGGAGAAGGCGTTGAATATCCTGGCCTTCAGCCCGAAAAAAGGGGCTGGCATCATCAAGAAAGTGCTCGAGTCGGCGATCGCCAATGCCGAGCACAACGAAGGTGCCGACATCGATACCCTCAAAGTCAAGACGATCTGTGTTGACCAGGGTTCGGTGCTGAAGCGTTTTACTGCCCGCGCCAAAGGCCGTGGCAACCGTATTAGCAAGCCGACCTGTCACATCAGTGTGACGGTTGGGGATTAAGGAAGCGCCATGGGACAAAAAATACATCCGATTGGGTTCCGCCTTGGTGTTCAGCGTATCTGGACGGCCAAATGGTATGGCTCGAACCGCAATTTCGCCAGCACCCTGCTGGAGGACATCAAGGTTCGCGATTACCTGAAAAAGAAGCTTGCCCATGCGTCGGTTTCCAAAGTGCTGATCGAGCGTCCGGCCAAGAACGCGCGCATCACGATTTTCAGCGGTCGCCCCGGTGTGGTCATTGGCAAAAAAGGTGAAGACATCGAGATTCTGCGTGGTGAGCTCGCGCGCCTGATGACGGTGCCGGTGCATGTCAACATCGAAGAAGTGCGCAAGCCCGAGACGGATGCGCAAATCATCGCCGACGGCATTGCGCAGCAGCTTGAAAAGCGCGTGATGTTCCGCCGCGCCATGAAGCGCGCGATGCAGAATGCCATGCGTCTGGGCGCGCAGGGCATCAAGATCATGAGTTCCGGCCGTTTGAACGGTGCGGAAATCGCCCGTACCGAGTGGTACCGCGAAGGCCGTGTGCCGCTGCATACGCTGCGTGCCGAGATCGATTATGGCTTTGCAGAAGCGAAGACCACGTACGGCATCATCGGTATCAAGGTTTGGGTGTACAAGGGCGATGCGCTGAACCGTGGCGAACAGCCTGCGGCAGCCGAACAGGAAAAGCGCGGCAAGAAACCAGGAGTGAAACATGCTGCAGCCAGCTAGAAGAAAATTCCGCAAGGAGCAGAAGGGCCGTAACACCGGATTGGCCACTCGTGGCGCTGACGTCAGTTTTGGTGACTTCGGTCTGAAGGCGGTCGGGCGTGGCCGTTTGACCGCGCGTCAGATTGAAGCCGCACGTCGTGCCATGACGCGCCATATCAAACGCGGCGGGCGTATCTGGATCCGTATTTTCCCGGACAAGCCGATTTCACGTAAGCCGGCGGAAGTGCGCATGGGTAACGGCAAAGGTGCGCCGGAATACTATGTCGCTGAAATCCAGCCGGGCAAAGTGTTGTACGAGATGGACGGCGTGAACGAAACGCTGGCGCGCGAGGCCTTCCGCCTGGCCGCTGCCAAGCTGCCGATCGCGACCACCTTCGTGACCCGCATGATCGGGAGCTGAGTGATGAATACGAAAGAAATGCGCGGCAAGAATGCCGACGAACTGAAGCAGGAACTCGAGTCCCTGTTGCGTGCCCATTTTGCGTTGCGTATGCAGGTGGCCACCCAGCAATCGAGCAAAACTGCCGACCTGGGCAAATTGCGTCGCGATATTGCACGGGTCAAGACCATTATGCGCGAGAAGGCGGGTCAAGCATGACTGAAATCAAGAAAATGGTACGCACCCTGACTGGGCGTGTGGTGAGTGACAAGATGAACAAGACGGTCACCGTGTTGGTCGAGCGTCGCGTCAAGCACCCGGTCATCGGCAAGGTGATCCGTCTGTCCAAGAAGTATCACGCCCACGATGAAAACAACGAGTTTCACGAAGGCGATATGGTTCAGATTGAAGAGTCGCGCAAGCTGTCGCGTACCAAGGCATGGACGGTCAGCAAGCTGATTGAGCGCGCCCGCGTATAACGCTTGCATGAAACGCAAAGACCCAGTATAGTGCTGGGTTTTCCGGTTGGTGAGCCGGTTGGTTTTAGTCCGGTTCGCTGACTCATGTGGTTCCGCTTCTTGCGGAGCTTTCTCCCGAACGGGATCCAAAACTGGCCGCCTTGTGGTGGATTAAGTTGGAGGCAATTAAATGATTCAGATGCAGTCCGTATTGGACGTGGCGGACAACACAGGTGCACGATCGGTCATGTGCATCAAAGTGCTGGGTGGCAGCCATCGTCGCTATGCGAGCGTGGGTGACATCATCAAGGTCAGCATCAAGGATGCTGCGCCGCGTGGTCGCGTGAAAAAAGGCGACATCTACAATGCCGTGGTGGTTCGCACTGCCAAGGGCGTTCGTCGTCCCGACGGCTCGCTCGTGCGTTTCGACGGTAATGCCGCGGTCTTGCTGAACAATAAACTAGAGCCGATCGGCACCCGTATCTTCGGGCCGGTTACCCGTGAATTGCGTACCGAGAAGTTCATGAAGATCGTCTCGCTGGCGCCTGAGGTTCTGTGAGAGGGAATCATGGCACGTATTCGTAAAAGCGATCAGGTGATCGTTCTCACCGGCAAGGACAAGGGCAAGCGCGGCACTGTGTTGCGCGTGCTGGATGATGGTCATGTGTTGGTTGAGGGCGTGAATCGCGTCAAGAAACACCAGAAGCCGAATCCCATGCGCAATATCCAGGGTGGGATTGTCGAGAAAGAGATGCCGATCCAGGCTTCCAATGTCGCATTGTTCAATGTCGGCACGCAGAAGGCGGATCGGGTGGGTTGCAAGGTGCTGGAGGACGGCCGCAAAGTGCGTGTGTACAAGTCCAATGGCGAAATGGTCGACGCTCAGGGGTAATCATGGCGCGTTTTCAAGAATTTTATCGTGAGACGGTGGTGCCCAAGCTGGTTGAACAGTTTGGTTACAAGTCCGTCATGGAAGTCCCGCGCATCAAAAAGATCACCCTGAACATGGGGGTCGGCGAGGCGGTGGCCGACAAGAAGGTGATGGATCATGCGGTGTCCGACATGCAGAAGATCGCAGGTCAGAAACCGGTGGTCACCAAATCCAAGAAATCGATTGCGGGCTTCAAGATCCGTGAAAACTACCCGGTCGGTTGCATGGTGACCCTGCGCCGCTCGCAGATGTATGAGTTCCTGGATCGTCTGGTTACGGTGGCAATGCCGCGTATTCGTGACTTCCGGGGGATTTCGGGCAAGTCTTTTGATGGCCGTGGCAACTACAACATGGGTGTCAAGGAACAGATCATTTTTCCCGAGATCGAGTACGACAAGATCGATGCGTTGCGTGGCATGAATATCACGATCACCACCACCGCCAAGACTGATGATGAAGCGCGAGCCTTGCTTGCCGCCTTCAGTTTCCCGTTCAAGAATTGAGGTAGGCATGGCCAAGTTATCCTTGATTAATCGCGAAGAAAAGCGCGCACGCATGGTGAAGAAATATGCTGCCAAGCGTGCTGAGCTCAAAGCTGTGATCGCCAACGTGCAGACCAGCGACGAAGATCGCATGGCAGCATACAAGACGTTGCAGGAGCTTCCGCGTAATTCCAGCCCGGTGCGCCAGCGCAACCGCTGCCAGTTGACAGGGCGTCCGCGCGGCGTGTTCAGCAAATTTGGCTTGGCGCGCGGCAAACTGCGTGAATATGCGATGCGGGGCGAGATCCCGGGCATCGTCAAGGCAAGCTGGTAAGGGGCAAACGATATGAGTATGAGTGATCCCATCGCGGACATGCTGACCCGCATCCGCAATGCGCAAGCGGTAGAGAAAGCGGCTGTCACGATGCCTTCTTCCAAGGTCAAAGTGGCTATCGCCAAAGTGCTCAAGGACGAGGGCTACATCGAGGACTTCGCCATTCGTGGCGAAGCCGGCAAGCCTGAACTTGAATTGCAGCTCAAGTATTACGCCGGCCGCCCGGTTATCGAGCGCATCGAGCGCGTGAGCAAGCCTGGTCTGCGTATCTACAAGGGCGCAGAAGAGTTGCCGCGCGTTATGAATGGTCTGGGTGTTGCCATCGTGTCGACCTCAAGCGGTGTCATGACTGATCGTCATGCTCGTGCCAAGGGCGTGGGTGGTGAAGTCCTGTGCGTGGTTGCGTAAGAGAGAGCAGATATGTCACGTGTAGCCAATAATCCTATTACGTTGCCGAAAGGTGTCGAGGTCACGCTGGGTAGTGTGATCTCGGTCAAGGGCCCGCTGGGTGCAATGACCCAGGCAAGTGCAAGCGATGTCTCGGTTGCGCTGAATGACGGCGTGCTGACTTTTGCCCCCGTCGGCGCAAGCATCCAGGCGAATGCCATGGCGGGAACGCTGCGTGCGCTGGTGAACAACATGGTGCAGGGCGTCACCAAGGGCTTCGAGAAGAAGCTTTTGCTGGTCGGCGTCGGCTATCGGGCCCAGGCTCAGGGTGATGCACTCAACCTGACGCTGGGGTTCTCGCACCCTGTCGTTCACAAGATGCCCGCCGGAATCAAGGTCGAGACCCCGACGCAGACTGAAATTGTGATCAAAGGCGTGAATCGCCAGGTTGTTGGGCAGGTGGCCGCTGACGTGCGCGCATACCGTCCGCCTGAGCCCTACAAGGGCAAGGGCGTTCGCTATAGCGACGAGGTGGTTATCAAGAAAGAGACCAAGAAGAAGTAAGGCTTAAGGACAGAAAATGAACACCAAGCAATCACGGATTCGCAGAGCGCGCAAAACCCGCGCCAAAATCGCGGCCGTCAAGGCGATTCGCCTGGCCATTCACCGCACCAACAGCCACGTATACGCGCAGATCATCTCTGCGGATGGCGGTACGGTGATGGTCAGCGCGTCCTCCAACGACAAGGACATGCGCGCCGAGCTGGGCAATGGCGGAAACGTCGCGGCAGCGGCTGCGGTGGGCAAGCGTCTGGCCGAAAAGGCCAAAGGCTTGGGCATTGAAAAAGTGGCTTTCGATCGTGCGGGTTTCAAGTTCCATGGGCGTGTAAAAGCCCTGGCTGATGCCGCGCGTGAAGGCGGTTTGGTATTTTAACGAGGCAGAATCAAGATGGCCCGTACAGCACCTACTAGTAACGAAGAGCGCGGCGACGGCTTGCGCGAAAAGATGATTTCGATCAACCGTGTCACCAAGGTGGTGAAAGGTGGTCGGATCATGGGCTTTGCCGCACTGACCGTGGTTGGCGACGGCGACGGCGGCATCGGCATGGGCAAGGGCAAGTCCCGCGAAGTGCCGGTGGCCGTGCAGAAGGCGATGGAAGAAGCGCGTCGCAAGCTGGTCAAGATCAACCTGAAGAGCGGCACGTTCCACCACACGGTGATCGGGCAGCATGGCGCATCGCGCGTGCTGATCCAGCCGGCGTCGGAAGGTACCGGGATTATTGCCGGCGGCGCGATGCGTGCCGTGTTCGAGGTGATGGGCGTGCAGAACGTGCTGGCCAAGTGCCTCGGCTCGACCAATCCCTACAACGTCGTGCGTGCCACTATCGACGGCCTGATGAAAATGTCGACGCCATCCGAGATTGCGGCCAAGCGTGGCAAGTCTGTCGAAGACATCACGGGGTAAGTCATGAGCGAGCAGAAAAAAATCAAGGTGACGCTGATCAAAAGCCTGATTGGCACCAAGGCGCCGCATCGTGCCTGCGTGCGTGGCTTGGGTTTGCGTCGTATGAACCATACGGTTGAGGTGCTTGATACACCCGAAAACCGCGGAATGATTACCAAGGTCGCCTATCTGGTGAAGTGCGAGGCTTAAATGGAACTGAATACGATTAAACCGGCTGACGGCGCCAAAAAAGACAAGCGTCGCGTGGGTCGCGGCATTGGCTCCGGCCTGGGTAAAACGGCGGGCCGTGGCCACAAGGGCCAGAAATCGCGCGCGGGCGGCTTCCACAAAGTCGGCTTTGAAGGTGGCCAGATGCCGATGCATCGTCGCCTTCCCAAGCGCGGCTTCGTTTCGCTGACCAAAGCCGATACGGCACGTGTTCGCCTGTATGAGTTGTCGGCAGTGGGTGTGGATGAGATCGATTTGCTGGTGCTGAAGCAGGCTGGTCTGGTGAGCGCTTCTGCCAAAACTGCCCGCATCTACCTGGCAGGCGAAATCGGCAAGCCGGTCAAGCTGCGCGGTATCGCGGTGACCAAGGGTGCTCGCGCTGCGATCGAGGCAGCCGGCGGCAGCATTGCTGACTGAGCCAGCGAGGATATACGCTTTGGCTACGCCCAAAACCGGCTTGAATAAATTCGGCGACCTCAAGCGTCGCCTGCTTTTTCTGCTTGGCGCATTGATCGTCTACCGCATCGGTACTTTTATTCCGGTGCCGGGTATCGATCCTCTGGTGCTCGATCAGCTGTTCAAGTCGCAGCAGGGCGGGATCCTGGGCATGTTCAACATGTTCTCTGGCGGCGCGCTGTCGCGTTTCAGCCTGTTTGCGCTGGGGATCATGCCGTACATTTCGGCGTCAATCATTGTGCAGTTGATGACGACCGTGTCGCCCCATCTCGAAGCGCTGAAAAAAGAGGGCGAGGCGGGACGCCGCAAGATTACGCAATACACCCGCTATGGAACGTTGTTTCTGGCGGTATTTCAGGCGCTGGGTATTTCCATTGCACTGGAGTCGCAGGCGGGCCTGGTGCTTGATCCCGGGATGGGTTTCCGTTTGATTACGGTGGTCACCCTGACTGCGGGAACGATGTTCCTGATGTGGCTGGGTGAGCAGATTACCGAGCGTGGTCTGGGGAATGGCATTTCGATCATCATCTTCGCGGGCATTGCGGCGGGGCTCCCATCCGCGATCGGCGGCACGCTGGAATTGACCCGAACGGGTGCGTTCTCGATTCCGCTGGTGTTGATGCTGTTCGTTGGCGTGCTGTTGGTGACCGCACTGGTGGTGTTTGTCGAGCGGGGGCAGCGCAAGATTCTGGTCAACTATGCCAAGCGCCAGGTCGGCAAGATGGTAGTGGGCGGACAGAGCTCGCATCTGCCGCTCAAATTGAATATGGCTGGGGTGATACCGCCGATTTTTGCCTCCAGCATCATTTTGTTTCCGGCCACCCTGGCTGGCTGGTTCGGCAGCGGCGAAGGAATGGGGTGGCTGAAGGATATCGCCTCGACCTTGTCGCCGGGGCAGCCGGTGTATGTGTTGCTCTATGCTTTGGCGATCATCTTCTTCTGCTTCTTCTATACGGCCTTGGTGTTCAATCCCAAGGAAACGGCGGACAACCTGAAGAAGAGTGGCGCGTTTGTTCCCGGTATTCGCCCGGGCGATCAAACTGCGCGCTACATTGACAAGATTCTGACCCGGCTGACGCTGGTGGGGGCGATCTACATCACGCTGGTGTGTTTGTTGCCTGAATTTCTGATTTTGAAATGGAATGTGCCTTTCTACTTTGGCGGAACATCCCTGCTCATTATTGTGGTGGTGACGATGGATTTCATGGCGCAGGTTCAGGCTTACGTGATGTCGCACCAGTATGAAGGCTTGCTGAAGAAAGCCAATTTTAAGAATGGCCTAGTGGGGCGTTGATGTCGAAGGAAGATGTCATCCAGATGCAGGGTGAAGTCATTGAAAACCTGCCAAATGCAACATTTCGGGTCAAGCTTGAAAATGGCCATGTTTTATTGGGTTATATCTCAGGAAAGATGCGTATGCACTACATCCGCATTCTTCCGGGCGACAAGGTGACGGTTGAACTCACCCCGTACGATTTGTCGAAAGGCCGGATCGTTTTCCGAGCCAAATGATTTTTGTCCGGCAGCCATGCTGCCGGCGAGTGAATGGAGAAAACCATGAGAGTGCAGGCTTCAGTCAAAAAAATGTGCCGTAAATGCAAGGTTGTACGTCGCAAAGGTGTTGTGCGCGTGATCTGTGATGATCCGCGCCACAAGCAGCGCCAGGGTTAAGCAGGCGGTTGTTGGTTAGATTGAATTCGAGTCAACCCAAAGACGGGTTGGCGTGTTATAATTTTTTGTTTTCCGTTCGGAGCTCTGCGAATGGCTCGTATTGCTGGGGTTAATATCCCGAATCATCAACACGCGATTATCGCGTTGACCGCCATTTATGGCATTGGCAGGACTACGTCCGGCAAGATTTGCGAAGCGGCAGGCGTTGCCCATGCTTCGAAAATCAAGGACTTGTCCGAGGCCGAGGTCGAGCGTTTGCGTGAAGGCGTGGCCCAATTCACGGTCGAGGGCGACCTTCGCCGTGAAATCACCATGAACATCAAACGTTTGATGGACCTTGGCTGCTACCGCGGCTTCCGTCATCGCAAAGGCTTGCCGGCACGTGGTCAGCGCACCCGTACCAATGCGCGCACCCGCAAAGGGCCGCGCAAGGCCATCAGGAAATAAAGGTTAACCATGGCAACGAAACCCGCTACGCGCGTCCGTAAAAAGGTCAAGAAGAATGTCGCAGAAGGCATTGCGCACATTCACGCTTCGTTCAACAACACCATCGTGACGATCACTGATCGCCAGGGCAATGCCCTGTCGTGGGCGACCGCGGGTGGTGCGGGCTTCAAGGGCTCGCGCAAGTCCACGCCCTTTGCGGCGCAGGTTGCGGCAGAAAATGCCGGCAAAATGGCGCAGGAGTACGGCGTCAAGAATCTGGAAGTCCGGATCAAGGGCCCCGGCCCTGGTCGCGATTCCACCGTGCGTGCGTTGAATGCGCTGGGCTTCAAGATCGTTGCGATCTCGGATGTCACGCCGATTCCGCATAACGGTTGCCGTCCCTCCAAAAAGCGTCGTATCTAATACTAGGCAAAATCATGGCTCGTAATCTTGATCCCAAATGCCGTCAGTGTCGCCGTGAAGGCGAAAAGCTCTTCCTGAAAGGCGAGAAGTGTTTTACTGACAAATGCGCTATCGAGCGCCGTCCCTATGCGCCTGGTCAGCATGGCCAGAAAAGCGGTGCCCGCCTGTCCGGTTATGGCGTGCAACTGCGTGAAAAACAGAAAATTCGCCGCATCTACGGCGTGCTGGAAGGCCAGTTCCGTCTGACCTACAAACGGGCAGACAGCCGCAAAGGCGTGACCGGCGAAAACCTGCTGTCGATTCTGGAATCGCGGCTGGATTCGGTGTGCTACCGCATGGGCTTCGGCGCATCGCGCACCGAAGCGCGTCAGGTGCTGCGTCACAACGGCATCATGGTGAATGGCCGCCGGGTCAATATCCCGTCGTATCAGGTGCGTGCGGGTGATGTGGTTGAGGTGTCGGAGAAGGCAAAAGCCCATCTGCGTATCAAGGCTGCAGCAGAGGCCGCTGCGGCCCGTGGTTATCCCGAGTGGGTGGAAGTTGATGCCAAGGCGCTCAAGGGCACCTACAAAGCTGCCCCGCAACGCTCGGAACTGCCGTCGACCATCAACGAATCGCTGGTCGTCGAACTGTACTCCAAATAAGTTGACCGGGTCTCTGTGACCCGATCTTAAGGGCTGGTTTTAAGGAATTGCACTCTATGCAAAGCGCTACGGAATTTCTCAAGCCGCGAATCGTGGAGGTTGATCGCGCCTCCCCGCTGCATGCCAAGGTCATCATGGAGCCCTTCGAGCGTGGCTTTGGCCACACGCTCGGCAATGCGCTGCGTCGTATTCTGCTGTCGTCCATGGTGGGCTATGCGCCGACCGAAGTGGCCATCAGCGGTGTTGTCCACGAGTATTCGACCATCGAGGGCGTGCAGGAGGATGTCGTTGATATCCTGCTGAACCTCAAGGGCATCGCATTCAAGATGCACGGCAAGTCCGAGGCCGTCCTGAAGGTTTCCAAGGCTGGCGAAGGTGTGGTCACCGCGGGTGACATCGAGGTTGGCCACGACATCGAAGTGCTGAATCCGGATCACGTGATCGCCCACCTGACCAAGGGCGGCAAACTCGACATGGAAATCAAGATCGAGAGCGGGCGCGGTTACCAGCCGGCCACCGCGCGCAAGGTTTCGGAAGAGACCCGCACCGTGGGTTCGATTCTGGTCGATGCGTCGTTCAGCCCGGTTCGCCGCGTCGCCTACTCGGTCGAGAGCGCGCGTGTCGAGCAGCGCACCGACCTCGACCGCCTGGTGATTGATATCGAAACCAATGGCGTGGTCGAGCCGGAAGAAGCCGTGCGCACCGCCGCCCGCATCCTGGTGAACCAGCTCTCCGTGTTTGCCGATCTGGAAGGCACTCCGGCCGAGTCCGAATCGCCGCGTTCGCCGCAGGTCGATCCCCTGCTGCTGCGTCCGGTCGACGACCTGGAACTGACTGTGCGTTCGGCAAACTGCCTGAAAGCCGAGAACATCTATTTCATTGGCGACCTGATCCAGCGTTCGGAAACCGAACTGCTGCGCACCCCCAACCTGGGCCGCAAGTCGCTGAACGAAATCAAGGACGTGCTGGCTTCCAAGAGCCTGTCCCTGGGGATGAAGCTGGAAAACTGGCCGCCCGCAGGTCTTGAGCGTCCCTGAAGTATTAAGCAAGTCCACTGTAACCAAAATCAAACAATAAAGTGCGGGTCGCCGTGGCTGGCGGCCTTGCCCAAGAATACTGACTGAAAGGAATAGCCATGCGTCACCGTCAATCCAACCGCAAACTGAATCGCACCACCAGCCATCGTCTGGCCATGTTCCGCAACATGAGTGTGTCGCTGCTGAAGCACGAAGTCATCAAGACCACGCTGCCGAAGGCCAAGGAACTGCGTCGCTTCGTCGAGCCGCTGATCACCTTGGGCAAGGAGCCGAGCCTGGCGAACCATCGTCTGGCGTTCGACCGTCTGCGCGACCGCGACATCGTCGTCAAGCTGTTCGGAGAACTGGGCCCGCGCTACAAGACCCGTCCCGGCGGTTACCTGCGCATCCTGAAGTATGGCTTCCGCAATGGCGATAACGCGCCGATGGCCCTGGTCGAGCTGGTTGACCGTCCGGAGACCGACGTCGAGCCGGTCGAAGCCGAGTAAGTCGAGCGAACTTCGCGTATCTGAAAAAAGCCGGGTGATCCCGGCTTTTTTCATGTCCGTGTTTCAGTGGGGCTCCGCTGGCACACGGCTGCCCTTGCCGCTGGCCGAGCTTGTGAGGCATAGTCGCTCTTCCCTGCAAACCCGGACAAGCCTGTGATCGTCCTCTTCACCGATTTCGGCGTGCGCGATCCCTACGTGGGGCAGGTCAAGGCACGCCTCGCCGAACATGCGCCCGCACAACAGGTGGTGGATCTGCTGCATGAAGTGCCGGATTTCAATCCACATGCGGGTGCGCATCTGCTGGCGGCGTTTGCCCCCGGCTTCCCACCAGGCAGCGTATTCCTCGCGGTGGTCGACCCCGGCGTCGGCACGCCACGCGACGCTGTGGTGGCGATGGCCGGCGGCCGCTGGTTCGTGGGGCCGGACAATGGGTTGCTGTCTATCATTGCAGCGCGCCATCCCGATACCCGGCTGTGGCGCATCAACTGGCAGCCCGAAGGCCTGTCGGCCACCTTTCATGGCCGCGATCTGTTTGCCCTGATCGCCGCCGACATTGCGCGCGGCGAATTCCCCAACGACAAGCTGAGTCCGATCGACAAGCTGAACGTCGAATTCGATGCGGGCGACCTCGCGCGGGTGATCTACATCGACCATTATGGCAACGCCTGGACCGGCGTACGCGGCGTGCCGCAGGATGCGCGCGTCAGCGCTGCGGGTGAACTGTTCAAGCACGGCGAGAGCTTCGGCTTTGTCGGCAAGGGCGAGGGTTTCTGGTTTATCAACAGCGTCGGCCTGCTTGAGCTTGCGGTCAACCGGGGCAGCGCCGCGGCCACATTCAGTCTGAAGGTGGGCGATCCGGTGCAGGTGCAGCGACTCAACTAAACCCGTTCAATCCAGCCCGATCAGCAGCGCCCGGTAATCGTTGACATTGGTGCGGGTGGGGCCACTGACGACCAGGTCGCCGAGAGCGGAAAAAAAACCATGGCTGTCATGCGCAGCGAGATAAACCGATGCATCGAGCCCGCGTTCGCGTGCGTGAAGCAGCGTGTCCGGGCCAATCACCGCACCCGCGTTGTCCTCGCTGCCGTCGATACCGTCGGTGTCGCAGGCAATCGCCCACGTGGGGGTATCCGCCAGCTCAAGCGCCAGGGCCAGCAGAAATTCTGCGTTGCGGCCGCCGCGACCGTGTCGCGGGCGCAGCGTGACGGTGGTCTCGCCCCCTGAAATCAGCACGATGGGGTGAGCCTTCACGGCCCGCGCAAGGGCGGCATGCTGTTTGGCCACGGCCACTGTGTCCCCGCTGACACTGTCGGTTAGCACTACGGCGGGAATGCCCTGTTGTTCGAAATAATTGCACGCAGCCTTGAGACTGTCCTGTGCGCTGCCGATGACGCGGTTTTCCGTGTGGGCAAAACAGGCGTGGCCGGGCTTGGGCGTGTCGTCCCCCGCACCGGCAATACAGGCTTCGAGGTGGTGCCGGACGCCGGTGGGCAGCGCGATGCCGAAGCGCTGTAGCCGCTCGAGCGCATCGGCACAGGTGGTGGGGTCGGGCGCGCAGGGGCCGGAGGCAATATGGGTCGGGTCGTCGCCGACGACGTCCGAAATGATCAGCGCCAGCGTGCGCGCGCCATTCGCCGCCTGTGTCAGCCGTCCGCCCGACAGGCGGGTGAGGTGCTTGCGCACGGTGTTGATATCGTGGATGGTCGCGCCGGCATTCAGCAGTGCCTTGGTCACCTGACGCAATTCCTTGAGGCCCACCCCTTCGACCGGGGCGGCAAGCAGGCTGGAACCGCCGCCCGAAATCAGAGCCAGCAGCAGATCGTCCGGGCCCAGTTGGCCCGCCATGTCCAGCATGCGCAAAGCAGCTTCCTCGCCGCGCCCGTCAGGCAGCGGATGGCTGGCCTCGACGACCTCGATGCGGCGCGTGGGCAGGCCGTGCTGGTAACGGGTGACGAGCAGGCCGGATAGGGGGGCAGCATCCGGCCAGTGGGCTTCGACCGCAGCGGCCATGCTGGCGGCCGCTTTGCCGCCGCCGACGACCAGGGTGCGGCCGCGCGGCGGCGCGGGCAGGTGCGGTGGCAGGATGATCGCGGGGTCGGCTGCGGCCACCGCGGCACGGAAGGATTCCAGCAGAAGCTCGCGTGGGTTCATTCTCGTCGGCCTCGGATCAGGCAGCCGCTTGGCGGCGCATCTTGCGCACAAGGCCGCCGCGCAGGCTGGGACCGATCTGCATCGCCAGCCGGAACAGGGTGGGCATGGTGAACAGCGTGAGCGTGGTGGCAACCAGCAGGCCCCACACCAGGCTCGCCGCCATCGGCCCCCAGATTAGTGACTTGCCGCCTAGCCCGACGGCGAGCGAGAACAGGCCTCCGATGGTCGTGGTGGTGGTGATGATGATGGGGACGACGCGGCGGCGCGCGGCATACAGTGTGGCGTGCAGCAGGCCCATGCCGGACTGCAGGCGGGCGTTGGCGGCGTCGATCAGCACGATGGCCGAGTTGACCGCGATGCCGGTGAGCGCGATGACGCCGTACAGCGTGTAGAGGCTCAATGGGTTCTGCGTGATGAAAAGGCCGAACACCACGCCGGTGAAGGCCATCGGGACCGTCAGCAGGATCAGGAGCGGCTGCCAGTAGGAGCGGAACTGCGCGGCGAGGATCAGATAGATCAGGCCGACCCCGAGCAGGAACAGCATCTTCATCGCGCCCAGGCTCTCGTTGATGTCGTCGAGCTCGCCGGTGAAATCGATGCGGGTATTCGGATAGCGCGCTGCCATTGCGTCCCACTGCGCAGCGATCTGCGCGTTCGCCTCCACCGTGTCGATGCGTTCCTTGTCGAGGTCGGACTCGATCGTGATCGCGCGCTTGAGGTTGTAGTGCTTGATGCCGCCGGAGCCGATCCGGGTTTCGGCATGCACCAGCGCACCCAGCGTGGTGGTGCCGCCGCCGGGCAGCGCCACCGGGTCGGCCAGCAGTTGCTGGATGTCGGTGAGGCCATCCTGGCTGGCACCGTTTTGATGGGCCCCGCTTTGATTCGCTGTCGCGCCGCGCACCCGCACTTCGATCTTGTCGCCGCTGTCGCGCGTTTCGGTGATGATTTCGCCTTCGGTGTGCAGGCGCACCAGCCGCGCCACCGTGGCGGGATCGAGCCCGGCACTTTTCAGGGCGTCTGCATCAAGCTGAAGCACCAACTGCGGCCGGCCCGGCAGATCGTCGTCGGTGACGTCGCGGGTGCCGTCGATCCTGATCACGGCCTGCTTCAGCTCCTGCGCGGCGGCCCGCAACTCGTTGACGTCGTCGCCCCGCAGCCGCAGCTTGATGGCCTTGGCTGCCGGCGGCCCTCCGGAAAGCTGGGTGAAGGAAATCTTGCCGGGAGCGGGCAGGGCTTCGATCTCCTGCCGCATGGCGTCCACCACCTCGCCGACCTCGCGCATGCCCTCGCCGCGCGGATTGAGCGACACGCTGACCTGGCCATAGGATTCGCCATACAGCGGCTCGGTGTCGGTCCATTTCACCCCGGCGTAGCTCGTCACCCCGCGCGCCTCGCCTGCGCTCAGATGACGGCGCACCACCGCTTCCACCTTGGCCGTCTCGCGTAGGGTGACGTCGATGGCGCTGCCGCTCGGCATGTCGATGTTGACGTAGAACAGGCGGATCGGGTCGAAGGCGAAGAACTGCGTGCGCACTGCGCCGCTGGCCACCAGCGCCACTGCGCCGACGAACAGGGCCAGCACGACCAGCCCGCTGACCCACGGATGGCGCATGAGCTTGACCAGAAGCCGGGTGTATTTCACCCGCAGCGTATGGGTGTAGCGTTCGCGCACAGGCTGCAGACGCGTCGGCTTTCTGAAATTGAGCTTCAATCCCACCACGTGCGCCGGCATCATCCAGTAGGCTTCGAGCAGGCTGATGCTGAGCGCCAACGTCACCACCAGCGGCACCAGCAGCATGAACTTGCCGACGATGCCGGGCATCAGCATCAGCGGCAGGAAGGCGGCGATGGTGGTGGCGACCGCTGCCAATACCGGCAGGCCGACTTCGCGGATGGCGTCGAGCGTCGCCGGCAGGGCGTCGGCGCCGCGGGCGATGCGGTAGTAGATCGCCTCGGTGATGACTACTGCGTCGTCCACCAGCATGCCCAGCGCGATGACGATGCCGAGCAGCACCGGGATGCTCAGGGTGAAATCGAAGGCATACAGAATGGCGAATGCACCCGCCAGCGAGAAGGGAATGCCCAGACTGACCAGCATCGCCAGCCGGCTGCCGAGAAAGAGCCAGCACAGTCCCAGCACGATCAAGAGGCCGATCAGCGCGTTGGTTTCCATCACCCCGATGGCCTGCTTCGTCGGCACGGTCTGGTCGTCGAACAACAACAAAGAAAAGCCACCCGGCTTCAGTGCCGCTTCGCGCTCGGCGATGTAACGGTTGATGTCGGCCACCAGATTGAGCGTATTCACCTTGCTCTTCTTGGTCACCGCCAGGATCACTGCCGGCTGGCCGTTGCTTGAAGCCAGGCTGCTGGCGCGCGCGCGCGCGGTTTCCACCGTTGCCAGCGTGGACAGCGGCACCGGCGAACCCAGGCTGGGCGACAGCACCGTCAAGCGGCCCAGGTAGTCGGCGTCGGCCTGCTGGCCGATCACCCGCACCAGCCAGTCGTCCTCGCCCACCCGCGCGCGGCCGGCAAAGGTGTCGCGGAACCAGGCGCGTACCGCATCGGCGATCTGCGCTGCAGTCAGCCCGCGTGCCGCGGCCTCAAAGGGAGAAAACTCCACTCGCAGTTCGGGATCGTTCTGGCCGGTCGCCAGCACCCGGTCGACGCCGGGCAGGCGCTCGATATCGTCCTGGATCTGCCGTGCCGTGCGGCGCAGGCGTTCGTCGTCGGCGGGGCCGGTCAGCAGCACCATCGCTGTCGGGAAACCGTTCGATGTGGTGATCTCCTGCACGTCCGGTTCCTTCGCGTCGTCCGGCAGATCGCTGTTGTACTTGTTCTGCACCAGTCGCCGCAGGTCGGTTACGTGCTTGTCGAACTGGCGTTCGGACACCTCGCGGAAGCGCACCAGGATGATCGACGAATTGTCGCGGCTGGTGCTGGACACGAAGCGGATGTCGGGCAACGTGCGGATCGCCTCTTCCAGCGGGTCGGTGACCTTCTTCTCGACGTCCTCGGCCGCGGCACCCGGCAGCACCGTATTCACCACCAGCCAGTTGAAGTTGATTTCCGGGTCCTGCTCGCGCGGCATGGCGAGATAGCCCAGCACGCCGAGCAGCAGGATCACCACGAAGGAGACATTCGCCAGCGGGTGGTTGGTGATGAAGCGCGCGTACGGGCTCATGGGGTCAGCGCTGGGTGACGGCCATGCCGTCCTGCAGGGCATAGCGGCCGTCGGTGACGAGCACGACATCGGCGGAGAGTGCGGCCGCGGAGGCTGGGCGCCCTTCCTGCGCATCCGGCAGCGGCACGAAGCGGGCGCGGCCCTGGCTGACGACAAACACGCCGAGCGTGTTGTTGCGCCGGATCAGATAGTCCGCCGGCACGAAGGCGCGCGGATCGCGCCAGCGCAGCACGCCGTTGCTGCCCGGCGCGGGTGCGGACTGCGGAAAGCTGAACCTCGCTTCGCGGGTCCGCGAAGCGAGGTTCATCGCCGGCGAGATGCGCAGCAGCTTCACGGCATATTCGTGGCCCTGGCTGATGAACACCGGCCTGACTTGCGCCAGCCGGTCGGCGTCGTCAGCCTGCAGTTGCGCCGAAAGTTGCAGGCGCGACGTGTCCCACAGTTGCACGATGGGGGTGCCGGGGCTGGCGAGCTCGCCTACCTGCGCCAGGCGCGCCTCCACGATGGCAGGGAAGGGGCTGCGCAGCGTGCACTTGCCGACGTCGCGTTGAGCGGCTGCGCGTGCGGCGGTGTCAAGTCTGACTTCGGCCGCCACCACGGCGGCTTCGGTTTTCTTGGTGTCCAGCGCATCGCCGGAGATGAAGTTTTTGGCAGCCAGTTCCGCGCTGCGCTGCAGCTGCAGCCGGGCGAGCTTCAGCCGCGCTTGCGACGATTCTAGCGCGGCTTGCGCGCGCTGCGCGGCAATCCGTGTATCGGTGCAGTCGAGCCGCGCCACCACTGCGCCTTTGGCAATGCGCTGGCCGGGTTCCACCGGGATGCGGTCGATGCGTGCGGCCAGTTCGGCGGACAGTTTGGCGAGGTTGAGCGAAACGGCCTGGGCCGACGCTTCGCGCTGCGGATGGATGGCAAGTTCGGACAGGGGGCGGCTCTTGATGGGAACGGGCGGCGCAGCCATGGCGGGTGCGCACAACAGGGCGAGTACACAGAGAGCGATGCGCATGGCGGGACAGGAAAGTGGAATCACTGAATTGTAGCGGCTGGCATCCCCGGCCGCTTGCACCAACAAAAACGGCCAGGAGAACCTGGCCGTCTGAGCTGCACGAGGCGGAAGACTAGTTGGCGGCGTCTTTGGCTTTATCGGCCGCTTCTTGCGCTGCGTCGGCGGTATCCTGAGCGGCCTCGGCAGCCGCATCCTGGGTTGCATCAACCGCTGCGGCAGCGGCATCACCTGTCGCTTCGGCGGCTGCGCCGGCTGCGTCAGCAGCGGAACCTGCAGCGTCGGCGGCGGAATCCGCAGCAGCGCCGGCGGCTTCCTGGGCCTCTTCCATGGCGGGGGCAGCCGCTTCTTCAGACTTTTGGCAGGCGGTCAGAGCAAGGGCGGCGAACAGTGCGACGAGAAGTTTCGATTGCATAGAGGTATCTCCCTGGTGTGGATTGAAAGTAAAAGAAAATGCGAGTCTGGCAACTCACAATTATTAATAACGGCAAAACGCTTGCGGGACAAGCTTATTGATGTTTTTTTTGTCTAAAAACACTCATCCGGGCGCAGATAGCGCCATTGTCCCGGGGGCAGGTCGCCCAGCCGCACGCGGCCGATGCGCACGCGCTTCAGCCCCGCCACCTTCAGCCCGACCAGTTCGCACATGCGGCGGATCTGGCGCTTGCGGCCCTCTTTCAGGATGAAGCGCAGCTGGTCGGCGTTCTGCCAGCCGACCTTCGCCGGGCGCAATTTGCGGCCGTCGAGCGACAGCCCGTGGTTGAGCAGCGCGAGGCCGCGTTCATCCAGCCGGCCCTCGACCCGCACCAGGTATTCCTTCTCGACGTCGGAGTCGTCGCCGATCAGCTGTTTGGCAACCCGTCCGTCCTGCGTCAGCACCAAAAGGCCGGTCGAATCGATGTCGAGCCGGCCGGCCGGCGCCAGCCCCTTCAGATGCGTCGGGTGGAACGCCCGCCCGGCGCGTCCGTCCTGCCACAGGGTGTCGGGGCGGATCAGGATCACGGCCGGCTGGTAACCCGGCTCCGGTTGCCCCGACACATAGCCGACGGGCTTGTGCAGCAGGATGGTGACGCGCTGCTGTTGCAGTTCGCTGGCCTGTGTGTCGAGGCGGATCGCGCAGTCGGGATCGACCTTGGTGCCGAGTTCGCTGACCCGCTTGCCATCGACGAAGACGAGTCCTTTTTCGATGTAGCTGTCGGCCTCGCGGCGCGAGCACAGCCCGCGTTCGGACATCAGCTTGGAGAGGCGGACGGGTTCGGCCATTTCAATGCCTCGACAGCACCGGCTGCAGATACTGCCCGGTATGGCTGGCCGGATTGTCGGCCACCGTCTCCGGCGTGCCCTCAGCGATGATCTCGCCGCCGCCGGCGCCGCCTTCGGGGCCGAGGTCGATCAGCCAGTCGGCGGTCTTGATCACATCCAGGTTGTGTTCGATGACGACCACGCTGTTTCCCGCGTCGGACAACCGCTGCAGCACCTTCAGCAGCAGGTCGATGTCGGCGAAATGCAGCCCCGTGGTCGGCTCGTCGAGGATGTAGAGCGTGCGACCAGTGTCGCGCTTGGACAGCTCGAGCGCGAGCTTGACGCGCTGCGCCTCGCCGCCCGACAGCGTGGTGGCCGACTGGCCGAGACGGATGTAGCCGAGGCCGACGTCGAGCAGGGTCTGCAGCTTGCGTTTGACCACCGGCACCGCGGCGAAGAATTCGTGCGCCTGTTCGATGGTCATTTCCAGCACGTCGCGGATGGTCTTGCCCTTGTACTGCACCTCCAGCGTCTCGCGGTTGTAGCGCGCGCCGTGGCAGACGTCGCAGGGCACGTAGATGTCGGGCAGGAAGTGCATCTCGACCTTGATCACGCCGTCGCCCTGGCAGGCCTCGCAGCGTCCGCCCTTGACGTTGAACGAAAAGCGGCCCGGTCCGTAGCCGCGCATGCGCGCTTCCGGCACGCCGGCGAACAGTTCGCGGATCGGGGTGAACAGACCGGTGTAGGTCGCCGGGTTGGAACGCGGGGTACGGCCGATCGGCGACTGGTCGACGTTGATCACCTTGTCGAAGAATTCTAGGCCGTGGATCTCGCCGTGCGGCGCGGGTTCGGCCGACGAGCCATACAGATGGCGCGCGACGGCGGTGTAGAGCGTGTCGTTGATCAGCGTCGACTTGCCCGAGCCGGATACGCCGGTGACGCAAACAAACAGCCCGACCGGCAGATTGAGCGTGACGTTTTTCAGGTTGTTGCCGCTGGCCTCGGTCACCACCAGCTGTCGTTCGGGGTCGGGCTGGCGGCGCGTTGTCGGGATGGCGATGCGACGCCGGCCGGACAGGTATTGCCCGGTGAGCGAGTGTTCGCTCATGCGGATCGCTTCCGGCGTGCCTTCCGCCACCACTTCGCCGCCGTGCACGCCGGCACCGGGACCCATGTCGACCACGTAGTCGGCGGCGCGGATCGCATCCTCGTCGTGCTCGACCACCAGCACCGAGTTGCCGATGTCGCGCAGGTGCTTCAGCGTCGCCAGCAGGCGGTCGTTGTCGCGCTGGTGCAGGCCGATCGACGGCTCGTCGAGCACGTACATCACGCCGGTGAGGCCCGAGCCGATCTGTGACGCCAGACGGATGCGCTGCGACTCGCCGCCCGACAGCGTGTCGGCGGAGCGGTCGAGCGACAGGTAATCGAGGCCGACGTTGTTGAGGAAACCGACGCGGGCGACGATTTCCTTGACGATCCTGTCGGCGATCTGCGCGCGGTGGCCATCCAGTTTCAGCGTCTCGAAAAACACCAGCACCTGCTTCAGCGGCATTGCGCTGACCTGGAAAATGGGCGCGCCGCCCACCATCACGTGGCGCGCTTCCTCGCGCAGGCGCGTGCCATTGCAGGCCGGGCAGGACTTGTTGTTCTGGTATTTGGCGAGTTCTTCGCGTACCGCCATCGAATCTGACTCGTGGTAGCGCCGCGCCATGTTGGCGAGCACGCCCTCGAACGGATAGCTTTTCGTTGTGTAGCCGCCGCGCGGCGCCAGCGTCTGGAAGGCGATCGCTTCCTTGCCAGAGCCGTTGAGGATCACGTCCTGGATTCGCGCAGGCAGCGATTCGAACGGCGTGTCGAGGTCGAAACCGTAATGCATCGCCAAACTCTGCAGCATCATGTAGAAAAACTGATTGCGCTTGTCCCAGCCCTTGATCGCGCCGGACGCCAGCGACAGGTGCGGGAAGGCGACCACACGCGCCGGGTCGAAGAAGGTGATCTGACCGAGGCCGTCGCAGGTCGGGCAGGCGCCCATCGGGTTGTTGAACGAGAACAGGCGCGGTTCCAGTTCGGGTAGCGCGTAACTGCATACCGGGCAAGCGAACTTGGCGGAAAAGAGATGTTCCTTGTCAGCGTCCATTTCCACCGCCAGCGCACGGCCGTCGGCATGACGTAGCGCGGTCTCGAAGCTTTCGGCCAGACGCTGCTTGGCGTCGGCACGGACTTTCAAACGGTCGACCACCACTTCGATGGTGTGCTTCTTGTTCTTGTCGAGCTTGGGCACGGCGTCGATCTCGTGGACCTTGCCGTCGACCCGCACCCGCACGAAACCCTGTGCGCGCAATTCGGCGAACAGTTCGAGGTTTTCGCCCTTGCGCCCCACCACCAGCGGCGCCAGCACCATCAGCTTGGTGTCTTCCGGCAGCGCCAGCACCGCATCGACCATCTGCGACACCGTCTGCGCCGCGAGCGTGATGCCGTGCTCCGGACACTGCGGGTCGCCGACGCGGGCGTACAAGAGGCGCAGGTAGTCGTGGATCTCGGTGACGGTGCCGACGGTCGAGCGCGGGTTGTGGCTGGTCGCCTTCTGTTCGATCGAGATCGCCGGGCTCAAGCCCTCGATCAGGTCGACGTCGGGCTTTTCCATCAGCTGCAGGAATTGCCGCGCGTAGGCCGACAGCGATTCGACGTAGCGCCGCTGGCCTTCGGCGTAGAGCGTGTCGAAGGCGAGCGATGACTTGCCCGAGCCCGACAGCCCCGTGATCACCACCAGCTTGTTGCGCGGCAGGTCGAGGTTGACGTTCTTCAGGTTGTGGGTGCGGGCGCCACGGATGCGGATAAATTCCATTGTTGGGTGCGCTTAGGCGTAATTCGCAACCTGCTAATATAACGGACTTCCAGCATTCACCGAATCCTGCAGTGGCCCACATCGACCTGTCCGAAAGCATGACCCGCGCCGAAAAGCGCGCAGCTTCGGGTTTGGCGGCGATCTTCGGCCTGCGCATGCTGGGCATGTTCCTGATCCTGCCGGTGTTCGCGCTGTATGCCGAGCACCTGCCCGGCGGCGACAACCATACCCTGGTCGGCCTCGCGCTCGGCATGTATGGCCTGACCCAGGCCATCCTGATGATCCCCTTCGGCATGGCGTCCGACCGTATCGGCCGCAAAAAGGTCATCATCTTCGGCCTGATGGTCTTCGCCCTCGGCAGCTTTCTGGCCGCCACCGCCACCGACATCTACTGGACCATCGCGGGCCGCGCGCTGCAGGGTGCGGGCGCGATTTCCGCCGCGGTCACCGCGATGCTCGCCGACCTCACCCGCGAGGAGCACCGCACCAAGGCGATGGCGCTGGTCGGTTCCACCATCGGCATCGCCTTCGCGGTGTCGCTGGTGGCAGGGCCGGCGCTCAACCGCGTGATCGGCGTGCCGGGGATTTTTGCGCTGACCGGTGTCCTGGCGCTGGCCGCCATCTGGGTGGTGAAGGTGTGGGTGCCCGATCCCGCCGACAGCCACTTCCATGCCGACGCCCAGGCCAATCCGGCGAAACTGATCGACGTGCTGAAAAACAGCCAACTCGCCCGGCTCGACTTCGGCATCTTCGCGCTGCACGCGGCGCAGATGGCGATGTTCGTGGTGGTGCCGGTTGCGCTCGTGAATAGCGGTCTCGACGCCGACCATCACTGGGCGGTCTATCTGCCGGTGCTGCTCGGCTCCTTCGTGCTGATGGTGCCGGCCATTATTCTTGGCGAAAAGCGCGGGCAGATGAAGCCGGTCTTCATCGGCGCGGTGGCGCTGATGCTGCTCGCGCAACTGGGGCTGGCGTTCGGCATCGGTCATTTCTGGGGCATCGTGTGGTCGCTGTTCTTCTATTTCGTCGCCTTCAACCTGCTCGAGGCCAGCCTGCCCTCGCTGATTTCCAAACTCGCTCCGGTGTCGGCCAAGGGCACGGCGATGGGCGTCTACAATACCGCGCAGGCGCTGGGGCTGTTCTTCGGCGGCGTGTTCGGCGGCTGGCTGGCGCAGCACCATGGTTTTGCTGCCGTATTCATTTTCTGCGTCGTGCTGATGGCGGCCTGGCTGCTGGCGAGCCTGTCGATGACGGCGCCGCCCGCGATCAAGACCCGCATGTTTCGCGTGGGCGTGATGCCCGCGGACCAGGCCGCGCTGCTGAAATCGCAACTGGCCGAGGTGGCGGGCGTGGTCGAAGCGGTGGTGCTGGCCGAAGAAGGCGTGGCCATGCTCAAGGTCAGCCTCAAGGGCTGGGACGAAGCCGGAGCGCTCAGTTTGCTGAAAACAGCCTGATAGAATCCGCAACGGATCAAGCTCAGACCATTCAATTTCAATTCAGGGGATAACATGGCATCCGTCAACAAAGTGATTCTGGTCGGCAACCTGGGGCGCGACCCCGAAATGCGCTACCTGCCGAGCGGGGAAGCCGTCGCCAACCTCGCCATCGCCACCACCGACAAATACAAGGACAAGACCGGCCAGATGGTCGAGCAGACCGAATGGCACCGTGTCAGCTTCTTCGGCCGCACCGCCGAAGTCTGCGGGCAATACCTCAAGAAGGGCAGCCAGGTCTACGTCGAAGGATCGATCCGCACCCGCAAGTACACCGACAAGGAAGGCGTCGAAAAGTACGCCACCGAGATTCGCGGCGACCGCATGCAGATGCTCGGCAGCAAGGGTGGTGGCGGCATGGCCGACATGGACGACGGCGGTTTCAACCAGTCCGCCCCCCAGCGTAGCCAGCCGCGCAGCAACGCCCCGGCCGCCGCGCAGCGCCCGGCCAGCAGCGGGTTTGACGACATGGACGACGACATTCCCTTCTAAAATCGACGAGCGGCGGTGAGCCGTTAAGTCACACGAACTCATAACGAATGCGGAGAGGGGCCGGTGCGCAATGCGCACCGACATCGGTGAACAAGGGGCCACACAATAGCTACTGTGGGTTGGTGCGCGCGCTGGTGCTGGGCGTCGCCGTTGCATGTCCGCACGCAGCGTGGGCAGCCCTCACCGAGGCCGATTTTCTGGACGAGATGCCGGTGGTGCTGTCGGTGTCGCGTCTGTCACAGCCCGTCAACGAGGCGCCCGCCGCCGTCACCGTCATCGACCAGGACATGATCCGGGCATCGGGTTTCCGCGACATTCCCGATCTGCTGCGCCTGGTGCCTGGGTTCTCGGTCGCCTACACCCGCGACAACACCTGGGCGATCGGCTATCACGGCATGGCCGACGCATTCTCGCGGCGCTTCCAGGTGCTGGTCGACGGCCGCTCGATTTACAGCGCCGCCTATGGCGCGGTCAGTTGGGGCGAGCTCCCGTTGTCGGTCGATGACATCGATCGCATCGAAGTGGTGCGCGGACCCAATGCCGCGACCTACGGCGCCAACGCCTTTCTGGCCGTCATCAACATCATCACCAAGGATCCGAGCCAGACCCTGGGAAGCTTCGCCTCCGTGCAGTACGGCGAGCAGGGCATGAGCGGCGTCACCTTGCGCCATGGCGGCGAGCAGGGCGACCTGCGCTACCGGCTGACCTTGTCGGCGCAGACCCGCGACCGCTTCGAGACGGACACGCTCGATGGAACCACGCCGGTGAAGCTGTACGAGGAAACCCAGACCTATTTTGTGAACGGGCGCGCCGATTACAGGGTGTCGGCCACGGACGAGATCAGCACCCAGTTCGGGCTGTCCGTCGGCGACTGGCAGGCGGGGCACTCTGTCAATGCAGATGAGCCCACCGGACAGAACGTCTCTGCGCAGTATGCCCAGTTCAAGTACCGCCGCGTGAACAGCCCCGACGACGAGTGGATGGTGCAGGCGTATTTCAGCCGCAACAATTTCGAGGCACCGAATCAGGCCGAGATTTGCTTCGACACCGTCGAGGCCGAACCTGCCGTTTGTCCCGGCGGGGCACCCTCTCCTCCGCGGTATGTGGCAACGGGACAGATGCTGGAAGCCGGCATCGACTGGCTGCAAACCCGCTTCAACCTCGAATTCCAGCGCAATCAGCGCCTGGCGCCGGACTGGCGCATGGTGTGGGGCGCGGAAGTGCGCCATGAAACGGCCGAAAGCCTGCGTTATCTCAACAGTAACGAGACCTTTGACGGCACCCTGGCCCGTGCCTACGCCAACTTCGAATGGCGTGCGCGCCCCAGCCTGCTGGTGCAGGGGGGGGCGATGCTGGAGCACCATTACTTCACCGGCACCGACCTTTCGCCGCGGCTGGCACTCAACTACACCTTGGCCGACGGCCATACGTTGCGGCTCAACCTGTCCGAGGCGTACCGCTCGCCTACGTTTTTCGAGCAGAAGGGCAACCTGACTTATTACACGACTGCAGGCATGGAAGTCGTTCAGCTGTTTGCGCCTTCGAATCCGCTCCGGCCCGAGCGCATCCTGTCGCGCGAAATCGGCTACGTGGGCCAGTATCCGGTGCTTCGCCTGCAACTCGACGCCAAGCTGTTTCACGACACCATCTACGACTACATCAACAGTGACGGCGAACCCGCGCGGTTCGATAACCGAGACGACTTCACGGTACGCGGCGGCGATCTGCAGCTGAACTGGCAACCCGTGCCCGAGCTGCGGCTGTCGGCGCAGTACGCGCGCGCCTTCATCGAGGCCGATGCCAGCATCGACAAGGACCTGACCCGCTCCGCGCCGCGCAACAATTTCAGCCTGCTGGCGCGCTACGACCTCGGGCGGGGTTGGGAGGCCAGCGGCGGCGTGTACCGTTCGAGTCGCATGAAATGGCTGTCCGAGGGCGACATCACCCAGGCCTACACGCGCTGGGACGTCCGTTTGGCACGCCGCTGGAAATGGCAGGGCCGCGAGGTGGAAGCCGCCGTGACGGGGCAGAACCTGGGCGAGGATTACGAAGAATTCCGTGACACCAATATTTTCAAGCGTCGCGTCTACGGCAGCCTCAGCCTTGCCTGGTGACGGACCGACTGCAGGGGCGGGGCGCCTCATCTGCCTGGCCTGTTCCTGGCTTGAGCAGGGTGAGCAGGCCAGGGCCCGGGACTCAAGTCGCAGTCCGGTTTGCCGTAATCCAATGAGACCCAATCAACCCGTGCGGAGAGTGGCCGGTACAGCCGCATGAAGTCATTTTGAGCCGCAACCCACCCAAAACATTCCGCGTGCTGCGGATGGCGTTCGTGCTGGCCGGCCTGCTTGCATTGCCTGCGCGTGCCGTGGACACAGTCACCGAATCGGATTTTCTCGACGACCTACCCGTGGTGCTGTCGGTATCGCGCCTGTCGCAGCCAGTCAGCGAAGCGCCTGCCGCCGTCACCGTCATCGACCGGGAGATGATCCGCGCGTCGGGCTTTCGCGATATTCCCGAACTGCTGCGTCTGGTGCCCGGGTTCTCGGTCGCCTATACCGGCGACAACACCTGGACGGCTGGCTACCATGGCTTGGCCGACGCCTATTCGCGTCGCTTTCAGGTGCTGGTGGACGGGCGCTCGATTTACAGCCCGCATTACGGCACGGTCTACTGGACCGAGCTTCCCCTGTCGATCGACGACATCGAACGCATCGAGGTGGTGCGCGGCCCCAATGCCGCGATTCATGGCGCGAATGCCTTTGTCGCGGTCATCAACATCATCACCAAGACGGCAGCCCAGGTGCCGGGCGAATTCGTCTCGCTGCAGGCCGGGGAGCAGGACATGCGTGGGTTGACCGTGCGCCACGGCGGCGGCGACGCAACCCTGCGCTACCGCCTGACCGCCTCCGCGCAGCAACGGAACCGCTTCGAGCGTGATGTGACGAACAAATCGGCCGTCAGTGGCGATAACGGCCGTTATATGGAGTCCACCCAAACCTATTTCGTCAACGGGCGCGCGGACTGGCAGCTTTCGGCTGATTCGGACGTGATGGTGCAGTTCGGTCTGTCGCGGGGTGACTGGGGGGCGGGCAGCCGCACCGCCAGCGCGCGCTCTTTTCTCGAACCGCTCGAGCAGGACGCGCGCGCGCTGTACCTGCAGCTGGCCTTCCACAAGGTGGAGTCGGAGCGCCGCGAATGGCGGGTGCAGGCCTACCATACGCAGAATCGTTTCGATGCCGACGCGCTGGCCAATCTGGGCGGAAATGTGGCGGTGGACCAGTATCTGGCGCAGACGCGCAGCAATATCGAACTGCAGGTGAACGAGCAGTGGGCGACCAATCTGCGCGCGGTCTGGGGCGGCGAAGTGCGGCAGGAAACGGTCAAAAGCCCGCAGAGCTACAACTCCGGCAAGACCCTGCGCGGCGAACTTGCGCGCGCCTTCGGCAATCTCGAGTGGCGCGCCCACGAACGCATTCTGCTGCAGGGCGGCGCCATGCTGGAGCATCACTACTTCACCGGTAACGATATATCGCCGCGCGCCGCGGCTAACTTCACGCTCGCACCGGGACACGTCGTCCGCCTGGGCATATCGCGCGCCTACCGTTCCCCAACTTTCTTCGAGGAAGAGGGTAATCAGGTTTTGGTGCGGGAAACGGGTGTGCTGGCCGACGTATACACGGTGCCGTCCGATGGGCTTGCGCCCGAACGCATCCTGTCGCGCGAGATCGGCTATGTGGGCTACTGGCGGCCGGCCAGGCTCGAACTCGACGTGCGTTTTTTCCAGGACAAGATCGACGATTTCATCGGCCAGCAAAAAGCCGATTACGTTACCGATCCCGGCTCCATCATCAGCGGCAATGAGTTCAAGTACGAAAATCTCGGCAGCGTCAGGTCGCACGGCGGCGAATTCCAGCTGCGCTGGCGGCCGATTGAGGCACTTGACGTGAGCGCGCACTATGCGCGGGTATTCCTGCGCGCCGACACCGCCCGCGAAAACTACAACGTGGACATCCCCCGCTCGGCACCGCGCAACAGCTGGGGGCTGCTTGCCAGCTATCGCTTGGGCGGCGGCTGGGAAACGAGCCTGGGGGTGTGGCGTACCGACGCGGTGACCTGGCTGACCGAAGGCGACCTCACCCAAGCCTACACCCGGCTCGATGCCCGCCTGGCGCGCCGCTGGAAATGGCAGGGGCGCGACGTGGAGGGCGCCGTGGTGGGGCAGAATCTGGGCAAGGATTACCAGGAGTTCCGTGACACCAATGTGTTCAGCCGCCGCGTCTACGGCAGTTTGGCCTTGGCCTGGTAGCGGCCGGCCCCTTGAAACCCGGCGAGTTGTAGCCAGATTCAGTATCCATACCCGCTGTTTGGCACTTGTGTCCGTCCTTTGGGTACTTGTGCCCGCCGTTTGGGTATAATTCCGCAACTTCTTGATTTATCGGAGCGAATTATGCCGATTTATGCCTACAAATGTGTCTCCTGCGGCTTTGCCCAGGACGAAATGCAGAAAGTGTCCGATGCGACGCTGACCGTGTGCCCCTCGTGCGGCAAGGCCGATTACGCCAAGCAGGTCACGGCGCCCGGTTTTGCGCTCAAGGGAACCGGCTGGTACGCCACCGATTTCAAGGGCGGCGGCAAGCCTGCTGAAGCCAAGCCTGAGGCGCCTTCGCACGCCTGCGGCACGGGCGCGTGCCCGGCGTGTAACTGAAGCGGTGGGTTTGACCGGGAAGCGGGCGGTGCAAGCCGTCCGCTTCTTCGTTTTTGACAGAACTGCGTCGCTTCCAAACGATTTGCCATGAAACGCTATTTCATCACCGGACTGCTGATCTGGGTGCCGCTGGGGATCACCCTGTGGGTGCTCGACCTGTTGATCGGCACCATGGACCAGAGCCTCACGGTGCTGCCTGCCGAATGGCAGCCTGAGGCCTTTATTGGCATGCGCATTCCCGGTCTGGGCGTCATCCTGACCCTGCTGGTGATCGTGCTGACCGGCGTGTTCGGGGCCAATTTCTTCGGCCAGAAGATCATCGATTTCTGGGAGCGGCAATTGATCCGCATCCCGGTCGTGAAAACCATTTACGGCAGCGTCAAGCAGGTATCCGACACCCTGCTGTCGGGCAACGGCCACGCGTTCCGCAAGGTGCTGCTGGTGCGCTATCCGCATCCGCAGGCGTGGGCGCTGGCCTTTCAGACCAATGTGCCGGACGAAGTGATGCGTCTGCTGCCGGACGAGCACGTGGCGGTGTTCATCCCCACCACGCCGAGTCCGGTCAACGGGTTTTATTTTTATGTGAAAAAGAGCGAGGTCATCGAGCTGAATATGTCGGTCGACCGCGCGTTGAAAAACATTGTCTCGATGGGCGTCGTTTCGGGTGAAATGCGCTCCGGCATTTAATAAGCCAAATAGTCAGTTAGGAAACCACATGCGAACTCATTACTGCGGCGCCGTCACCGCCGCCGACATCGGCAACACCGTCACCCTGTGCGGCTGGGCGCACCGGCGGCGCGACCACGGCGGCGTCATCTTCATCGACCTGCGCGACCGTGAGGGCATGATGCAGGTGGTGATCGATCCCGACACCCCGGAGGCCTTCAAGCTGGCCGAGGATGTGCGCTCCGAGTTCGTGCTGAAGATCGAGGGCCTGGTTCGGCCGCGCCCCGCCGGCACCGAAAACCCCAACATGGCGACCGGCATGGTCGAGCTGCTGACCAAAAAACTGGAAGTGCTGAACCCCTCGCTGACGCCGCCGTTCCAGATCGACGACGACACCATCAACGAGAACATCCGCCTGCAGTACCGCTACCTCGACCTGCGCCGCGAGCCGATGCAGAAGAACCTGCGCCTTCGTTACAGGGTGTCCAAGCTGATGCGCGACTACCTCGACACGCACGGCTTCATGGAAGTCGAAACGCCGATGCTGACGCGGTCCACCCCCGAAGGCGCGCGCGACTACCTGGTGCCGAGCCGCGTCCACGACGGCATGTTCTATGCGCTGCCGCAAAGTCCGCAGCTGTTCAAGCAGCTCTTGATGGTGTCCGGCGTCGACCGCTACTTCCAGATCACCAAGTGCTTCCGCGACGAGGACCTGCGCGCCGATCGTCAGCCCGAATTCACCCAGGTGGATTTGGAAACCTCGTTCATGGGCGAGGAGGCCATCATGAATCTCGTCGAGGGCATGATCCGCGACATGATGCAGAAAGCGCAGGGCATCGACCTGCCCGCCGCCTTCCAGCGCATGAGCTATGCCGAAGCGATGAGCAAATACGGCTCCGACAAGCCCGACATGCGGGTAACGCTGGAAATCGTCGACGTCGGCGACGTGATGAAGGACGTCGCATTCAAGGTCTTCTCGGGCCCGGCCAACGATCCCAAGGGCCGCGTCGCCGCCCTGCGCATCCCCGGCGGTGCCAGCTTGAGCCGCGGCGAAATCGACGGCTACACCGAATTTGTCAAGATCTACGGCGCCAAGGGCCTGGCCTACATCAAGGTCAACGACATCACGCAGCTCAACGAATCCGGCCTGCAGTCGCCCATCGTCAAGAACCTCTCCGAAGCCTCACTCGCCGCAGTGATCGAACGCACCGGCGCTGCGAACGGCGACCTCATTTTCTTCGGCGCCGACCGCGCCAAGGTGGTCAACGACGCGCTCGGCGCGCTGCGTCTCAAGATCGGCCATGAGAAGGACCATGTCGACGGTCGCGCCTGGGCGCCGCTGTGGGTGGTCGATTTCCCCATGTTCGAATACAACGAGGACGAGAATCGCTGGGATGCGCTGCACCATCCCTTCACCGCGCCCAAGGACGGCCACGAAGACTGGCTCGCCACCGATCCGGGCAAGTGCCTGTCCAAGGCCTACGATATGGTGCTGAACGGCTGGGAAGTCGGCGGCGGTTCGGTGCGTATCCACCAGCAGGACGTGCAGGAGAAGGTGTTCACCGCGCTCAACATCGGCGAGGAAGAGCGCCGCGAGAAATTCGGCTTCCTGCTCGACGCCCTGCAATACGGTGCCCCGCCGCACGGCGGCCTGGCGTTCGGGCTGGACAGATTGGTGACGCTGATGACCGGCGCCGAATCGATCCGCGACGTCATCGCCTTCCCCAAGACCCAGCGCGCCTCCTGCCTGATGACCAACGCGCCCAACGTGGTCGACGACAAACAGCTGCGCGAGTTGCATATCCGTCTGCGCAATGCGCCGGCGGCGGACAAGGCGGCTTAAGTAGACTTTTTTTCGGCATATAAGGACGCGAAGGAACACGAAGAAAACCTCGACAGCATCGTCACGGCGAGCGGAGCGAAGCCATCCAGTCCCCGCCCAGCTGAATTTCTGGATTGTTTCGCTCCGCTCGCCATGACAAAGCTGTTAAGACTTAGTTTGTGTCCTTGCTGGACAAGGAATTGCAATGAAATTTGCCGACACCCTGAAAACCCTGCCCGAAGCCGCCGGTGAAAAGCTGGTGCTGACCGACGCGGCCGGCGCCGAAGTGGCGACCATCGCCAACGCGCCCGGCACCGCCGGCTCGTTCCGGGTGTATGCGCATCTCGCCAGGCAATACGGCGCGATCAATGCCGAGGCGGCGGCCGAGGGGCTGGCGATATTCGCCGAGCATACCGAGGACGCCAGCACACACCCCGGCAAGCATCCGAACATCGACCGCCTGATAGCCATCCTGACGACGGGCACCCCACTCGGCGCCCGCATCATTTGATCGCACACAAGATCCCCGTCTCGGTGCTGGTCGTCATCTACACGGCGGACGGCCAGGTTCTGCTGATGGAGCGTGCCGATGCGCCCGGCTTCTGGCAGTCGGTCACCGGCTCGCAGGATGCCGGTGAAACGCTTGAGCAGACCGCGATCCGCGAAGTGCGCGAGGAAACCGGTCTTGACGCCGGCGCGTTCGAGCTGACTCACTGGGACATCGAAAACCGCTACGAGATCTACGAGCGCTGGCGCCACCGCTATGCGCCGGGCGTCAGCCACAACACCGAGCATGTATTCGGCCTGAAATTGCCCACAGCGCTGCCGGTCACATGCGCGCCGCGCGAGCATCTGCGCTATGAGTGGCTGCCGTGGGAAACGGCTGCGGAACGCTGCTTTTCGCCCAGCAATGCCGCGGCCATCCGTCTGCTGCGGACGCGCTTATAATCTGTACCATGACCTCCCCGCTCCATATCGCCAGCTACAACATCCACAAGGGCCTGTCGCAATTCAACCGGCGGCTGACCGTGCACGAGCTGCGCGACCGCCTCGGCACCTTGGGGACCGATATCGTCTTTCTGCAGGAAGTGCAGGGCAGCCACGGCCTGCGCGCCAGCCGTTTTCAGCATTGGCCGGGCCGGCCACAAACCGAGTTCCTGGCGGGCCACATCTACACCGACTTTGCCTATGGCAAGAACTGCGTCTACGACACCGGCCACCACGGCAATGCCATCCTGTCGCGCTACAAGATCCTGTCGTGGGAAAACGAGGACATTTCCTCCCACGCCTACGAAAGCCGCGGCATGCTCCACTGCGAAATCGAGGTGCCGGGTATGGCCACGCCGGTGCACTGCATCAACGTGCATCTGGCGCTGAACGAGGGTGGGCGCAAGCGCCAGATGGCGATGATCGCGGCGCGGGTGCGCAAGATGGTGCCGGACGGCGCGCCGCTGATCCTGGCCGGCGACTTCAACGACTGGCGGATGCGCGTCGGCCGCTATTTCGAGGATGAACTGGGGTTGGTCGAAGTGTTCGAGGCGCATCACGGCAAATCGGCGCGCAGCTACCCGTCCGTCCTCCCCATGTTCCAGCTCGACCGCATCTACGTGCGGCGCTTCAGCATCGAGTCCGCGCACGTCCACACCGGCAATGCCTGGCACCGCATTTCCGACCACGCCGCGCTTAGCGCCAAGCTCAGCCCGACCTGATGGCTGCGCGCAAACGCTGGCGCACATTCTTCTTTAGTGGTGTCGAACCGGTTTCCGGAAACCGGCTGCGGCTGCTGCAAAACGGCGCCGAATTCTTCCCCGCCCTGATTGCCGCCATCGACGCTGCGCGCACCGAAGTCCACCTCGAAACCTACATATTCAACGCCGACCCCAGCGCCAACGCCGTGCGCGATGCCCTGATGCACGCCGCGGCGCGCGGCGTGCAGGTGCGGCTGCTGATCGATGGCGTCGGTTCGCGCGAACTACCCGCCGACTGGCTGGAAGAAGTGAAAACGGCGGGTGTCAGCGTGCTGGCCTATCGCCCCCTGGCCGGCCGGGGCTGGCGCTCCAATCCCAAGAGTCTGCGGCGCTTGCACCGCAAGCTGGCGGTGATCGATGCGCGTATTGCGATCGTGGGCGGCATGAATCTCATGGACGATTTCGAGCCGGTGCGCTTCGACGCGCCCAGGCTCGATTTCAGCGTCGAAGTGCAGGGGCCGCTGCTTGCCGGTATTCATCAAGCCGTGCGCCGCCTGTGGCGGCTGGTGGCCTTGACGCAGCTGCAGCCAGACAGGCGCAAGGCGATGATCGAGCCGTCCTGGCCGACCGATGGACACGTGCGTGCTGCCTTTGTGGTGCGTGACAATTTCGCCCACCGTCGTGACATCGAACGTGGTTACCTCACCGCGCTGGCGCTGGCGCGCAAGGAAATCATTCTCGCCAGCGCCTATTTCCTGCCCGGTCGCCGGTTTCGCAAGTTGCTTAAAAAAGCCGCCGCGCGCGGCGTGCAGGTGCAGCTGCTGGTGCAGGGCCATACCGACCACCCTTTTTTTCAGGCTGCCGCGCGCGCCCTGTATCGCGACCTGCTCGCAGCCGGCGTGAAAATCCACGAATATCAGGCGAGCGAGCTGCATGCCAAGGTGGCGGTGGTCGACGGCCACTGGGCCACCGTGGGCTCCAGCAACATCGACCCGTTCAGTCTGCTGCTCGCGCGCGAGGCGAATATCGTGGTCGACGACGCGGCGTTTGCGCACGACCTGCAGCTCCGCCTGCACCAGGCCATCACTACTCAGTCCAACCCGCTCGATCCTGCCGACTGGCAGCGCCGCCCCTGGCCGCAGCGCATGCTGTCGTGGCTGGCGTATGGCGGCGTGCGCGTGATGGTGGGGCTGGCCGGCGCAGGGCGCTGGGTTTGAGATTCAAGAGGGGGCTCGGCCGGGCCGGCGTCGGCGCCAGCACGGATGAGCGTGGCAAAGCGGGCCCGCTTTACAGGCGCGCCGCCTTGAAGGTGTCGCATTGCCCCGGGTCGCCGCTTTGCATGCCCGTGTTGAACCAGCGCATCCGCTGTTCCGACGAGCCGTGGGTGAAGGATTCCGGCACCACATAGCCGCGCGTCTGTTTCTGCAGACGGTCATCGCCCACCCCCGCTGCAGCGGCGAGCGCTTCCTCAGTGTCGCCCGGTTCCAGGATATTTCGCGCCTTGTTGGCGTGATGTGCCCAGACCCCGGCAAAGCAGTCGGCCTGCAGCTCCATCTTCACCTGCATGGCGTTGCCCTCGGCCTCGCCGGCGCGCTGGCGCACCGCGTGAACCTTGTCCGATATGCCCAGCAGCGTCTGCACATGGTGGCCGACCTCGTGCGCCACCACGTAGGCCTGCGCAAAATCGCCGGGCGCGTCGTGGCGCTGCGCCAGATCGTTGAAGAAACTCATGTCCAGATACAGTTTGTGGTCGGCCGGGCAGTAGAACGGCCCCACCGCCGCCTCGGCGAAGCCGCACGCCGACTCCACCGCGCCGGAAAACAGCACCAGCTTCGGCTGCTGATAGCGCTGGCCCGAACCCCGGAACAGCGCGCCCCACACGTCTTCCGTATCCGCCAGCACCACCGACATGAATTCCTTCAGTCGCTCCTCCTCCGGGCTGAACACGACCGGCTGCTCCTGCTGCGCCGGCGCCACATTGCCCGCCTGATTCAGCACCACCGAGGGATCCACCCCAAAATACATCGCCACCAGCGCCAGGATAATGGCACCGATGCCGCCGCCTGCCAGGCCCTTGCCACTCACCCGCATCCCGCGCCGGTCCTCGATGTTGTCGCTGCGTCGTCCGCGTTCCCAGCGCATGGGCGTCTCCTTGTGAACAAATGAACAGGAAAGATAATGGGATTGTAGCGATGGCGGGCCTTGGCAGGGCTGGCCCATGCGGTCGTTCGCTAGGCGCAGGGGAGTGTGTCTGGGCCTGTGCCCGCCCCATTCGTTGCGCGGGTGCAACAAAACAACACTTTCTTGCCCGAGTGACTAAAAAAACAACAGCGTTTGCTTGTCCGGTCATCCTGAGTCTGGATAATCGACTGCGTCCAACAAGCACATATCCGTGTGGGACAGCTCTGCAGAGCTTTTAACCATAACTGGTTTTATTTTTACTTTCTTAGGAGAAAGCAATGAAAAAATCCCTGATCGCCCTGGCTGTTGCCGGCGTCGTTTCGGCTCCCGCTTTTGCGGCCACCAGCAACGTCGACATCTACGGCAAGCTGCACGTGTCCGTGTCCATGTTCGACGACCATGACGATACCGCTTACAACGACGTGCAGATTTCCTCCAACGCCAGCCGTATCGGCTTCAAGGGTGCAGAAGACCTGGGTGGCGGCCTGTCCGCCATTTGGCAGATCGAGTCCGGCGTCAATCTGGACGAGCAGAACGGTGGCAACGCCAACCGCAACAGCTTCGTCGGCCTGAAGGGCGGCTTCGGTACCGTGCTGATCGGTAACCACGACACCCCGCTGAAACTGGTCGGCCGCGCTGTCGATCTGTTCGGCGATACCATGGCTGACTCGCGCAACGTGATGAGCGGCGGTTCCGACACACGTGCCAAGAACGTGGTGGCTTACATGTCCCCCAACTTCACCGGCCTGAGCTTCGCTGCGGCTTATTCGACCGACCTGAGCGTCAGCGCCCCCAGCGCCAACGCCGGTGACGCCGCCGATGCGAGCGTCTACAACCTGAACGCCACCTACACCAACGGCCCCCTGTTCCTGGGCTTGGGCTACGGTGACGGCGACGGCCACGAGGCGCTGGGTCTGGGCAAGCACATGCGTGCTGCTGCTGGCTTCACTTTCGGCAACTTCAAGGTCGTGGGTCAGTATGACAAGCTGGATGATGACGCTGTCGGTGCTGGTCAGGAAGGCGACTTCGACGCCTGGATGCTGGGCGCTGCCTACACCATGGGCAACGTGGTCCTGAAGGCCAACTACATGGACGGCACATACGACGGCGACGCCGTTGATGCCGGTTATGACGTCCAGCAGTGGACCGTTGGCGCCGACTACAACCTGTCCAAGCGCACTTCCGTCTACGCCCTGTATGCTAAAGGCGAGAACGTCACCATGGGCGCAGGTGCCGGTAGCTCTGACCAGATTTCTGGCTTTGCTCTGACTGGCGATGAAGACATCTCCGTCATCTCGCTGGGCGTTGTCCACACCTTCTAATTCAACGCCGGGGCAACCCGGTTTGAATGACGAAGTTGAAACGGGCTCCTTAGGGAGCCCGTTTTTTTTGGTTCTTTGCTGGCGGGTTACAATCCTGGCCTGCCTGCCAAAATGGTGGGTTATCAAGCTGTACGCGCTATAGCATTTGGGATGGAAGATTTTTAGTCATGGGTGTGTTGGATAACTGGACGAAGCAGGCAGTCGCCTTGCACCGGGCAGGGAACTATCTGGGGGCGGCCAAATGCTACCGGTCCGCGCTGGACAGCAACCAGAATGATGCCCAGTCGCGCCTTGGTTTCGCCAAGGCCTATGTGGACTATGTGATGAGCCGGAAGCAGCCCGGCTTGGGTTTTACGATCGATGCTGTGCCGCCGGAATTGAGTGGGTATCTGGACGCCGCACTCATCGAAGTGCAGACATTGCTGCGTGCCCACCCATCACTGGCACCGGCCTGGGGATTGCTCGGCGACATTCGTCTCAACCGCCGTGAACTGCAGGAGGCCATACAGGCCTACCGCAAGGCCGTGAAGCTCGATGCGCCGAATGCGGGTTACAAATACAACCTGGGTTGGGCACTCTACGAGCAGAAGCAATATGCCGAGGCGGCGGAGTTCTTCGCCAAAGTGGTCGCCCTGAATCCGAAGAGCCCGATGGGTTGGCATATGTTGGCCCAGGCGAAAATACAGGCGGGGGAGTGGGAGACGGCAATACCCGCCTATGAGCGGGCCATCAGTCTTGCACCAGATCTGATGGAAAGTTACGGTGCGCTAGCGCGTACTCACAGGCTTCAGGGTGATTATCAGGCCTCAAATCGCGTGCTGGAGGCTGCAATCATGCGGCGGCGCGACATGAAGGACTTCAACTTTATCATGGCCACCAACCTCCTGACGCTTAAAGTCTGGGCACCCGCATGGCGCCATTACGTCTGCCGCCATTCCACGCCGCGCGAGGTTATGGCCCCGGAGGATTTTTGTTTCGAGACGGACGGTCGGCGCCTGGTGATGCGATTTGACCAAGGCTTGGGTGACGAACTCTTCTTCCTGCGGTTCTTGCCCCGGTTAAGGGAGATGGGAGCCGAAGTCGTATATCAGACGCACCGCAAGCTTTACCCTCTGCTCAAAGGCAATCCTTTGTTTGCCGATGTGCAAATTGCCGACGTGATGGAGGGCACAGATTTCGATCTGCTGGTTGGTGATCTCCCCCTGGTGACGCAGATGCGCAAAGACGAGGACATCCCGCCGGCATTCAGGCTGGAAGTCGATGCCTCGCGCCTCGCCACCCTGCGTGCCAAACTCGCCGAGTTCGGGCCGGCACCTTACATGGGGCTGACTTGGCAGGCGGGCCGGCCGGACACAGTGAAGGCTCTGTTCAAGGAGGTACCGCCACATGAATTGGGACGCGCTCTGTCGGGATTTCCAGGCACTTTTGTCATGCTGCAGCGCAATCCTTCGGAGGCGGATGTGGAGGCCATGGAAGCCAGCTTGGGGCGTCCAATGCTGGACATGAGCAAGCTGAACGACGATTTGCAGGATATGCTCGCGCTGCTAAGTTTGCTCGATGAATATGTCGGCGTGTCCAACACCAACATGCATCTGAGCGAGGGAATAGACAAAACCGCCAGGGTGCTGGTGCCCAATCCACCTGAATGGCGTTGGCTGGACAAGGGCGATGAGAGTCCATGGTTCCCCGGCTTCAAGGTGTATCGTCAGTTGCGGGACATGAGTTGGGACGACGCATTAGGCGCGCTGACGCGAGATCTGCAAGACAAATATGGCCGTCAGGAGAAGCAGTAGTGATCCGCGTTTTTATCGGTTACGACACCAAACTGCCGGTACTTTTCAATGTGCTGCAGCACAGCATTGTCACGCGTTCGAGCGAGCCGGTGGCGATTACCCCCATCGTTTTGCCGCAGGTGTGCACCATTCATGATCGCGAGCGACATCCCTTGGCATCGACCGAGTTTTCCTTCACTCGCTTTCTGACGCCGTATCTGTCCAATTACGAAGGCTGGTCGATCTTCATGGATAACGACATGATCGCGCTCGACGACATCGCCAAGTTCTGGGCCTTGCGTGACGACGCCTATGCCGTGATGGTGGTGAAGCACAACCACCAGCCTCAGGAAGAGGTGAAATTCCTCGACCGAGTGCAGACCAAATATGAGAAAAAGAACTGGTCCAGCGTCATTCTGTTCAACAATGCCCGCTGCAGGGCGCTGACGCCGAAATACGTGAATACCGCCAGTGGCCTGGAACTGCACCAGTTCAAGTGGCTCGGCAACGACGATCTGATCGGCAGCCTGCCGCATCGCTGGAACCACCTGGTCGGCTATGACGAACCGAGTGCGGATGTGTCATTGGTGCATTACACGCTGGGCGGGCCCTACTTCAAGGAAAACGAGGACTGCGAGCACGCCGACGCCTGGCGTAAGGAGCGCGACCACATGCTTTATTGTGCGCAACGCGGCGAGACCGCTTGAGTCTCTAAAAGTGAATTATGAAATGTAGGGTAAGGCACGCATACGCCGCCTGAATAAGTAGAAACGGGCTCAGTCGGGAGTTCATTATTTTTCCTGTCAGTCTTCCTTTACCTCGAAGTCGTGCGTGATCTCGGCCACTTTGCCGAGCATGATCGAGGCCGAGCAGTATTTCTCGGCCGACAGGTGCACCGCCTGTTCGACGCGCTTGGGGTCGAGCCCCTTGCCGGTGACGGTGAAGTGGACGTGGATGCGGGTGAAGACCTTGGGGTCGCCGTCGGCGCGCTCGGCCGAGAGGTCGGCGATGCAGTCGGTGACGTGCTGGCGGCCTTTGCGCAGGATGTGGACGATGTCGAAGGCGGAGCAGCCGCCCAGACCGAGCAGCAACATTTCCATCGGGCGCACGCCGAGATTCTTGCCGCCGGATTCGGGCGCGCCGTCCATGACGACGCTGTGGCCGGATTCGCTCTGGCCGACGAAGCTGACGCCTTCGATGAGTTTGACGCGGGCTTTCATGGAATTCCTTCAGGCAAAAATCGAGCGGAGTTTGTACCACAAAATTCCCAGCCACTCATGCAGGGCAAAGGTGCTGTCGCGCAGCCCGGCGGGAGTGGGCAATACGTCGAGGATGGAGTCGAGGCGGGTGCTGGAAAACTGGATGCCGGCAGGGATGACGTCGAGTCCCTGCGCTTCGAACAGGGGGACGGCGCGGCGCAGGTGCCAGGCGTGGGTGACCAGCACGATGCGCTCGACGCCGGCCTGCTTGAGGGGCGCTGCGGACAGGCGTGCGTTGTCCCAGGTGGTGAGTGAGGCGTCTTCGACCCAGCGGGTGGAAAGGCCGTATTCGGTGTGGAGGACGTGCTGCATGATGCGGCCTTCGGCGAGTTGGCCGCCGCCGGGCTTGCCGCCGGTGGCCAGGATCGGCAGCCCGCTGGCGCGATGGAGGAAGGCGGCATAGCGCAGGCGTTCCAGGCTGATGCCATTGAGGGTGTCGCTGCCGTATTCGGCCGAGTCCACCCGCCGGCCGCCGCCGAGGACCACGATGGCGTGCGCGGTCTGCAGTGAATCAGGGCTGACCGGCGCGCTGATTTCCAGGGTTTTCAGCAGCAGGCCGCCGACCCAGGGGGTGGACAGGGCGTACAGGGCGGTGGTGGAAAGCAGGATCAGCGACATGGACAGGCGGGGGCGGCGACGGAGAAAGATGAGCCCGGCGGCCAGTAGAAACACCAGTATAAGCGGCGGCAACAGGGCGGCGGCGACAAGATTGGTGGCAAGCCAGGCGTTCATGGCGAGGATTGTATGCCAGCATGACGGATCTGTTCGCAGACAGTGTTTGACTTTGTTCCGGGTGCGCAGTTAAAATGCCCGGCTTTCCGAGATTGTCCTCTGTGCAGAGGTGGGTCATGAAAACCTTTTCCGCTAAAACGCATGAAGTCAAACGCGACTGGTTCGTGGTTGATGCCGATAACAAAGTGCTGGGTCGCCTGGCTTCCGAGATTGCCCGCCGTCTGCGCGGCAAGCACAAGCCCGAGTTCACGCCCCACGTCGACACCGGCGACTACATCGTGGTGGTCAACGCCGCCAAGATGGTCGTGACCGGCAACAAAGAACAAGACAAGAAATACTATCGCCACTCCGGTTACCCCGGCGGCATCTACGAAACGACCTTCGGCAAGATGCAGGAGCGTTTCCCCGGCCGTGCGCTGGAAAAAGCGGTCAAGGGCATGCTGCCCAAAGGCCCGCTCGGCTACGCCATGATCAAGAAAATGAAAATCTACGCGGGCGCTGAACATCCGCACGAAGCTCAACAGCCCCAGCCCCTCGACATCAACGTTAAGGCCGCATCATGATCGGTAACTACAACTACGGTACGGGTCGTCGCAAATCGTCGGTTGCCCGTGTGTTCCTCAAGGCCGGCAGCGGCAAGATCATCGTCAACGACAAGCCGGTCGACGAGTATTTCTCGCGCGAAACCGGCCGCATGATCGTGCGCCAGCCGCTGGTGCTGACCGACAACCTGAACCGTTTCGACATCATGGTCAACGTGGCAGGTGGCGGCGAGTCCGGCCAGGCCGGTGCGGTTCGCCACGGCATCACCCGTGCGCTGATCGATCTGGACGCCGAGATGAAGCCCACGCTGAAGGCTGCTGGTCTGGTGACCCGCGATGCCCGCGAAGTCGAACGCAAGAAGGTCGGCTTCCACAAGGCGCGTCGCCGCAAGCAGTTCTCCAAGCGTTAATCGCTGGTCTGCGCAAGAAAGCCGTCCGTTTCAGGGCGGCTTTTTTTACGTCCGTTATCGGGTGTGTCTTACAATAAAAGAATTCTTCGCCTCATTAAACGGGCTCATTCTTCGCAAGGAAATCACAGCATGATCAAAGTCGGTATTGTCGGCGGCACGGGCTACACCGGGGTCGAATTGCTGCGCCTGCTGGCGCGCCATCCGCAGGTGGAACTGAAGGCCATCACCTCGCGCAAGGAAGCCGGCATGCCCGTGGCCGAGATGTTCCCCAACCTGCGCGGCCGGGTGAAACTGGCGTTTTCCACCCCGGAAGAGGCCGGGCTGGAAGCCTGCGACGTGGTGTTCTTTGCCACCCCCAACGGCGTGGCGATGCAGCAGACGCGCACGCTGCTCGACGCCGGCGTCAAGGTGATCGACCTGGCGGCCGACTTCCGCATCAAGGACCTCGCGGTGTGGGAGAAGTGGTACAAGATGGAGCACGCCTGCCCCGACCTGGTGGCCGAAGCGGTGTACGGCCTGCCCGAGATCAACCGCGACAAGATCAAGGGCGCCCGCCTGATCGCAAACCCCGGCTGCTACCCGACGGCGGTGCAGTTGGGCTTCCTGCCGCTGCTGGAGTCCGGCGCAGTCGATACCGCTTTTCTGGTGGCGGACGCCAAGTCGGGTGTGTCCGGCGCCGGGCGCAAGCCGGAAACCCATATCCTGTTTGCCGAGGCGGCAGACAACTTCAGGGCCTATGCCGTCGGCGGCCATCGCCACTGGCCGGAGATCAAGCAGGGACTGGACAGCTTCGCCGGCAAGCCGGTGGACTTCACCTTCGTCCCGCACCTGACGCCGCTGATCCGCGGCATCCACGCCACCCTGTACGCGAAAGTAAGCGCTGACGTTGACCTACAAAGCCTGTTTGAAAAGCGCTACGCGGGCGAGGCCTTCGTCGACGTGATGCCCGCGGGCGCGCATCCGGAAACCCGCTCGGTGCGCGGTGCCAACGTCTGCCGCATTGCCGTGCACCGGCCGCAGGGCGGCGACACCGTGGTGGTGCTGTCGGTGATCGACAACCTGGTCAAGGGCGCAGCGGGGCAGGCAGTGCAGAACATGAACATCCTATTCGACCTGCCGGAGGATACGGCGCTGGCCGACGTGGGCATGCTGCCCTGATCGGTGTTCGGGGCAGTGCCTGCCCGGGCGGAACTCCGTGGCCCGAACAGGGTCTTTGCTTGACGCAAGCCGGGTGATGCGGATAATCACCTCACACATTTTCAAGGAGCATCACCATGAATGCAGCAACTGAAATGGAAACCCCGCTGGTCTTCACCGATAGCGCGGCCAACAAAGTCAAAAACCTGATCGATGAAGAAGGCAACCCCGACCTGAAACTGCGTGTGTTCGTGTCCGGTGGCGGCTGCTCCGGCTTCCAGTACGGCTTCACCTTCGACGAAGCGCAGAATGCCGACGACACCGTGATGGTGAAAAACGGCGTGACCCTGCTGGTCGATTCGATGAGCTTCCAGTATCTGGTGGGCGCTGAGATCGATTACTCGGAAGGCCTGGAAGGCGCGCAGTTCGTGATCAAGAACCCGAACGCTACCACCACCTGCGGCTGCGGCTCGTCGTTCTCGGCGTAAGCGCTGCCAGCCCAACAAAAAAGCGGCCTTGGCCGCTTTTTTCATTTGGACATCGCGGCTTTGGCCGCGTTTTTGTTTTCGGAACCGGCTTCAGGCTGGGTAAATTGCGCCCAGGATGCGTTCGCCTCGCGCGCCGGTGACTGCCGGCAGGTTGCCCGGCGCATGATGCATGGTCTGCCGCGCCAGCCAGGCGAAGGCGAGCGCCTCTACCCAGTCGGGGTCGACGCCGAGCGCAGCAGTGGTCGCCACCTCGACGTTCGGCAGGAGGACCCGGATGCGCTGCATCAGTGCGCCGTTGTGCGCTCCGCCGCCGCAGACATAGAACTCGCGCGCCCCGCCGCATTCGCGCTTCACCGCATCGGCGAGGCTGGCGGCGGTGAATTCAAGCAGGGTGGCCTGCACGTCGGCAGGCGCAATCGCTTCATTCAGGCGGCCCAGGGTAGCGTCCAGCCACTCGAGGTTGAACTGTTCCCGTCCCGCGCTCTTGGGAGGGGGCTGTTTCAGGTAAGCGTGCTGCGTCAGTGCGGCCAGCAGGCCGGAATGGACGCCACCGCTGGCCGCCCAGGCGCCGTCGCGGTCGTAGTGGGTATCGCGGTGCCGTTTGATCCATGCATCCATCAGCATGTTGCCGGGGCCGGTGTCCCAGCCACGCACGGTGCCATCCATCGGCAGATCGGTGATATTGGCGATGCCGCCGATGTTGGCGATGACGCGGTGGGTGCCTGGGAGTCGGAGCGCTTGCGCATGGAAGGCGGGCACCAGCGGCGCGCCCTGGCCGCCCGCCGCGATATCGCGGCTGCGAAAGTCGGCGACGACCGGGATGCCGGTGAGCTCGGTCAGCAGGGCGGCATTGCCGATCTGCAGCGTGTAGCCGTCCGCCGGCCTGTGACGCAGGGTCTGACCGTGGCAGCCGATCGCACTTATGCTGTATGGGGCAATGCCGTCCAGTAGCGCCCTGACCGCTTCGGCGTACAGGCGCGCCAGTTCGTTGGCGGCGAGGGCGGCCAGATGGATTTCGTCGGGTTGCGGCGTGTGCAGCGCGAGCAGCTGCGAGCGCAGGCTGTCCGGGTAGGGCAGGTAATGGCTGTGAAGAAGCCGGGGGTGACCGGCGGGGTCTATTTCGGCGAGAACAGCATCGACACCGTCGAGGCTGGTGCCAGACATGAGACCGACGTAGCGTTCGGTCTCATGCAAGGGGACCGCACTCAATCGAGTGCGGCGAGGTTGGTGCCGCGCAACAGCCCCAGCTTGTCAGACCAGTTGGCGGTCTGTTCCAGGAAGCGGGCGCGTTGTGCCGTGGCTAGAGGTTGCGACCCCGGCAGTTTGATGGCCATGGGATTCTGCGGCCGGCCAGCAATGCGTACTTCATAGTGCAGGTGCGGGCCGGTGGAGGCGCCGGTCGAGCCTACATAGGCGATGACCTGACCCTGGCCGACCGCGCGGCCGGTACGGATGCCGGATGCAAACGCGCTCAGGTGGGCGTAGTAGGTTTCATAGCCGTTGGAATGCCGCAGGATGACCAGGTTGCCATAGCCGCCTCTACGCCCTGCGAAAACCACGGTAGCGTCGCCGGTGGCCTTGACCCGGGTGCCGGTGGGGGCGCCGAAGTCGACGCCGGTATGGGCGCGGTGGAAACCGTAAACGGGGTGTTTGCGGGAATTGCTGAAGCTGGAAGTGACGCGGGAGAATTCGAGCGGCGAACGCAAGAAGCCTTTTTTCAGCGACTCGCCTTCGGGCGTGTAATAGTCTTCGCGGCCGTAGGGATCGCGGAACAGCACGGCACGGTGGGGTTTTCCAGCATTGACGAACTCGGCGGCGAGCAGTTTGCCGGCGGCAATCGGTTCGCCATTGCGGTAATCGACCGTGTAGATGACCGAGAAGGTGTCGCCGCGGCGCAGGTCTTCGCGGAAGTCCAGGCTGGTCGAGAAGGTCTCCGCCATCTGGTTGGCGATCTTGTCGGGGACCCCGGCGCTGTCGGTGGCGCCATACAGCGACGACAGGATGCGGCCGGAGCGCATTACCACCCGCGTTTCAAGCACTTCGCTGCTTTCTTCCGAGATAAAGCCTTCGCCCTGTTTGCGTACTGTCAGGGCGGGCGCGTCGCCGCGATCGAACCGGATGGCGATCAGCTGGCCATCCTGCGTGGTGGTGGCCTGGATGCGTCGGCCGGCCCGGATGCTGGACGCCAACTGGCGTACCGCATCGGTGGCCAGCAGGCGCTGGATTTCCAGATCGTCGATCCTGAGCCGTGACAGCGCACTGGACAGGGTGTCGCCGGACTGGATCACGCTTTCGCGTTCAAAGCTGTCGTTGCTGCTCGCGCTGGCCAGCGCCGGCAGGGTGATGGCTTCGGTAATGGTTTGCGGGGTGATGTCGAGGGTGTTGGTGTCGGGCGCCAGGCCGAAGGCGGCGACGACGCCGAACAGCGGCAGGCTGGAGAGTACAACCAGAGTGCGCAGGCTGAAGCGGCGTTCCGCTCCGGTCATGCGATAGGTTAAGATTCTCAGTTTGGTGAGCGGCATAGACCGTTTCCCTTCCGTAATCGAGCCGGGAGTCTACCATAAATGCCCCCCGGAGGACTTTATTCAATCCAAACAGCATCTTGCGCGCGTTTGGATGAAATGGTGTTTATGTTTTACGGACAGGCAGGGACAAACTTGACCTGTCGCAGAGAGGAATTTGATGCAGGACGCGTTGCGGGAAATCAGGCGTGGGGCCGACGAGTTGCTGGTCGAGGCCGAACTGGCCGAAAAGCTGAAAACGGGGCGGCCGTTGCGGATCAAGGCGGGGTTCGACCCGACCGCGCCCGATCTGCATCTGGGCCACACCGTGCTGCTGAACAAGCTGCGCCAGTTCCAGACGCTGGGCCACCAAGTCATTTTCCTGGTGGGCGACTTCACCGGCATGATCGGCGATCCCACCGGCAAAAACGCCACCCGCCCGCCACTGACCCCCGAGGCGGTGGCGGAAAACGCGAAAACCTATCAGGAACAGGTGTTCAAGATCCTCGACCCGGCCCTGACCGAGGTGCGTTTCAATTCGGAATGGATGGAAAAACTGGGTTCGGCCGGCATGATCCGGCTGGCAGCGACGCACACCGTGGCGCGCATGCTGGAGCGCGACGACTTCCACAAGCGCTACAGCAGCCAGCAGCCGATCGCGATCCATGAATTTCTGTATCCGCTGATCCAGGGCTACGACTCGGTCGTGTTGAAGGCGGACGTCGAACTGGGCGGCACCGACCAGAAATTCAACCTGCTGATGGGGCGTGAACTGCAAAAGCATCATGGCCAGCCGCCGCAATGCATCCTGACCATGCCTTTGCTCGAGGGGACGGACGGCATCAACAAGATGTCGAAATCGCTGGGCAACTACATCGGCATCAACGAACCGCCGCAGGAGATCTTCGGCAAGCTGATGTCGATCTCGGATGATTTGATGTGGCGCTATATCCAGTTGCTGTCGTTCGAGCCGCTTTCGATCATCGAGGATTGGAAACGGCAGGTGGCCGAAGGCGCCAATCCGCGCGATATCAAGGTGCGGTTTGCGCAGGAGATCGTGGCGCGCTTTCACAGCCAGGCGGCAGCGACCCGGGCACTGGCCGAATTCGAGGCGCGGTTCCAGAAAGGCGCGATGCCCGACGACATGCCGGAAATCAGCCTGCCCGGCATCGAGGGCGTCTTGCTGGTGCCGCAATTATTGAAGCAGGCCGGGCTCGTGCCCAGCACGTCGGATGCCATTCGTCAGATTGCCGGTGGCGGTGTCCGGATCGATGGCGAACGCGTTGCAGATAAAGGCGTGAGCGTCCCCGTGGGAGCGACCGTTGTGGCCCAGGTCGGCAAGCGAAAATTCGCTCGCGTCACAATTATTTAAAATTAATTTGCCGAAACTGTTGACGGATGGTTTTAGCTCTGTAGAATGCGCACCTTCTCGAAACGAAGCGAGATGAGCGAAATGCGAAACACGCTTCTAATCGATTGATCTTTAACAATTTACAGCCGATAGGTGTGGGTGTTGTTGCGGTAGCTGTTCTGGTTTCGGCCGGGGTAGCAACTAGCATAAATGCTCACACTTGAATGAAGCGTCGTTATTAATTTAGCGGCGTGAGTTTGAGTT
>JAIBFA010000068.1 GCA_019459325.1 Thiobacillus sp.
CAATAGAAGTGCAGCTGAGTCAGCCGACCGCCACCAACCTTGGCCTGCTGAGCCTGGCTTTGCCCTCTGGACTCAGCTGCAATCTTGTAGCGGCCGGGCGCTAGCTTGACGAAGAACCAAGGGCCATCCGACACGGCTTCGAGGATTTTCTGGCCCTTCATGTTCATGATCAAGAGCTTGACGTCCGCAAGATAGGCGCCTGAACCCTGCTCAGCAAAAACAAGTTTCAGGTTGTAACCGCCGGCCACTTCGTCCAGCGCTTGGCGCTCCTCCAGGCCGTTCCCGCCGCTGACATAGGTGATGCCGCCTTCGGTGACTGGTTGGAGAGCAGGTGCGCTTGAATCATCCGCGTCAGCAAGCAACGGGCCAGACAAGCCTATGACCAGTATCCAATGTGCCAGGTTTTTGAGCTTCATCATTGCCTCCAATTGTGAAAGCCACTGCTAGAAACATTAGGGCAGCCCTGTCAGCTACTTCCGTCCTTTGGCCGACCCAGCCAATCACCCACTCAACTTTGAGACCAGCGGATTTCCATTCCGGTGCGGTCACTCAGAGCGCCACGCAAAAGGGTGATTAAGGCTTTATCAGCCCCGCGTTCTTCAAAGATATCGAGCGTAGTCTTATTGATGTAATAGTCCTTATCTTCACGTGACTCCTCCTCAAGCTGATCGATAAGGTATTGCAAGTTGTCCTCGGTAATGGTGCCTATCCACGTACCAGTGTCTTTATCATGCAATTGAATCATTCAATTCTCCTTGGGGATTTGAGTGTTGCTGCCAACCTTTCGTCGTAACGGGCTTACTCCGGCCAGAGCTTAGAGTTAAAGGGGCTAGGCTCGGAATAAAATTGGCTGCAACCGGAACATTTTAACGCTTGAAACCAAGTGGCGCCCGTTTAAGGATTGCCGTTGTTCGCTGCTAAAAAGACCTTCGGCAAACATACCGCGACTGCCTCTTCAAGGTCGGGTTCTGCCGTAGGGGAAATCAGAAAGCTGCCGTTCGATGAGATTTCCTGGCCTATGTCCGGTAACGACCCCATAACAGAAATGGTCGGCTAAATCTTCAGCGGCAGATTTGGCCGAACAAGAGACAGTCGGGCACCTCAACCTGAACTTCTGCTCCTGGCCGTAGGCCGACATTACAACGCCTCTACAATCACTGCGCTGTGTAATTAGGCTGAAAACGACTAGGGCCGCAAACGCGGCCCTAGTCGTTGGTGCTTGAGAAGGCTTACTTCTTCGCCGTCCTCCGCAGCCGGTTCAGCAGCCGCCGCGCCAGTTCGCCGAACAGTTCGGTCTGCGTCGGGTGCGGGAAGATCGCTTTCGCCACCTGGGTCAGCGTCATTTCGCCCGCCACCATCATCACGCCGATGCCGATCAGGGTGTCAGTGTGGTCGGCGAGGTAGTGCACGCCGATGATGCGGCCGGTGGCCTTGTCGGCCACCAGCTTGATCATGCCCTCGGTCTCGCCGGTGATCATCGCCTTGGCGTCGATGCTCATCGGCATCTTCGCTTCCACCGCGTCGATGCCCTTGGCCTTGGCCTGCGCGACCGACAGACCGACGAAGCCGGCCTGCGGGCGCGAGAAGGTGACGCCGCAGTCCTTGTCCTGGTCGTATTCGCTGGCATGACCCAACAGGTTGTCGGCGGCGACGCGGCCCTGGGTGGCGGCGGTGTGGGCGAGCATGTAGCCGCCGATGACGTCGCCGACCGCGTAGATGTTCGACGCGCTGGTCTGGCAGCGGGCGTTGACCTTGATCGCCGCGCCGTCGAGCTCGACGCCGACCTTGTCGAGATTCAGTTTGCTGGTGTCGGGACGCTTGCCGGTGGCCATCAGCACGACGTCGCAGTCGAACACCGACTCGACGCCTTCCTTGTTGGCGTAGCGCAGCTTCATCGCGCCGGGTTTGCCGCTCGCTTCCTTGATGTCGGCGCTGGTGACGACAGTGATTTCCTTTTCCAGCGAGGCGATCAGGGTCTTGGCGATCTCGTCCTCGATTTCGGCGAGGATGCGGTCGTTGCGTTCGAGCATCAGCACCTCGGTGCCGAAGTCGCGGAAGATCTGCGCCATTTCCACGCCGATGACGCCGCCGCCGACGATGCCGAGTTTCTTCGGCGGGCTGGCGAGGTTCCAGATGGTGTCGGAGGTCACCACGCCGCCCGTCGCCAGGTTCTCGCGCGCGCCGGGGATCGGCGGCACGAAGGCGGGGGCGCCGGTGGCGATGACCGCCGCGCCGAAGCTGACCGTGTACGCTTCGCCCTCGACCGGGGTGATCTTCAGCGTGTGGGCATCGACGAATTCGCCGTAGCCTTCGCGCACGTCGATCTTCATGCCCTTGTCGGCCTTGAGCGCCATGTCGCCGCGGCTGGTCTGCACCCAGCGGCGATGGTTCTCGACCTGTTGCCAGTTGAATTTAGGGGTTTTAGTGCCGTGGGCCCCCCAGAAGGGGGCGGGGGGCCATCCCGTCCACGGCGGGGGGCGCGGGGCCGGACGTGTTCCCCACCGGCGCGCACGACGCGGTGTTGGGGGTCGACGGCACCAACACGCCGAAATTGAACTGGGAACAGGTCGAGAAGCATCCCCACTGGGTGCAGAGCAGCCGCGGCGAGATGGCGATGAAGGCCCACAAGGGCATGAAGATCGACGAGCGCGAAGGCTACGGCGAATTCGTCGATGCCCACACGCTGAAGATCACCCCGGTCGAGG
>JAIBFA010000101.1 GCA_019459325.1 Thiobacillus sp.
ATCCTCACCACCAATATCGCAGGACTGAAAACCGGCGGCACGGTGTCGCAGCTGTGGACGCAGCACGAGGCTTTCGCGCGCCAGGTGGCGAACGAGGTGATGGACGTCCAGGACGCGTTGACCGGCGTGGCGCACGATCGCGAGAAACTCATCGCCGGCATGCTCGAAGCCTTCGACGGCGACCCCGATCACGGCTGCACCGGCCGCTCGGCGCCGGCGCGGCTGGCGCGCGCGATTGCCCACGCGGATGAATTCGGCGTGACCGTGCCTATCCTGCGGTCGCTGGCACACTAGCCCGGCTCCGGCCCGCACGAACAATTAACTCGGACCCAAGCGATCAGCGAATCTGCGCCAGCAGCTGCGCCATCATGCGCTGCGCCTGTGCAGCATAGCCGCCGCCAAACAGGTTGGCGTGGTTGAGGATGTGGTACAGGTTGTAAAGCGTCTTGCGCAACGCATAGCCGGCGTCGAGCGGCCAGGCTTCCTGGTAGGCTGCGTAAAAATCAGGCGCAAACCCGCCAAACAACTCGCTCATGGCGAGGTCGCATTCGCGATCGCCGAAATACACGGCGGCATCGAAAATCACGCCCGTCCCGTCAGGCAGAAAACCATGGTTGCCGCCCCACAGGTCGCCATGCAGCAGCGAAGGCGCGGGCACGTAGCCGCCGAAGAAAGCATCGAGATGGGCGAGCAGGGTGTCGCCGTCCCGCTGCAGCACACCGGCGTAGCCGTTTTGCGCGGCCAGCTTCAATTGGAAGCCGAGTCGCCGGTCGCGCCAGAACCCGATCCAGTCGTGCATCCAGCCGTTGGGCTGCGGTGTGCTGCCAATCCAGTTGTCGTGCGCCCAGCCGTACCGCAGCCGCCCCGCCTGCGGGGCGCGATGCAACCGAGCCAACTGCCTGCCCAACAGAGCTGAGTCGCCGCTGCCGCGCAGCTCCAGATATTCCAGTACCAGAAACGCCTGACCGTCCGCCGTGCCGGTACACACGGGCTGCGGAACGCACACCGTGTGCGTGGCAGTGAGCGCATGCAGCGCGTCTGCCTCGGCATCGAACATCGGCAGCTGCCCGGCGCGATTCGCCTTGACGAAGTAACGGCGCGCACCGTCGCTTATGCGGAAGGCCTGATGGATGTCCCCCCCGCTGATGGGGCTCAGTGTGGCGCCGGAAAACGGCACGCCGGTGGCAGCCCCAATCGCCTCGCCGACACCGGAAGCGAACGTCATCCGTGCAGCATCCAAACAAAACGCGCCCCGCAGGGCGCGCTGAGTAGGGCAGTCCGCGCCGGCATGACTTACTTGCCCTTGGGACGTTGCTCGAACATCTTGGCAATGCCCGGTTCGCGCGAGGCACCGGCGGCTTCCATGCGCTTGAGGTATTCGTCCCACAGCGCAGCCTGGTTGACGCCCAGGTCGTACAGGTATTCCCAGGAATAGATCCCGGTATTGTGGCCGTCGGAGAAGGTGAAGTTGATGCCGTACAGGCCGACCGGCTCGGCGGCGTTGATTAGCACTTCGCGCTTGCCGACCTGCAGCACCTCCTGCCCGGGGCCATGGCCGCGCACTTCGGCGGACGGCGAATAGACGCGGAGGAGTTCGAACGGCAGCTCGAAACGCGCACCGTCAGTGAACGCGATTTCCAGCTTGTGCGAAGCCTGATGGAGCTTGATGTCGGTAGGGGTGGGGTGGGCCATGATTGAAGCACTCAAAATGAACTTTGGCCCCCAGTGTAAACCCGCAGTGCAGAGTTTAAACCCCGGCGGGACAAGGGCTGAAGGCGTTGGTGACCTAAATTTGAAAACTGGCGCGCCCGGCGCGATTCGAACGCACGACCCCTGCCTTCGGAGGGCAGTACTCTATCCAGCTGAGCTACGGGCGCCTGGAGTTTGATGGCTCCTGGGAGGGCGAAGCATAGCCGGTTTGCCAAATGGCGTCCATCCACCGGGCCGCCGCCCTTTCCTGTCGGGGTGGCTTTCCTTATAATCCCGGCTTTCGATGCCACCCCCCTAAGGAAATTTTCATGGCCGATTCGCACGCCAAGATGACTCAAGCCACCCCGCAGGAAATCATCATTTCCGTCGTTGCCGGGCTGTTCGCACCCCTTCTGGCCATTTTCCTGATCGTTCAGCTGGTGCTCGGCATTCGGGAAGAGCACAAGCCCGACACCACCAGCGAGGCCGCGCAAAAGGCCACCCTCGCACGCATCAAACCCTTTGCCCAACTGGCCGCACTCGACGCCAACGCGCCCAGGGTCGAAAAATCCGGTCAGGAAGTCTACGACGCCGTGTGTGTCTCGTGTCACGGTTCGGGCGCGCTGGGCGCACCCAAGTTCGAAAGCAAGGGCGACTGGGGCGGCCGCCTGGGCCAGGGCTACGATACACTGGTCAAGCATGCGATCGAAGGCATCCGCCAGATGCCCCCGCGCGGCGGCGACGGCGACCTGTCCGACATCGAGGTGGCACGCGCGGTCGCCTACCTGGCCAACTCGGCCGGCGCCAAGTTCAAGGCACCGGAACCGGTTGCGCCTGCTACGGCCGCGCCTTCGGCAGAGGCCGGCAAGGACAACAAAGATAGTAAAGACAGTAAAGACGACAAAAAACAATAAGCGCGCGCCGCCGCAGCACACGGCGCCGCAGGTAGACATCTTCAGATAACGCAAGGGAAATGCCGATGAACTACGCTGCCACTTTTCTGATCGTCGCCTCAGCCGCTTCGCTGCTTGCCTGCGGACAATCTGAAGACCTTCCCGCACCGGCCACTCAGCCGCCTGCGGCGGAAATCCCGCAAGCCGGAGCTGCACCGGAGCCCGTTGCCCCGGTTGCCGAGGCACCGCCATCCGAAGCGGCCCCGGCGGCACTGCCCGAGGCAAGCCCCGCGCAACCCACTGCGGAGAGCCAGCCGGCGGCTGCGCCCGCACCCAAACCTGCAGCCGCACCTGCGGCCAAAGCTGCCGACAAGCCCGCGCCCAGCGCGCCTTCTCCCGATCTCGCACACGGCCAGCAAATCTATCGCCAGGCCTGCGCGTTCTGCCACGACAAGGGCGTCGCAGGCGCACCCAAAACCGGCGACGTCGTCGCCTGGAGCCCGCGCCTGGCACAAGGCATGGATACCCTCTATACCGTCGCCTTGCGCGGCAAGGGCGCCATGCCGGCCAAGGGCGGCAACCCCTCGCTGGCGGATGCCGACGTCAAAGCCGCGGTCGATTACCTCGTCGCGCAGTCGCGCTGAGACGCGCCATGTCGCTCGTCTGCCCACTATGCGGGAGCGATAAGATCCGCAGCGGTACCCTGCATGCCCACGACGGTGTGCGCCACCTGCTGCTGGATAAGTCGTTGCGCTGTCGCGACTGCCGCCATCGTTTCTGGGTGTTCAACCCGTTCAAGCCGCTGCTGTTGCTGGCCGCCGTGGGTGCGCTGGTCGGCGTGACGGCCTGGTTTGCGCTCGATCAGCAGCATGCGGCCATGCCCGCAGCGCAGGCACCCGCCAGTCTGCCGCACATCCGCGCTGCGCAGGGCGACGCCGAAGCGCAGTTGCAGCTCGGCATGCGCTACGCCGAGGGCGATGGCGTGATCCAGAACGACAAGGAGGCCGCCCGCTGGTTTGCGCAGGCCGCCAAACAGGGACTGGCCGAAGCGCAGTATCAATACGGCCTGGTGCTGCTGGAGGGACGCGGGGTGGTGCAGGACTACAAGGCCGCCTTCAGCTGGATCGAAAAACCCGCGAAGCGCGGTTACGCCAAGGCGCAATACAGCCTGGGGGAACTCTACCGTTACGGCACCGGAACCGCGATCGACAAGTCGCGTGCTTATCTATGGTTCAACCTCGCCGCCGCGCAGGGCGTGGAAGCCGCCGCCAAGGCGCGTGACAGTCTGGTGTGGCAGCTGAAGCCCGAACAGATCGCGGCGATGCAGGAAGAGGCGCGGCAGATGAGTCACGGTACGTCCGCCCCCACCCCGCCCGCGGCCGCTCCCGCCGCCCCCTGATTTTTTTGGCTCTTACGGATGCGCGTGCGCGCCATCCGTATCGACGTCCAGCGGCCATAGCCGATGCGCATCCAGTTTCAGCCGGACATCCGCAGCCAGCGCGGCCAATTGCGCCTGCTGCGCCTGCAAACGACCCTCCAGCGCCAGGCGGCGATTGAACAGCACCTGATCGAGACCGCCCTCGCCCAGGCTATAGGCACGCGCAGCCAGGCGTGCCGCTTCCTCCAGCGCCTGTGCGGCATGCTCGGCCTGCTGCCAGTTGGCGACCTGCGCCGTCGCCGTCTCGAAATCGGCTCGCGCCTCCTGACGCAGCTGCTGTTCCAGCCGCATCGCGGCATCCTGCGCCGTGGCACTCAACTGTTCGGCCGCCTGCTGATCGAAGCGCCGGGCCGAGCCCGGTAACGTCAGCCCGAGGTTCAAGCCCAGGACATGTTCGTCGCCCCCCGCCTCGTTCTTGTAGAACACGCCGACATTGGGGTCGGCGCTGCGGCGTTTGGCGAGTTGCCGCGCTTGGGCCTGCAGCACCTCGGCCTGACGGCGCGCGCGGAACAGTTCGTGGTTGTGCTCCAGTACCGTATCGACGTAGTCGTTCGCCGTGCCGGCCGGCGCTAACGGCGACGGCAGGGCGCCCTCTGCTGTCACCGGCAGGTCGGGAAACTGCGCCCGCAGGCGGTTGCGTGCCTGCTGCTCGCGGGTGGCCGCCTGCTGCTGTTGCAGGCGAAGCTGCGCCAGGGCGGCCTCGCTGTTGACGCGCTCGGAACGCGGCGCTTCGCCCAGGCGAATCCGCGCGTTCACGGTGGCAAGCTGCTGTTCGCCGAGCTGAAGCTGCGCCCGCCACAGCTGCGACTGGCTGGCTTCGTTCAGCCAGTCGAACCACAGCGCAAGCAATTGCCGCCCGCTTTCGTGCAGGGCTTCACCCAGGCTCGCTTCGGCGTGCGCGGTCAGCGCACCCGCCAGTGCACGGTCGGCCGCGGCGCGCGCAGGCAGCCGCAGCGGGCGCGACAGCGCCAATCCCCACTCGCTCTGGGTGTCGCGCGGCGTGGTCTGGATACGGCGCTGGGCAATGTCCGCGCCCACCGTCCATTCTTCGCGTCCGCGCTGCAGACCCTGGCTTTTCATCGTTTGCGCAGCGAACTCGCCGCGCGCCTGGGCCACCATGGGCGACGCCCATAGCGCGGCTTCGGCGGCTGCGGGATCGGGTAAATAATCGGCGTGCACGGGAGCGGCAAACGCCAGCGCCAGTGCAAAGGCCAGACTGTGAACGGCATTCATGCACGTTCTCCTTTCAGAATGAATTGGCGATACAGCAGCGGCAGCACCACCAGCGTCAGCAGGGTGGCGCTGACCAGGCCGCCGATGACGACGATGGCGAGCGGACGCTGGATTTCGGAGCCGGGGCCGCTGGCGAACAAGAGCGGCACCAGGCCGAAGGCGGCGATGCTGGCAGTCATCAGTACCGGGCGCAGACGGCGCAGCGAGCCCTCCCGCACCACGGCGTCGCCTCTCAGGCCCTGATTGCGCAGCTGGTTGAAATGGCTGACCAGCACCACGCCGTTCAGCACCGCGATGCCGAGGAGCGCAATGAAGCCGACCGAGGCCGGCACCGACAGATATTCGCCCGACGCCGCCAGCGCGAAAATGCCGCCGATCAGCGCCAGAGGCACGTTCATCATCACCAGGAGCGCCTGGCGCGCATCGCCGAAGGTGACATAGAGCAGAAAGCCGATCAGCAGCAGCGCTACCGGCACCACGATCATCAGGCGCTGCGCCGCACGCTGCTGGTTTTCGAACTGGCCGCCCCAGGCGACGCTGTAACCGGGCGGCAGTTTCACCTGCGCGGCCACCGCGGCCTGCGCGTCGGTGACGAAGCTCACCAGATCGCGCCCGGCGACGTTGCTCTGCACCACGGTGAAGCGCGCGGCGTTCTCCCGCTTCACCGCGACCGGGCCATTGGTGCGCTTGAGCTGCGCCACCTGGTCGAGGCTGATTTCGCGGCCGTCCGCCAGCGTCAGGCGGATCGCCTGCAGCGCGTCCGGCGACTCGCGCAAGCCTTGCGGCCCGCGCAGCTGCAGCGGCACGCGCCGTCCCTGCTGCTGGATCGTTCCGATGATCTCCCCCTCCAGTTGCGTGCGCAGCAGAAGGGCGATGTCGTCGGCACTGAGGCCAAAGCGGCCGGCCGCATCGCGATCGATTTCCGCCTGCAGATACTGCACGCCCTCGTTCTGCTGGGTGTAGACATCCGACGCGCCGGGGATCTTCTCGACCACGGCGAAAATCTCGCCGGCCAGCCGGTTGAGCGTGGCGAGATCGGGGCCGAAAATCTTGATCGCGACGTCGCCGCGCGAACCGGTGAGCATTTCCGACACCCGCATGTCGATCGGCTGGGTGAAGTTGTAGGCGATGCCCGGGAAGCCGTCGACCACCGCGCGGATTTCATCCGTCAGCCATTCCTTGTCCGGTTTGCGCCACTCGGCCATCGGTTTGAGCACGAGGAAGGAGTCGGTATCGTTGAGGCTCATCGGATCGAGCCCCAGTTCGTCGGCGCCGGCGCGGGCGACGATGCGGCGGATTTCCGGCACGTTCTTCAGCAACGCCTGCTGCACCCGCAGATCCTGCGCGACCGATTCCTCCAGGCTGATCGACGGCAGCTTTTCCAGCTGCACCAGGATGTCGCCCTCGTCCATCACTGGCATGAAGGTCTTGCCGATCAGGGGGTAGACCCCAACCGCCGCCAGCATCAACACCCCAGCGGTGGCGTACACGAGTTTCGGACGTGCCAGCGCGCGCCCGAGCAGCGGCGTGTAGAGGCCTTGCGCCTTGCGCAGCAACCACGGGTCGGTATGCGCGCCCTGCTTCAGCAACATCGAGGCCAGCACCGGAATCACAGTGAGCGCGAGCAGCAGCGAGGCGGCCAGGGCGAACACGATGGTGAGCGCAACCGGCGCGAACAGTTTTCCTTCGAGTCCTTCCAGCGTCAGCAGCGGCAGGAACACGATGGCGATGATGGCGATGCCCGAGGTCACCGGGCTGGCGACTTCCTGCGTCGCCCACAGCACGCGTTGCAGCGGTGTTTCGCTGGTGTTCTCCGGATCGTGCGCCAGATGCGCAACGACGTTTTCCACCACCACCACCGCGGCGTCGACCAGCAAGCCGATCGCGATCGCCAGCCCGCCCAGGCTCATCAGATTGGCCGACAACCCGAACTGGCGCATCAGCACGAAGGTGGCCAGCACCGACAAGGGCAGGATCAGCGCCACCGCGATGGCCGCGCGCAGGTTGCCGAGGAACAGCAGCAGCAGGATCACCACCAGCACCGCCGCTTCCAGCAGCGCCTTGCTCACGGTACCGACGGCGCGGTCGACCAGTTGCGCGCGATCGTAGAACGGCGAGATCGTTACCCCCTTCGGCAGGGTGGCCTGAATCTCCGCGAGTTTGGCCTTGACGTTCTGGATCAGCACGCCGGCGTTGACGCCTTTCAGTCCGATCACCAGGCCTTCCACCGCCTCGCCTTTGCCATCCTGCGTCACCGCGCCGTAGCGGGTCATCTCGCCCAGTTCGACGCGCGCGACGTCGCCGACGGTGACGACCACGCCAGCCACGCTTTTGATGCCGATGTGGCGCAGGTCATCGAGCGACGCGACGCCGCCGTTGACGCGCACCACCCAGGTTTCCTCGCCCTCGTTGACGCGTCCGGCGCCGTCGTTGCGCGTGTTGCTTTCCAGCGCTGTGCGCAATTCGCCCAGCGTTACCCCGCGTGCCGCCAGCCCAGCCGGATCAGGGCTGACGGCAAACGTCGCCACCCGGCCGCCGAGCGTGTTGACGTCGGCCACGCCGGGCAGTGCGCGCAGTTGGGGCCGGATCGTCCAGTCGAGCAGGGTGCGTTTTTCCGCCAGCGACAGCGGCCCTTCGACGGTGAACATGAAGAGTTCGGACAAGGGCGTGGAAATCGGCGCCAGCCCGCCCGACACGTTGTCCGGCAGGTCACCCTTCACGTTGGCGAAGCGTTCCGCCACCTGCTGGCGCGCCCAGTAGATATCGGTGCCCTCTTCGAAATCGACGGTAATGTCGACCAGCGCGTTCTTCGACAGGCTGCGCAGGATAGTCTGGTGCGGGATGCCCAGCAGTTCGGTTTCGACCGGCTGGGTGATGCGCGCCTCCACCTCCTCCGGCGTCATGCCGGGCGCCTTCAGGATCAGCTTGACCTGGGTGGTCGACACATCGGGAAAGGCGTCGATGGGGATCTGCTGGAACGCGCGCACGCCCAGCCCCGCCAATGCCAGCGCGAGCACAAGCATCAGCCAGCGTCGCGCCAGCGCGAATTCGATCAGGATATTCAGCATGCTAGTCCCCTGCCCATTGCGCCTTGAGCGCCGCCACGCCCTTGACGGCGACGCGGCTGCCGGCGGTCAGGCCGGTGATTTCGGCCTGGCTGGCATTCTGGCGGACGAGCTGCACCGGCGTCGGCGTGAAGCCCTGTGCCGTCTCGACAAACACATAGGGCACAGCGGCCTTCCACACCAGCGCGGCAGCCGGCACGATCAGGCTGCCGGCCGACTGCGTACCCGCGATGGCGGCCTGCACAGACTGGCCGGGACGCAGCAGTTTCTGCGGGTCGGCGAGGCTGGCGCGCACCAGCACGCTTTGTGCGGCGTTGAGTTGCGGCAGCAGGGCCGTGACGCGCCCGCTGGCCGAGCTGTCTGCCACCGTGACGGATTGTCCGACGGCAACCTGCCGCGCCTGCGCCGGACTCATCGGAATCTCCAGCGCCAGTTTCGACAGATCCGCGACTTTCACCAGCGCCATCCCGGCATCGACCCGCTGGCCGGGCTCGGCAACGCTTTCCGTCACCACGCCGGCGATCGGTGCGGTGAGCGTGATTGCGCTGCCGGAAACCTTGCCGGTGCCGAGCAACGAAAATGCAGACTGCGCGGCCGCCAGGCCGGCGCGTGCGGACTGCGCTTCAGACTGCGTGGCGCGCAAGCGCGATTCGGCGATCAGGCCTTCGCTGAAGAGTTTTTCGTCGCGCGCGGCATTGCCGGCCGCGAGCTGCGCTTTCAGGCGCGCCTGCGTCAGCGCATTTTGCGCGTTGGCGAGGCCGGGCATCGACAAGGTCAGCAGCGGTGCACCGCGCTGAACCGATTCGCCCGCTTGGACGTGAAGTTGCGTCACCAACCCGGATCCGGCTGCGGCGATCACGCGCACGCTGGACGGCGGCAGCGTCACTCGCGCCGAAAAGGTGAGCGCCGGGCTGGCGGTTTGGGTGGCCGCGGCCACGCTGGCAATGCCCAGATTTTTTTTCTGGGCAGCAGTCAGGGGCAGGACGTCCGCCGCGACAGCGGGGGCGGCGCCGAACAGCGCCGACACAAGCATCGGGATAATAAGAATACGAGCGGCAAAAAAACCAGCGGCCATGTTTGATCTCCAGGTGCAAAAAAACAGCAGGCAGGCGCGTCGATATGACGCGCCGTCATGGACGATCAGGCGGAGGGCGGGGCTAAAGCGTGGGGAAGGGTGTGGTCGGGCAGCGCCAGATGTAGGGGAGGTGGCGCCGGCAAGCCCGCGCCGGGGCATGCCGCCGCGGCGGCGTGTGGCAGCGGCAGGCTCGCGGCAGGCGGAGCGGGGGCGGTCGTGAGTGGTGTGTCGTTGCGCAAGGGCATGCCTCGCGCCACCTCGACCTCCGCGCCGTGTTCGTCCGTCGCCACCGCATGCCAGGCGGCATCGCTGTGCACGCCCTGATGCACATGCAGAAAACCCGCGTGATTCAGCTGCACCGCACCCGCATGCGCATGGATGAACGGAACCATCGTCTGCAGGGCGACGAAGAACCAGAGCATCAGGAAGCGGGCGGTTGGATGCGGCACTATGGGGCTAAGCTATCGGTTTGAGAAAAATGAGGCGACACGTTACAGGATGCAGCGCCGGACTGCCATCGTGGCAGGTGACGGGCGCATCCTGCCCATCGATCCTTAAGCTTTCCTTAAGTTCCGAATGCGATCCTGCCAGCCGATCAGTGAGGAATTCCATGCATCTCAATTCGCGTTTTCGTACTTTGGCGGCGTTTACCGCGCCGTATCCCCTCACGGCCTGGCTGGCCGTCGGTTTCCTGCTCCTGCACACGGGCCTGCGCGGGGTGCTGATGGCGCAGACCTGGCACGCCGCGCAACTGAGCTTTGCCTCGGCTGCTGCAGTGCTGGGCACCGGGCTGGCCTTCGATCTGGTTGTGCTGGCGCTGGCTCTGCCCGCGCTGCTGTTGCTGGAAAGCGCACTCGGCACGCGCAAGCCGGCCGGGCGCGGGCGCCGCGGACTGGTGCTGGCTGTCGCGGCACTGGGCCTGTTCGCGCTGGGTTTCGGCGTGATGGCGGAATGGTTCTTCTGGGACGAGTTCGGCGTGCGCTTCAATTTCATCGCGGTGGACTATCTGGTCTACACGCGCGAAGTGGTCGGCAACATCCGCGAAAGTTTTCCGGTCGGTACCCTGCTCGGCACGCTGGCTGTCGCCACGCTGGCACTGGCATGGGCGAGTCGCGGCTGGCTGCTGCGCGCCGCCCACCCTGCCGCCAAACGCAGCGCCCGCGTCGCCGTGTGGTTGACAAGCGTAGCAGTGTCCGCCGGGTTGGCATCAGTGTGGTCGATGGATGCGCGCAACGGCGCCAACGAATATCAGAAGGAACTCTCGGCCAACGGCCTGTACAGCCTGGCCTACGCCTTCGGCAACAATGAAATCGACTACTTCGATTTTTATGCCACGCGCCCGCAGACGGCTGCTGCGCCGCCTGCGGTATTGCCGCGCATCGTCTCCGCCACGCCGCCGAAGAACGTCGTCATCATTACCCTGGAAAGCATGTCGTCCAGCTACACGGCACACGGCGGCAACACCCAGGGCCTCACGCCCAACCTCGACCGCCTGGCCGAGCAGGGCCTGTTCCTCGCCAACCTGCGGTCCACCGGCAACCGCACCGTGCGCGGGCTGGAGGCGCTGTCGCTCGCCATTCCGCCGCTGCCCGGACACTCGATCATCTGGCGCAAGCACAACCAGAACCTGGAAACCCTGGGCGCCGTGCTGGCCGACCACGGCTACGTCAACCGTTTCATGTACGGCGGCTATGCGCGCTTCGACAACATGGATGCCTATTTCGCCGGCAACCATTACCAGCCGATCGACCGCGGCCAGTTCCCAGAACGCCATCGCGGCTTCGGCAACATCTGGGGCGTGGCCGACGAGCACCTGTACGACTACGCGCTGGAGCAGATGGACCGTGACGCCGCCAGCGGCAAGCCCTTCCTGATGCACCTGATGACGACGTCCAACCACACGCCGTTCACCTTTCCAGAAGGCCGCATCGACCTGCCGCGCGGCCGCCAGGGTGCAGTGAAATATTCCGACTACGCAGTGGGCCGCTTCATCGAGATGGCGCGCGCGAAGCCCTGGTTCAAGGACACGGTGTTCGTGGTGGTGGCCGACCACTGCGCGTCGAGCAAGGGACGCACCAGCCTGCCGCCGGAGAATTACCACATCCCCGCTATCGTCTATTCGCCCGCGCATCTGGCACCGCACACCGACACCCGGCTCGCCAGCCAGATCGATATCGTGCCCACCGTGCTCGACCTGCTCGGTCTGCCCGAACATACGAATTTCATGGGGCGCAGCATGCTGCACGCCTATCCCGACACTGGGCGCGCCTTCATCGCGACCTACCAGAAACTGGGCTATCTGACGCCCGACCAATTGGTCGTGCTGAGCCCCGGCCGGCAGATCGAGGACTGGCGGCTGGATGCGCAGCAGGACATCGCCGCACCGGTGCGCCAGCCGGACACGCTGGTGGCGCGCGCAATCGGCGCCTACCAGGACACGGCGCGGCGCGCGCGCGATGGCCTGCTGCAGCACGTCAATCTCCCGGATGGCTTAAGGATGCGATAAGGATACGTCTCTACAGTGGCCTCATCGCATCTCACAAGGAGGTCACCATGTCGCATCCGAATACTCAAGTCCGCCGCGTATACGATCCGCTGCTGCGGGCCCTGCACTGGGCCATCGCGCTGTCCGTCGTCGCGCTCATCGCCAGCAGCCAGCTGGCCGAAGCGTTCGAGCACGGCCCCTATGAAACCACGATCTGGAACCTGCATATCCTCGCCGGCTATGGCCTGACCGCAGCGTTGGTGACGCGGCTGCTGTGGGGCCTCGTCGGCCCTGCCAGCGCGCGCGGGCAGGATCTGTGGCACCCCGCGACGTGGAAGGCCAGCCTGAAAAATCTGCGCCTGCCGAGCGCACATCGCGTCGGCCACGACCCCCTCGCCAGCCTCGCCTACCTGTTTGCCTACGGCGTGATGGCGCTGATGGTCGTCAGCGGACTAGGACTGGCTGCCAGCGAATTCCAGACCGGCCCGCTCGCCGCCTGGCTGGGCAATGCCGGCTGGGTGGAAGACGTAATGGAGGATCCGCATGAATTCGGCTTCGCCCTGATGCTGGGTTTCGTCGGCCTGCACATGGCGGCACTGGTGTTCCACCAGCTGCGCGGCGAACGCGTGGCGCAAAGCATGGTCACCGGCAAGCAATACCTCGATGCCAAGCCGGAGGTGCAGCATGATTAAGCACATCGCATGGACGAGTCTGCTGCTGCTTTCGGCCAGCGCAGCGGCGGCCGACACCCCCGCCAGCTTCATGGCACGCTATGCGCAGCAGGCCGGCGTGGCGGTGACTGCCCTGTCGCCCGCCCGCGGCGAAGCACTCTATCGCAGCGAGCATCCCGGGCGGAGCGGCGGCGCACAGAGCTGCGCCAGCTGCCACACCGCGAATCCGAAGCAGGCGGGACAAACCCGCGTCGGCAAGCGCATCGAGCCGCTGGCGCCGGTCGCGAATCCCCAGCGTTTCACCGATGCGGCCAAGGTCGAGAAATGGTTCCGTCGCAACTGCACGGACGTGCTGCAGCGCGAATGCAGCGCGCAGGAAAGAGGCGATTTCATTGCCTGGTTGAACCAGATCAAATAAGGAGCAAGACATGAATTACGTATTGCGCGGAATCGGCGTGCTGGCGACAGTCGGCACACTCAGCCTGCTGGCGTTTTCGCTGCCGTCGGGCGGCGAGGCGCGCGGCGACGGCGGCGACGACCTGATGCCCCGCCTCACGCACCAGGCCTGGCAGCAGGAATGTGCCAGCTGCCACCTCGCCTATTCTCCCGCCCTGCTGCCGCGCGCCTCGTGGCAGCGCATGATGGGCGGCCTCGAGCAGCACTTCGGCGAAAACGCCAGCCTTGATCCGGCAACCCAGGCTGATATCCTGCGCTTTCTCGAAGCCAACGCCGCCGACAGCGGCCGCAGCCGGATGGGCGACAAGGTGATGCAGCGCATGGACAAGAACGCGACGCCGCTGCGCATCACCGAAACCCGCTGGTTCGTGAAGAAGCACGACGAGGTGCCGCGCGCGACCTGGACACGCAAGTCGGTGGGCTCGGCCGCCAATTGCGCGGCGTGCCACCGGCAGGCTGAAAAGGGCGTGTTCGATGAAGACACGGTCAGGATTCCTAAATGAAACGACGCGATGCGCATCCTGCTGGTTGAAGATGACCGCCTGCTCGGCGACGGCCTCAAGGCCGGGCTGACGCAGGCGGGCTATGCGGTCGACTGGCTGCGCGACGGCGAGGCGGCAGTGGCCGCCTTGTCCACCGAAACCTTTGCCGCGGTGGTGCTCGACCTCGGGCTGCCCAAGCGCGACGGGCTGTCGGTGCTGCAATGGCTGCGCGGGCGCCGCGACGCGACACCGGTGCTGATCCTCACCGCGCGCGACCAACTGGAAGACAAGGTGCGCGGCCTTGACCTCGGCGCCGACGACTATGTGCTGAAGCCCTTCGATCTCGACGAAATCGCCGCCCGTCTGCGCGCGCTGGTTCGCCGCGCCCACGGCCGCCCGGAACCGGTGCTGACGCTGGGCGAGATCGAACTCAATCCGGCGGCGCGCACGGTGACGCGCGCCGGACAAGCCGTTGAACTCACCCCCCGCGAATTCGATCTGCTGCATCTGTTGCTGGAAAACGCCGAGCGGGTGCTGACGCGGCGCTCGCTGGAAGAACAGCTCTACACCTGGAACGACGCCGTCGACAGCAACGCGCTCGAAGTCCACATCCATCACCTGCGCCGCAAGCTCGGAGGCGAGCTGATCCGCACCGTCCGCGGCGTCGGCTACATGGCCTCGGCGGCCCGCCCATGACGACAGCCCCATCCTATTCGCTGCGCCGTCGGCTGGTGTGGCTGCTGACCAGCACCGTGGCGGCGATCTGGCTGCTGTCCGTGCTGGTGGTCTACCAGCGCGCCCACCACGAAGCGGACGAACTGCTCGACAACCAGCTGACGCAGGTGGGCGAGACCCTGCTGGCAATTGTGGCTGGCGGCGAGGTCGAGCATTTCGTCAAGGAGCTGCACGATCACGCCCAGCACGCCCCGGTGCCGATCGCATTCGAAATCTGGCATACCGAGGATGGCTTGGCGCAGCGCCTGGTGACGTCTCCCGGCCATGCCGGATTCGAGACGCCCATGACGACAGGTTTCACCGAACAGCCGCATCAGGGGGAACGCTGGCGCTTTTATGCGGTGCAGGATGATGACGCGGAATATCGTGTGGTGGTCGGGCAAGCTCACGCCGCGCGTGAACGCCTGGCGCGCGAGATCGGGTTGTCGCTGCTGTTGCCGGCGATGCTGGCGCTGCCGCTGATGGCGCTTGGCGTATGGTGGGTCGTCAGCCGCGCGCTGCGTCCAGTGGACGCGGTGGCGCGCGAGGTCGGCGCGCTCGATGCGCAGGCGCTGGCACCGCTCGACGAAGCGGCCCCCTTGCCTAGCGAAATCGTGCCGCTGCGCACGGCGCTCAATGCGCTGATCCGACGCGTCGCCGAAGCCTTCGACAACGAACGCCGCTTCACCGCAGATGCCGCGCACGAACTGCGCACCCCGCTGGCGGCCCTGAAAGTGCAGGCGCAGGTGGCGCTGCGTGCACAGGCGGACGACAGCCGGCAGCACGCGCTGACCCAGGTGATCGTTGGCGTCGACCGCATGACGCACCTGGTCGAGCAGCTGCTCACGCTGGCCCGCGTCGATCCGGCGCGCCAGGACGCCACGTCCCCCGCGCTGGATCCGGCCGGCATCATCACCGCAGTATGTGCCGAGCTATTGCCGCAAGCCCAGCGTCAGGGCCAATCGCTGACGGTCGAAGCCGCGTCGGGGTGCATGATTGCGGTGACCGCGGCCTGGTTGCAGATTGCGCTGCGCAATCTGGTCGACAACGCCCTGCGCTACGCCGGCGAAGGGGCGCGTATCGAAGTGCGCCTTACCCGCACCCCTTCAGGCTGCATACTCAGCGTGACCGACGACGGCCCCGGGGTCGCACCTGATCTGCGCTCACAATTAAGCGCGCGCTTCGTGCGTGGCGAGGTCGAAAGCGAAGGCTGCGGGCTCGGACTCTCGATCGTCTCCCGCATTGCTGCGCTGTCACATGCCCAACTGGAACTGGGCGAGGGATTACCCCGCCCGGCCGGAGGTCACGGCTTCGCCGCCACGCTGCATTTCAGCACTGCGTCCGGGCGAGCCTAAGCCCTCACAGCGGCAAAATATTACAAGCGCCCAGGCTCAGTAACCCCGCCCGCCGCCGGGGCCCATCCCCTTGCCCCCGCCGGGGCCCATCCCGCCGCCCGGTCCCATGCCGGCAGGCGGCATGTCAGGCAGGGTCTTGCCCTGGGCCTTGGCGCGCTCCTGCATCTGTTTGTGGTGCTCCAGGCGGAAGGCTTCGCGCTCCTGCTCGGTTTTCAGCGCCCGCATGCGGGTTTGGTATTCGCTGCGTTCCTGCGGGGTCATCAGTTCATACCCGTAAACGCGATCCTGATCCTGCGTCTGCATTTGGTCACGGCTTTGCATCTGGGCCATGGCCGGTGCAGCTAGGCCCAGCGCCATGCAAAGGGAAAGCGTCAACTTGGACAAGTGTTTCATTACGGTCTCCTCTGTTACGGTAAAAATGCCGGTGCACTCTGCTTAGGGTGCTTCCGGCAACGCCAGCACCCACTCTAGTACATATATTTCAGATGTTCTGGCGTTGCCTGTTTTTTTTGACCTTGATTGGGGCAGGCAAGTTCTGTGCGCCGAGCAAAGCCGCACGGCAAGCGGGCTAGGGCGCAGGCTGAATCGCCGTCACCGTGAAGGCACCGTTGATATCCTCGGCATGGAATCTCACCTTGTCGCCCACTTTGACGGCATCCAGAAGCTCAGGCGGCTGCACCCGGAACACCATGGTCATGCCGGGCATGTCGAGGTTGGCGATGGGACCATGCCTGAGGGTGAGCCTGGCGTTCGCCGCGTCGATCTTCCGCACCACGCCTTCGCTCATCGCGCTGGCCTCGGCAGCGGGCGGCGTCACGGGCTGGGCGTGAATCGGGGTGGCGATCGCCAACGCGGCGAGCAGGGGAATCCATTTTTTCATTGTGCATCTCCTTGTTTCGGGTTGACGGTGATCGTGCCGCGCATGCCGGCTTCGTAGTGTCCGGCGATCAGGCAGGCGAACTCGAAGCGCCCGGCACGGTTGAAGTGCCAGACGATTTCGCCGCTCTTGCCGGGGTCGACGTGCACCATGTAGGGCTCGTCGTGCTCCATGTCGGGAAATTTGGCCATGAGGGCGGCATGCTTCGCCAGCTCGTCGGGGCTGCCAATGACCATTTCGTGCAGCATGCGGCCCTGGTTCCTGACGACGAAGCGCACGGTTTCGCCTTCCTCCACGGTCAGCGTGTCGGGCGTGAAGCGCATGGCATCGGTCATGGCTATCGTGATCGTGCGGCTGACCTGCGCGGATTTGCCCCCAAACCCCCAGGCGGTCTGGTCGGCGACGGCATCCTCGGCCGGTGCATGCTTCTTTTCGCCGTGCGCGTGGGCGGGCAGGGTGGTCGCCATCGACAGCAGGGCAATCAGCAACAGGGTGGGCTTCATCTCGGCTCCTGGATCAGTGGCCGGCATGGCCGGCGGGTTTGCGTACGGTGACTTCGACATCCCTCGGCGTGCCCTGGGGCGAGGCGGCCTGCGGCGCGCGCACCGGCTCGGCCACCGTGCCCTCGACCTCACGCGCCACCGTGCCGGGCGGATGCCTGTACCAGCCCGGATCGGAGTAGTCGCCGCGCTTCTGGTCGCGCCGCACCTTCATCGTGGTGAACATGCCGCCCATTTCGATGGCGCCGAAGGGCCCCTGTCCGGTCATCATCGGCAGCGTGTTGTCGGGCAGCGGCATTTCCATCTCGGCCATGTCGGCCATGCCGCGCTCGCCCATCACCATGTAGTCGGGGATGAGCTTCGCGATCTTGCCGGCCAGCCCGCTGTGGTCGACCCCGATCATCGTCGGCACGCCGTGACCCATCGCGTTCATGGTGTGGTGGCTCTTGTGGCAGTGGAAGGCCCAGTCGCCCTCCTCGTCGGCGCGAAACTCGATCTGGCGCATCTGCCCGACCGCGACGTCGGTGGTCACTTCCGGCCAGCGCGCGCCCTTGGGCGTGGGGCCGCCGTCGGTGCCGGTCACCTCGAATTCCACGCCGTGCAGGTGCATCGGGTGGTTGGTCATGGTGAGGTTGCCGATGCGGATGCGCACGCGGTCGTTGAGCCGCACGTTGAGGCTGTCGATGCCGGGAAACGCGCGGCTGTTCCAGGTCCACAGGTTGAAGTCGAGCATGGTGTTGACCGAGGGCGTGGCGCTGCCGGGGTCGATGTCGTAGGCGTTGAGCAGAAAGCAGAAGTCGCGGTCGACCGTCTCGATCAGCGGGTGCTTGCCTTTCGGATGCGTCACCCAGAAGCCCATCATCCCCATCGCCATCTGCGTCATTTCGTCGGCATGGGGGTGATACATGAAGGTGCCGGGACGGCGCGCGATAAATTCATAGACGAAGGTCTTGCCCGGCTTGATCTGCGGCTGGGTGAGCCCGCCGATGCCGTCCATGCCGTTGGGCACGCGCTGGCCGTGCCAGTGGATCGTGGTGTGTTCGGGCAGGCGGTTGGTGACGTAGATACGCACGCGGTCGCCTTCGACCACCTCGATGGTGGGGCCGGGCGACTGCCCGTTGTAGCCCCACAGATGCGCTTTCATGCCGGGGGCGATCTCGCGCACCACCGGCTCGGCGACCAGATGAAACTCCTTCACCCCGTCCTTCATCCGCCACGGCAGCGTCCAGCCGTTGAGCGTCACCACCGGGTTGTAGGGGCGGCCCGTCGACGGCGGCAGCGGCGGCTGGGTGGAGGGCGTGTCCATGCTGACGATCTCGGGGAGCGCCGCCATCGCTGCCGGACTCACGCTGGCGGCTGCAACCGCGCCGGTGAGTTTGAAAAAATCACGTCTTGACGTCATGAAAAATCCTTTCAGTGCCCACCCGCGGCTTCAGCGGGGGCGGATGAGGCGGGAGTGACAGCGGTCTTGCCGGGCGTGCCGGCCAGCGCCATCTTCAAATCGGCGTCCGCCAGCCAGAAGTCGCGCTGCGCCTCGATGGCGGCGTTGACCGATGCGATCTGCGAACGTGCGTCGGCCAGCAGTTCGAACACGCCGATCAGCATGCCGTTGTAGCGCAGCAGGGTTTCCTCGGAGATGCGCTGCTTGAGCGGCACCACCTCGTCGCGCAGATGGCGCGCGATCGCGTACTGGCTCTGCTGCATGGCGTAGGCCTCGCGCACTTCGGAGCGCGCGTTCACCGCGGTTTCGCGCGCCTGCTCCAACGCCCGCCGGTAGCGCGACTCGGCCTGCACGATCCGGGTCTGGCCGAAGTCGAACAGCGGCAGCTCGAAGCTGATCTCGTAGCCGCGCTGCTGGGGTTCCTCGTTCGAGCCGTTGTTCACGACGCCGAGTTCCAGCACGTTGATGAAGCGCGTGCTGCGCGTAAGGCCCAGGTTCTTCGCCAGCGCCTCGCTCTGCAGCTTCGTCATCTGCAGGTCGATGCGCGAGTCCATCGCCTGCTGCTCGACGTCCGGCAGCGCGGGCACCGACTCCGGCAGGTCGGGCAGGCGTTCGGGCAGCTTAAGCTTGTCCGCCTGCGTCAGGCCCATCAGCCGCACCAGGCGCTCGCGCGTTTGCCCTTTCACCTGCTCGGCGCGCGCCACCCCCAGCGCGGCATCGGCATAAAAGGCCTGTTCGCGCGCCTGCTTCAACTTGCTCCAGTTGCCCACCTGCGCCATGCGGCGCGCCAGTTCGGCGCCCGCTTCGGCCGCCTCCATCGCCTGCTGCTGGTACTGCGCCGTCTGGTTCGCCGCCACCGCGGCGAACCAGGCGCGACGCGTGTCGGCCGCCAGCCGCAGCACCTCGAGCACCCGCCCGCGCCGGGTCTGCTCAAACAGGCGCTGCTCGATGTCGGCACGCATCGGCATGGTCAGCAGCCGGGCCAGATTGAGATGCAGGCTGCGCTCCCACTCCACTTCCGAACCCCGGGTCAGCCGCCCGATGGAAAAGCCCGGGTTCGGCAAGCGCTGTGCCGCCACCCAGTCGGCCTCGGCGATACCAAGCGTGTTGAATGCGGCCTGCAGGCCGGGATTGTTCAGCAGTGCGATCTGCACGGCATCGTCCGCAGTCAGCGGCTTGTCGAGCAGGGCGTCGATGCGCGCCCGCGTCTGGCTGCGGCTGGCATCGTCGCGTGACCAGACCACGTCTTGCGGAATGTGCGCGCGGGTGGCGGTTTGAACCGCATCAAATCCACCGTCTTGAGAAAAGCTCGCGCAGCCGCCGAGCAAGGTGGCGGACAGCACGGCGAGCGTGAGCATGCGGGGAGTAAATGGCATCGTGTTCATGGTGGCCCCCTCAATGACCGGGGTGGCCCTGCTGTGCCTGCCCGTTATCCGCGCCAGCAGCCGCCGGCTGCGCTTCGCGCAGATAGGTGCGCCAGCCGCCGACTTCGCCGACGCGCTCGTTGGCCCGGCGCCAGTCCTGCAGCGGCTCTTCCCGCCAGCCTTGATAGTGCATCAATGGGGCGGACGCCGCCTGTTCGGCGGTCTGGGACTCGGCAGCCTGCGCCGCGGGCACCCACACAACCCAGGTGCACACGCACGGCGCTGCCACCCTGAATAACAATGCATGCGCCAGTCGCGCCGCACGACGGAATAATTGATTCAACATGGTGAACCTCGCAAACCACGCGGCGAATGCGCCGCGGTGAGAATCGGGACAACGCGCCCTCAGCAGGCGCGCGATTCAGGCGAGGTGGGGTCGGGGCGGCCGCTCGGGGCCGTCGGGGACGAAGCCGCTGAACGGCGTGGCCGGATGGGAAGTAAAGTGAAGGGTAACCGGCATGATCGCCGGGGTGTCGCTGGCCGGGATCGGCAGGGTCAATGCCAGCGCGCACACTGCGCAGTGCTTGCAATCGTGCTGGGCGGGCGGCGCATCCGGTTGTTCGGATTCGTGGCAACCCGCCATCTCGTCAGCCATCGCCATCGGTTCCACCACGTCCTGATGCGAAAACGCGCAGCCCAGCATGGAAGCAGCCGCAAACGCCTGCAGCGGCAGGGCCAACATCAGCAGCATCAGCAGGAATCGGGAGAATCGGGCGCGCACGCAGGCAGTGTAATCAAAAAAAGCAGGCAGCCCAAGAGACCGCGTCAGGGCCGCCGGGTTCCCGGTTCGGCAACGCGTTGTGTCAGGAGCGCCGCTTGCGCGGCTCGTAATGAACGACGGCGCGCATGATTTCAGAATAGGGGAATTCGGTGCTGCCGCCGAAGCGTTCGTTGCCCTGCAGCACGGTGGCGGCGATGTCGGTGGTGTCATCCGCTGCGCCCCCCAGGGTTTCCGCCAGCCCGCGCACCCCGCCGCACTGGGCGCGGATTTCCTTGCCGAACGGCCACGGCGCATCGGGATTGATCTTCAGTGCGAACTGCGCATTCTCGTGCAGCGCCTGATAAAACGTCAGGCAGTGTTCGCGCACCACGGGGTCGCCGCAGGCAATCGCCTCGCGCTCGGCCAGGTTGAGCTTGCGCGAGCGGCCGCAGGCGACGCAGCGCGACAGCAAGGCGCGCTCGAACGGACAGCTGTGCTCGATGTAGGCCTTGCGGGCTAGCTTGTAAGCGTCTTCGTTGTATTCAGCCATATTTAGCTTAAGGACAAAGTTGTCCAGAAACCGTAGCGAGCGACTGATAGCCGGGTGAGCCCGCAGCGCAGCAACCGGAATGTACTGAAGTACATGAGGATTGCGAGCAGCGCGCGATCCCGGATATCAGCCGCGCAGTAGGTTTATGGATAACTTTTACCAGTCGTCGCCGGAGAGGGTCTTCTCCAGCTCGCGCTCGGCAGTGAGCGTTTCCTGGGCGGCGATTTCGTTCTCGGCGAAGATCATCTTGTACTTGTCGCCGGTTTTGGGGTCGAGCGTCTTGCGCAGTTCGTTGGTGTGGGCCTTGGCCTCTTTGAAGGTCGCCCACTCGCCCTGCTTTTCCAGCACTTTGAACATTCCCATACGAAACACGTAGTAAGGCATGATCGCTCCTCAGCTCAACTTGCCGTGGCACTGCTTGTACTTCTTGCCCGAGCCACACGGACAGGGATCGTTGCGGCCGACCTTGGGATAGCCCTCGCCCGCAGCCGCCGCCTGGTCGACTTCGGCAAAGTCCTGCGCCTCGTCGTAACCGGCGTGCTGGTATTGCACGTTGGACGGCTCTTCGAGCAACTCGACCTGCACATCCTCGGGCGCGCGCACTTGCACGGTCGTAGTGATCTGCGTGACCTCGGCCTTGATCCCGGTGAGCATGGCGGAGAACAGTTCGAACGCTTCCCGCTTGTATTCCTGCTTGGGCTGCTTCTGCGCGTAGCCGCGCAGGTGGATGCCCTGGCGCAGATGATCCAGCGCCGACAGGTGCTCGCGCCAGTGGGTATCCAGGCTTTGCAGCATCACCGAGCGCTCGAACTGGCGCAGGCCCTCGGCGCCGACCATCGCTTCCTTCTCCCTGTATAGCGTATCGGCGGCCTCCATAATCTTCTTGCGCAGGCCGTCCTCGTTCAGGGTCTTGTCGTCCTCCAGCCATTGGCGCAAGGGCAGATCGAGCGAGAACTGGGCAGCCAGCGCTTTTTCGAGACCCGCCACGTCCCACTGCTCGTCCATGCTGCCCGGCGCGATGTGCAGGTCGATGGTTTCGTTCAGCACGTCGTCGCGCATGGCGCGTATGGTGTCGCCGATGTCGTCGCTCGCCAGCAGCTCGTTGCGCTGTTCGTAGATCACCTTGCGCTGGTCGTTCGATACGTCGTCGTATTCGAGCAGCTGCTTGCGGATGTCGAAGTTGCGCTGTTCGACCTTGCGCTGCGCGTTCTCGATCGCGCGCGTCACCCACGGATGCTCGATCGCCTCGCCCTCGGGCATCTTCAGGCGGTTCATGATCGCGGCGACGCGGTCGGAGGCGAAGATGCGCAAGAGCGGGTCTTCCAGCGACAGGAAGAAGCGGCTGGAACCGGGGTCGCCCTGGCGCCCGGAACGACCGCGCAGCTGGTTGTCGACGCGACGCGATTCGTGGCGTTCGGTGCCGATGATGTGCAGGCCGCCCGCCGCCAGCACGGCGTCGTGGCGCACCTGCCAGTCAGCCTTGAGCGCAGCGGTGCGTGCATCCTTCTCGCTATCCGACAGCGCTTCGTCGTTGCGGATCGCGTCGAGTTCCCTCTGGATGCTGCCGCCCAGCACGATGTCGGTGCCGCGGCCCGCCATGTTGGTGGCGATGGTGATACCGCCCGACATCCCCGCCTGCGCGATCACCTCGGCTTCGCGCTCGTGCTGCTTGGCGTTCAGCACGTTGTGCGGCAGCCCGGCTTTTTTGAGCTCGGCGGAGAGTTGTTCGTTGGCCTCGATGGACGTGGTGCCCACCAGCACCGGCTGGCCGCGTTCGTGGCAGGCACGGACCTCGTTGATCACCGCCTGGTCGCGTTCCTTTGCCGTGCGGTAGACCTGATCGTGCTCGTCCTTGCGGATCATCGGGCGGTGGGTCGGGACGACCACGGTTTCCAGGCCGTAGATGCTCTGGAATTCGAAGGCCTCGGTATCCGCGGTGCCGGTCATGCCCGACAGCTTCTGGTACATGCGGAAGAAGTTCTGGAAGGTGATCGAGGCCAGCGTCTGGTTTTCCTTCTGGATCGCCACGCCTTCCTTCGCCTCGACGGCCTGATGCAGGCCTTCCGACCAGCGGCGCCCGCTCATCAGGCGGCCGGTGAATTCGTCGACGATGATGACTTCGCCGTTCTGTACCACGTAATGCTGGTCCTTGAAGAACAGCGCATGCGCACGCAGCGCGGCGTAGACGTGGTGCATCAGCATGATGTTGGAGGCGTCGTACAGGCTGCCGCCGGGCTGCAGCAGGCCCATTTCGGTGAGGATGGCCTCGACCTTTTCGTGCCCGGCTTCGGACAGCAGCACCTGGCGCGATTTCTCGTCGACCGAGTAATCGCCCTCGGATTCCTCGTCCTTCTGCCGCGTCAGGCGCGGCGGCACCAGGTTGACCTGCTGGTATAGCGCGGTGTTTTCCTCAGACTGCCCGGAGATGATCAGCGGGGTGCGCGCCTCGTCGATCAGGATGGAGTCGACTTCGTCGATGATGCCGAAGGCCAGCGGACGCTGTACCTTCTCGCTCATCTGGTAGACCATGTTGTCCCGCAGGTAGTCGAAGCCGTATTCGTTGTTGGTGCCGTAGGTGATGTCGGCCGCGTAGGCGGCCTGCTTGGCATCGTGCGGCATCTGCGACAGGTTGACCCCGGTGGTCAGCCCGAGGAAGCCGTACAGCCGGCCCATCCATTCGGCGTCGCGGCTGGCCAGGTAGTCGTTCACCGTCACCACGTGCACCCCCTTGCCGGTCAGCGCATTCAGGTACGCGGCCAGCGTGGCCATCAGCGTCTTGCCCTCGCCGGTGCGCATCTCGGCGATCTTGCCGTCGTGCAGCACCATGCCGCCCACCATCTGGACGTCGAAGTGGCGCATCCCGAGCACCCGGCGGGAGGCCTCGCGCACCACTGCGAAGGCTTCGGGCAGCAGCTTGTCGAGCGAGTCGCCGTTTTCGAGCCGGGATTTGAATTCAGCGGTCTTGCCGGCCAGTTCGGCGTCGGACAATTTTTCCATCGCCGGTTCCAGCGCGTTGATCGCTTTCACCTTTTGCAGGTATTGTTTGACCAGCCGCTCGTTGCGGCTGCCGAAGACTTTTTTGAACAGGGATTGCAGCATGAGGAATCCGAAATGTCCGCAAAACGCGGTAAATCGTTGAATTTTAACATAGCGAAACGGGCTTCCCGTGACGCCATCAAGACAGCGGCGCGGGCTTCCTGTGGCGCGGTTGTGTCGCCCGCATGAGCGCCACCAGCCTTGCCGACCTGCTCGCCAACCAGCTGCCGAACGGGCTTGCCGTGCGCGCGCGGGCCTTGCTCGCCACCCAGGCGGCACTGGACCGTGCCCTGCCCGCGGCGCTGGCAGGGCACGTCCGCGTCATGCAGCTGGAAAACGGCACGCTCAGTCTCGCCTGCGACAGCGGCGCCGTTGCCAGCCGCCTGCGCCAGCAGACCGACGCGCTGAGGGACAAGCTGGGTAAAAACGGGATCGCCGCGACGGACCTGCGAATCAGCGTCAACCCCGAACTGCTGGCGCGCTACGTCCACCCCGTCGAGAAAGCCGGATTGCCGCCCGCCGCGCTGGACGGGCTGGCCACCCTCAAGGCGGACATCGAAGATGGACCGCTGAAGGAAGCACTGGGCCGGCTGTTGCAACACCACCGCAAAGGCTGAACAGCCCTTCACCGCAAGCCAAGGCCTGGCTTGTATCCGCAGGCGGCACGCTGAATGCCCCCCAATACAATCAACGCGCGTCACGGTTATCGCGGTCACGCCCCCGGTAGGTCTGGCTGGCAGGCTGCCCCGGCAACGGCCGCTCCTTCCCTTCCTGCCGGACTTCGCCACGCGGCGACGCGTCCTCACTGCGGCTACGCGGAGCCTGCACGCTGCCGGGCACGGACGGGCGGGTGGCCGGCGGCGCAACCGCGGCTGGCTGGGCCGGTCGAGGCGCAGGCTTTACCTGGCGCACGGTGCTTTGCTCGCGTGTCGTAGTCTGGCTGCGCACCGGGGCCTGCTCACGCGGAGTAATCGCAGGCGGCGGGCGCACCGATTTCCTCACCTCGTCATAGCGCGGCGGCCGCGGCGGCGGCGCCCGCTCAGGACCCGCCTCGGTTCCACGGGCGGGCCGCGACAGGGGGCGCGCATCCTCGCCGCGACGTGTGGACGGAATCACATAGCGGGATTCCGGGACGGCCTGGGTCCGGACGCGCGGAGCCTCATCCTGCAATGCGGGCGTCCGCTCGCGCGGCGTACGTGTCGACACCACCGGGCGCGAAATGATCTCGCGTGGCGGCTGCGCCCCCTTGGGTGCGCCGCCGAACAGGCTGGCGCGCAAGGGTTTGACCGGCACTTCACCGCGCACCGGCGCAAAGTCGGTTTGACGGTAGCGGTTTTCCACCGTGGCGCGAACCCGCTCCCGCCCGAACTTGTCGGCCGGCACCGTGAGGACGGCGCGCGGCAGGCTGGCATTGCGGTAATGGATATCGCCCACATTGACGATCGTGGTCTGCTTGATCACCACGTTGTTGACGATGCGCGGCCCCCCCCAGCCATCCCAGCGCGGATGGCCACGATACCGATGATGACGCCACCATGGCACCACCGGTTCACCCCAGCTGAGCGCCACCCACCACAGGCCGGGCAGGCCGATGCTGAGCCGAACCGACACATCGTGGTCGCGGATCATGAACGCCACCAAGGCCGGCGAATACACGGGCCGCCGCACCACCGGCCCCGGCGCCCACGCCCAGAAGCCGTCGATATAGACCCAGCGGCCGTAATGGAAGGGCGCCCAGCCCCATGGCGCGTCGTCGATCCAGGTCCATTCGTAATAGGGGTCCCACACCCACGACCCGGTGCTGTAAGGCACCCAGTCGGCCCTCATGCCGGAGGGAATCCACACCGTGCCGTAATCAGGCACGACTCGCCAGCGTCCGTAGTGGTCAAGCTCTTGTGCGCCATATACATCCGGCGGCAGATAGCGCGTGCTGATCGATTCGCCGAAACGGTCGCTGCGCGCGTCGTTCCAGCGATCCCAGGCATCGGGTGCGGGCGCGGCGTAAGTGGCCACTTGCACCGGATTGCCTGCCGTCACCACGATGTCCTCCGAAGGATAAATGCTCAGCGAGCGCCCGTCGGCCGTGATCACCGTGGCCTCGCCGCCGCGCCGGGTTATGAAATGGATGTCGGGGCCATCCACTTCCACCCGGTAATAGCCGGGATGCTCGATGACGAACACCGCATGCGGCGTGCTCACCTCCACCGCGCCGCCCACCGCCAGGCTGCGCATGTCGAGCGACACCCTCCCGCTGGCCAGCTTGAACTGGATGCGGTGCTCGTCCTGCTGCAGCAGCGACAGCTGGCTGTTTGCGTCGGCGCGCACGAAGCTGCGGCTGCCAAACTGCACCTCGAAATTGGCTTCGTTGCCGGAATAGAGCGCATCGCCCTCAGCCAGCGCCAGGTTGGGCTGGGCGCGTGCCCAGTCAGTGGCCCCTTCACGCCAGTACGACACCTCACCATCGATATAGCTCAAGCGCGGCGGGGTGGGCGCCCACTCACCGTCATCGTCCGCGGCCAGCGCGGCCGCGCCGGGCAGGAGCAGCAGAAACAGCAAAGGGATCAGCCCGATGCGTTGCAGGATTTTCATGGGACCTCCCAATGCCGGGTTAAGCCATGCAGGCGAATGGGCGGAGATGTAACGCCCCACGTATCTTTATAGCAATTCAAGGCCGCAGAAATGCCGCGGTAAGGTTTTAAGTCGCGCGCGTCCGGCCCGCTTGCCGGCGGCTCAGCACCACCAGCGCGATGCCGCCGAGGATGGCAACCGACGCGAATGCCAGCCGCAGCGTGACCGGCTCATCAAGCATCAGTGTGCCGCCTGCCGCCGCGATCACCGGCACGGCGAGCTGCACCGTCGCCGCGTGGGTGGCGGCCAGACCGCGCAAGGCCGCGTACCACACGGCATAGCCCACGCCGGAAGCCAGCGCACCCGACAGCACGGCGTAGCCGGCGCCGGCTGCATCGACCTGCGTCCACGGCAGCGCGGCCAGGCTCAACCCGACTCCCAGCGGTGCCGCGCGCAGAAAATTGCCCGCCGTCGCGCCGAGTGGATCGGCTGCACCACGCCCGCGTAGCGAGTACACGCCCCACGCGGCGCCAGCAACCAGCATCAGCAGCGAAGCGCCGAGCGGCGGCGCCGACAGGCCCGGCAACAGCAGATACCCCAGCCCCCCCAAGGCCAGCGCCAACCCCGTGCCCTGGCACATGCTCAGGCGCTCACCGGCATGCAGCCCGGCAAGTATCATCGTCGCCTGCACTGCGCCGAACAGTAGCAGCGCCCCGACGCCGGTCGGCAGCGACACGTAGGCAAAGGAAAATGCCGCGGCGTAGACGAACAGCGCCGTCGCCGACGGCCAGTTGCCTTCGATACCCTGTGCCGACCCGCGCAGCGCAACGATCAGCCACAGCGTTAAAGCGCCGGACAGCAGACGGATCGACGTGAAGCTCGCGGCATCGATGCCCGTGCGCTCGAAAGCGAGGCGGCAGAGGATGGAATTGGCCGCGAACGCGATCAGGGCGATCGCCGTCAGCAACAGCACGGGAGAACGACGCATCGGCAGGCAGGAATAGGGCGCGTTGGGATGCGCGCCATTATGGGGGGCGAGGCAGGGAACTCGTACAGTCGACGCTAGAAGTATTCGAAGCTGACCCCTTTAGCCATTGGTGTTAGGCGCGTATTTCATCAACAAAGAGCTCGCCGTCCCGGACTGAAACTTCAACTCCGGACTCCCCCGGCCTTGGCACAAGGGCAAGCCATACAGGGACCCCATCAAAGAGGAAGACATCTTCGGGATCATCTCCCAACGTATGGAAATCGCCAGCCTGGGCTCGCCATGGGTACGGACGTTCAACGCTGCAATTCACACCGCCGGCATCTGTGCGGGTTACGTCACCCCGTGGACCCTGGCGATGAACCATAAGGCCGGGTTTCGTAAAGTCTCCACGCGCGAACAACTCAGCAATGAGGGCCTTCGCATCTGGTGTAAAACGGACTGAGAACATAGCGCCTAACTTTGAGCTCAGCCGCGTGCGAAGGCCGCAGGCCGTAGCACGTCAGCTGGAGCGAAGGGTTAGGCACCCGCGCGAGCAACAGCACGAAAGAATGCATACATGGCCTCCATTGCGAATTTAGCATCACCCTCAAGAATGCTAGTGGGGTGTTTCTGCTGCTCAATGAACCGCGATCCGAAGGAATGAGGGTAAGACTCGCCTTTGCGATGCGTGAAGGGATTCCTCAACTGCCGCACGCGCTCGGCCTTTGCAAGTAGCTCTGGCTCAAACAGCGATGCGCTTCTTGCGAGATGTATGGCTTCCTGAAAGCCAATGCCCGGCTTTGCGAGCCCTCTTTCGGTCAGCTCGTCGACGAGCGCGTGTTCGATAAATGCTGCGGCAAGTAACTGCGCGGCAATGAAGAGCCCATTGATGAAACTGACACGAGCCTCTTCGAGGACGGACATCGTATCGAGTGGACCGGCGACAAGTTGGGGCTGGAACTGTACACCCGATAGCCAAGTGATTCTGTCCGCGCGCTGCTCACGATATTCGTCGTCGAACCACTTAAGTGCTGCGACAAGGTGGTCACGGGCCGCGTCGGAATCTGTGGCCATTGGGCGCCTTGTATGTTCAAACCATCGATTCCGGAGAAGAATCGAAAACTGAGCGGGAGGAATCTTCTCCTGCGGTTGCCGAGACGATAGCCCGGTGAGGCCTTGGGTTGCAAAGCCCGTACGTTAGCGTGGGGCGTCGTCCCGGA
>JAIBFA010000106.1 GCA_019459325.1 Thiobacillus sp.
CCAACTACAATACAATCCTGGTCATCCACAAATTGCTGATTTTTTTGCCGTTCCGCTGAATTCAAACGTTAGCCCTTACCCAAGACCATGACGAACGAAGTTGAGGTGTACTTTGCGCTCAAGGGCGATGACTTCGATCCAGACGCTTTCACGAAGCGGTCTGGTTTGACCCCGACCGAAGTTTGCCGAAAGGGAGAACCGGGAAGGCACGTCGAAAAATACAAATTTGGCATGTGGAAAATTTCCAGTGGCCGAATTGCAAATGACGTACTCCTTGTTGATGAGCTTGCGGATCAACTAATCGAACGCATTGAAGGTAGCGCCGACTGCATTGCAAACGCTGTCTCAGAGGCTGGCCTTTACGCAGTTTTGGAGGTTGTCTTGTACATCTCAATGGACGAAACGTTATCCACGCCAGCATTGGGATTCACGTCCAGAACCATCGCCTTCTTACACAAGGTAGGGGCAGAGATCGATGTCGATATTTACAGAAACCAGGGCTAACCCGGCGCTCAACCACGCTCCCTTCGGTCGCTGGACGGCGCTAAAGCGCCGCCGGTTAGCTCTACGTTGGGCTTCATTTCATAAAGGGCATGAATAATATGTATCAAAAACGCGCCGCCATAGTTTTCGCTTTGTCTCTAATCGTAAGTGGATGCTCGAAACAGGAAGTTATCGTGCAAGACCCCAATGGGAATCCAATCGAGAATGCAATAATTGAACCGAGCTTATCGGGCATGGTTCTTCCGTTGATGTATACCGACAAGAATGGTTCTGTTGATCTTCCAAGGCTGTCCCCGCCAGTATCCAGGGTTCAAGTCGGCCACGAAGAATTTAAACCTGAATCAGCGGATGTGAATCCCGAGGGCGAAACAATCGTTGTTCTCAAAAAGCAATAAGATCATCCGGAGGTTATATGTGGAGCAAAAAAGTATCAGGGTTGATAGGAATGATCGTGGGAGGAATCTGGTTTGTCGCAAACTTGAGGCACGTTGCCGACCAGGGGTTTGTTGCAATTGGTATGCCTTTGATAATTTTGTCCCTAGGGGCGATCTACTATTTCAAGAACAAAGGTGAGAACTAGCAGGTATCAGCCCAACAGCTCCGTCGAGAGGGACGGCCCACGAGCTGCGCTCGTGGGTTCCCTCCGCCGCTTTGCGGCTCCGGCCGCCCCTCACGTCAAACGTTGGGCGTTAGAAACGAGCGAATCTGATGAGACGAAGCGATCTTATGCGTAGCGCGGGCAATAAGCTTAAAGGTGGAGCACCCTGGCTCGTTCTTGTAGGGCTGTTACTTGAGCCAGCTGCCGCAAGTCCGTTAACGCACTGCAGCTCAACCGAAACTGACTTTTTCTCGTGCTCCATCGTCGGGTCGAAGAAGGTTGTATCGCTTTGTGGCGGAGGCACTGACGCAGAAAGAGTTACCTGGGTCCAGTATCGGTTTGGCCGGATCTCCGCCCCTGAAATGATCTATCCATCCAAAGAGGCTAAGTCTTTGGAGCTTTTTGGCGGCTGGTATGAATCTCACAGCGGCCATCATTCGATGGCGGAGGTTTGGTTTCACGTTGGCGCATATAGCTACCTGATCGCAAGCACTACATCGTTCGAAGTCGAAGGTGTCATGGTTGATGAACCAAGCAAAGAAAACGATCTCGTTGTCTTTAAGGATGGACGGGCAATTCGTACCTTCAATTGCGAGGAACCCGTAAATCACAATTTGTGGGGGCTGCAGGACCACATTTCGGATGACCAGACTCGCCGGCCATGACACCGCCGACGCCCAACACAGCGTTCCAGGGGATTCGCTACAGCGGGCTTCGCCCGCTGTAGCTCTCCCCTGAACTTCGACGTTAGACCGCCCCTCATCCAATGCGAAAACTCGTACATTTGTTTCTGGCCGCAGCAATCGGCAGCGCCCCTTACCTACAACGTTAGTCGTTGCAAGTGCCAAAGTTCATAGCCCTGTTGCGTGGCATCAATGTTGGCAAGGCCAAGCGAGTTCCCATGGCCGATCTGCGAGCCTTGCTGACTGAACTTGGGTACACAGACGTAGCTACGCTGCTGAATAGCGGCAACGCTGTATTCCGAGCCACCAAGGGAGCGCAGGCCAAGCATGCAGCAAACATAGCCACCGCCATATCGGAAAAACTGAAGGTGGAAGTACCCGTCATCGTCAAGTCGGCGGAAGAGTTGTCGGCCATCGTTGGTGAGAACCAGTTGGCCGAGCAGGCAACCAATCATTCACATCTCTTGGTTGTCTTCGCTCAAGACAACGCCACGCTCTCGGGGCTTGGTGCAGTCGAATCTTTAGTCGTGTTGCCTGAGCAGTTCTTGGTCGGCAAGAATGCCGCGTACTTGCACTGCGCAACCGGCATCCTGGAAAGCAAAGCCGGTAAAGCATTGCTCGGCAAAGCAGGTAGATCAGTGACGACCAGAAACTGGGCAACCATTCTTAAGTTGCAGGCGTTGGTAGGTGAACCCGACGCCTAACCCTTCCTATATGGACTCCCCCCAATAGCAAGAAACCTGAGGAATTCAGATACGTGACGGACAAGGTACTAATCAGAAGCGAAACGAGCGCCGATGTCAGCGCCATCGCTGAGGTCACGGTCGCTGCGTTCAAGACTCTGGCAATCAGCAATCAGACGGAACAATTTATCATTGCCGCACTGCGTGCCGCCAAGGCGCTCACGATCTCCCTCGTAGCTGAAGCAGATGGGCGCGTAGTGGGACATATCGCATTCTCCCCGGTGACGATTTCCGACGGTTCTTCTAACTGGTACGGACTTGGACCGGTGTCGGTATTGCCGGAATACCAGCGCAGAGGGATAGGCAGCGCGTTGATACGGGAAGGGATATCCCGTCTGAAGGACCTGGGTGCCCGGGGATGCTGCCTCGTGGGGCATCCGGGGTACTACAAACGCTTCGGGTTCCAGAACGTCCGGGGGCTTGTCCTTGAGGGCGTACCGGAAGAGGTGTTCTTCGCCTTGTCTTTTGATGGCCATATTCCACAGGGCATCGTTGAGTTTCACGTGGGATTCAAAGCGGATGGCCAGCAAGAAGGCGCAGGCGACGCGCTACCCGCGCGCACCTGACCCTCAATGTGGGGCGTCATGAGAGCCGTTTACCTTGCACTCTCCGCGCTATTCATGACGGGCACTGCACGGGGCCGATAGGCGAAAGCCGGAATCAAACTTGACTTCAGCCCGTGGCTTTCGCCCGGGCGTGGGATTGAAGCGTCGGCCTAGCTGACTTCGTCGATCCACGCCATCTGGATCGCTTCGAGGATTTTCTCGCCGGAATGCTCGGGGGCGTCGTCGAACTCCGGAAGCTCCGTCACCCAGCGATGCAAGTCGGTGAAGCGGATGGTGCGCGGGTCGATTTCGGGATGCGCTTCGGCGAGTTCGATGGCGATGTCGAGGGAATCCGTCCACTTCATTTCAATGACCTTCCTTGACCATGTTGATGGTGTACTTGGGAATTTCGATGACCAGATCGCTGCTGTTGACGCGCGCCTGGCACGACAGCCGCGACTGCGGTTCCAGCCCCCAGGCCTTGTCGAGCAGATCATCCTCTTCTTCGGTGGACGCTTCCAGTGAATTGAAGCCTTCGCGCACGATGACGTGGCAGGTGGTGCAGGCGCAGGATTTTTCGCAGGCGTGTTCGATCTCGACGCCGTTGGCGAGCAGGGTGTCGCAAATGGTGTCGCCCGGCTTGGCTTCGATGACGGCGCCTTCGGGACAGAGTTCGACGTGGGGCAGTACGATGAGTTGGGGCATGGATTTTTGAATACGGCTGAGTTGTATACGTTAAGTCAGGCAGCCTGGGCGTGTTGGCTGGGAAGGGCCTTCAACACACCATCCCAGAAAAGCAGTCGGGCGTTGACCGCAGCTTCGGCCGCGGCTTCGGCCTCGCGCCATTTGCCGGCATCGCTGCCGCACAGCGCGGCGAGCAGACGCAGCGACAGCGGCGCGTGGAAGTCCTCGTCCAGGTGGACGTGGCGGTTGAGGTAATAGTGGAAGCTGGGCGCCTGCGCTTCGGTCACCGCCATGCGTGACAGGAAGGCACGGAACATCGACGGGATGACGTGTTCGCGCCCCAGCGCCAGCGCGGCAGCGACCGTGTGCGGCTTGCCGCTGGCGATGAAATCGAAGGTGGTGCGGGTGAAGGCGGCCGACGGCACCGGCGCCAGTCCCGAGTCGAGCGCGGCGTCGATCCCCTGCTCTCCCGCCAGCTGAACGAAGCGCGCAGGCTTGTCGGCGTCAGCGCCGATTTCGCGCATGGCGGCAAGATACAGCGCGAAATGGCTGGTAAACCCTTCCTGCCCTGGCAAGGCAATATCGGTTTCCTCTTCCAGCACCAGTTCGTTGATGAAGCGCTGCACCGAGGCGTCGCCGCTCGGCGTCCAGGGCCAGCGCGCGGGCGCGACTTCATGCTGCAGGTACTTGATCAGCGACATGAAGTCCCACACCGAATAGACGTGGTGCTGCATGAACACGCGCAGGTCGTCGAGCGTCTCTACCGCCGCGTAGATCGGATGGGCTTCGAGCCTGGCCCGCAGGGATTCGATGAAGGCGTCGTTCAGCATGGTTTGATCAACCGAAGGTTTCCAGTTTCTGCCCGGCCATCGCGCGTCGCACGTTCTGGTCCATGCGGCGCTGGGCGAATTCGGTGGTGGCGGCGTTCAGTGCCTCGATACCGCGCTTGATAGCTTGATGATCGGGGCCCGCCATCAGCTTTTCAAGGGCGGTGATGCTGGTTTCGATCGCCGCGGTCTCGGTCGCGTCGAGCAACATGCCGTCTTCCGCCATCGCCGCGCGGGTGGCGGCGATCAGGCCTTGCGCGTCGACGATCTGCTCGTTCAGCGCGCGCGCATACATGTCGTCCTTGGCGTGGGTGAAGGCGTCCTTCAGCATGCGGGTGATCTCGTCGTCGCCGAGTCCGTACGACGGCTTGACCTGCACGCTGGCTTCGACGCCGCTGCTCTGCTCGCGCGCCGCCACCGACAACAGGCCGTCGGCATCGACCTGGAAGGTGACGCGGATGCGCGCGGCGCCCGCCACCATCGGCGGAATGCCGCGCAATTCGAAGCGCGCCAGCGAGCGGCAGTCGGACGCCAGTTCGCGCTCGCCCTGCAGCACGTGCACGCTCATCGCGGTCTGGCCGTCCTTGAAGGTGGTGAACTCCTGCGCGCGCGCGGTGGGAATCGTGGTGTTGCGCGGGATGACCTTCTCGGTCAGACCGCCCATGGTTTCGAGGCCCAGCGACAGCGGAATCACGTCGAGCAGCAGCCAGTCGTCGCCGACGCGGTTGCCTGCCAGCACGTCGGCCTGCATCGCCGCACCCAGCGCGACCACCTTGTCGGGGTCGAGGTTGGTGAGCGGCGTCTGCTTGAAAAAATCGGCCACGGCCTGACGGATGCACGGCATGCGGGTGGAGCCGCCGACCATCACCACGCCCTTCACCTCATCCACGGTGAGGCCGGCGTCGCGCAGCGCCTTGCGGGTGGGCGTCAGCGTCTTGCCGACGAGGCTCGCGGTCATCGCGTTGAAATCGGCCTGGGTCAGGGTCGCGTCCATCATTTCGCCGGTCGACAGCACGGCGGTGACGCGCACCTCGGTGTGTTCGGTCAGCGCTTCCTTGGCGTCGCGGGCCTTGGTCAACAGCAAGCGCATGTCGCCCGCCGACAGCGGCTGGAACCGCCCCTGTTCGACGATCCAGCAGAACACGCGCTGGTCGAAATCGTCGCCGCCGAGCGCCGAGTCGCCGTTGGTCGCCAGCACCTCGAACACGCCCTTGGACAGCTTCAGGATGGAGATATCGAAGGTGCCGCCGCCGAGGTCGTACACCGCGTAGACGCCTTCGGATGCATTGTCGAGACCATAGGCGATCGCGGCCGCAGTCGGCTCGTTCAGCAGGCGCAGCACGTTCAGACCGGCCAGTTGCGCGGCATCCTTGGTGGCCTGGCGCTGGGCGTCGTCGAAATAGGCCGGCACGGTGATCACCGCGCCGACGAGTTCTCCGCCCATCGCGACTTCGGCGCGCTGGCGCAGCACCTTGAGGATTTCGGCCGAGACCTCGACCGGGCTTTTCACGCCGGTGGCCGTTTTCAGCTGCACCATGCCGGGCGCATCGACAAAGCGGTACGGCAGGCTGGCGATGTCGTCGATATCGGCAATGCCGCGGCCCATGAAGCGCTTCACCGACGTAATGGCGTTGTGGGGATCGCTGTTTTGCGCGGCCTGCGCGGCGTAGCCCACCTCGACGTCGCCGCTGGCACAGTAGCGCACCACCGAGGGCAGCAGCGAGTGCCCGGCTTCGTCGTCCAGCACCACAGCAAGGCCTGAGCGCACCGTGGCCACCAGCGAATTGGTGGTGCCCAGGTCGATCCCCACCGCCAGCCGGTGCTGGTGGGGGGCGGTGGACATGCCGGGTTCGGCAATTTGCAGCAGGGCCATGTTCAGGTTTCCAATTCTTCGTAGACGTCGCCGACTTCGGCGATGAGCTTGTCCATGAATCGCAGCTGGCGCACGGCTTCGGAAGCCGCCGCAAAATCATGCGCCGTGTCGATCAGTTCGGCCAGGTGTGCCTCGATGCGACGATGCGCGGCGCGCAGGTCATCGGTCAAGGCATCCAGCGCCGCCATGCTCTTGCCGGCACGGGCCTCTTCGATGACCTCGCGCCATTCCATCTGCTGCATCAGGAAGGCCGGCGCCATTTTGGTGTTGCTGGCGTCGAACGCGTCGATGCCCTGCAGTTTCAGCAGGTAGACGCCGCGGCTCACCGGGTGCTTGAGCGTCTGGTAGGCCTCGTTCACCTGCGTCGCCCACTGCATCGCCACCCGCTGCTCGGCGTCCGGCTGCGCGGCGAAACGGTCCGGATGCACCGTGTTCTGCAGTTCGCGGTAGGCGGCGTCAAGCTGATTCCGGTCCAGCGCATACGATTGCGGCAGACCGAATAGTTCGAAATGGGTTTGGGTGAAATCCATTGTTAGGGGCCAGGATTCAGGTGTCAGGATTCAGGGGGCTTTGTGCTGCGCGTTGCTCTTTCAAAACGCGGCCAAAGACCGCACAAAAGCCCTGACCCCTGAATCCCTGCCCCTGACCCCTTAAACGTTAAACGACTCGCCGCAACCGCACTCGTTCTTCACGTTCGGGTTGTTGAACTTGAAGCCTTCGTTGAGGCCTTCGCGGGCATAGTCGAGCTCGGTGCCGTCGATGTAGGCCAGGCTTTTCGGGTCGACGAATACGGTCACGCCGTGGCTGGTGAAGACTTCGTCGCCTTCGGGTGCTTCATCGGCGAACTCCAGCTTGTAGGCCATGCCGGAACAGCCGGTGGTACGCACGCCGAGACGGATGCCGACGCCCTTGCCGCGTTTGGCAAGGTAGTTGGTCACGTGCTGCGCTGCGCGCTCGGACAGAGTCACCGCCATGGCTTACTCCAGACCTTTTTTCTGCTTGTAGTCGGCAACCGCGGCCTTGATCGCGTCTTCGGCCAGGATCGAGCAGTGGATCTTCACCGGCGGCAACGCGAGTTCTTCGGCGATGGCCGTGTTCTTGATTTCCATTGCCTGGTCGAGCGTCTTGCCCTTGACCCATTCGGTCACCAGCGAGCTTGATGCGATCGCCGAGCCGCAGCCGTAGGTTTTGAACTTGGCGTCTTCGATCAGGCCATCCTTGCCGACCTTGATCTGCAGCTTCATCACGTCGCCGCAGGCGGGCGCGCCGACCATGCCGGTGCCGACGCCTTCGTCGTCCTTGGTGAAGGAGCCGACGTTGCGGGGGTTTTCGTAGTGGTCGAGTACTTTATCGCTGTAGGACATGGGGTTCTCCTTTACTTCAACTTAGTGTGCAGCCCACTGCACGGAATTCAGATCGACGCCTTCCTTGAACATTTCCCACAGCGGGGAAAGCTCGCGCAGTTTGCCGATCTTTTCATGCAGCAATTTGATTGCGTAATCGACTTCTTCCTCGGTGGTGAAACGTCCGATGGAGAAGCGGATCGAGCTGTGTGCCAGTTCGTCGCTGCGGCCCAGTGCGCGCAGCACATAGGACGGCTCCAGACTGGCCGAGGTGCAGGCGGAGCCTGACGACACCGCCAGATCCTTGATCGCCATGATCAGCGACTCGCCTTCGACGAAGTTGAAGCTGACGTTGAGGTTGTGCGGCACGCGCTGATCCATGTCGCCGTTCAGGTGCACTTCCTCGATGTCCTTGAGACCGTTGTAGAGGCGGTCGCGCAGCATGCGGATGCGCTCGTTTTCGGTGGCCATTTCTTCCTGGGCGATGCGGAAGGCTTCGCCCATGCCGACGATCTGGTGGGTGGCGAGCGTGCCCGAACGCATGCCGCGCTCGTGGCCGCCGCCGTGCATCTGCGCTTCCAGGCGGATGCGCGGCTTGCGTCGCACGTACAGCGCGCCGATGCCCTTGGGACCGTAGGTCTTGTGCGCCGAGAACGACATCAGGTCGACCGGCAGCTTGGAAAGATCGATCGGCATCTTGCCGGTGGCCTGCGCCGCATCGACGTGGAAGATCACGCCCTTCTCGCGGCAGATTTTGCCGAGGGCCTCGATGTCCTGGATCACGCCGATTTCGTTGTTGACCGCCATCACCGAGGCCAGCACGGTGTCGGGGCGGATCGCGGCACGGAATGCGTCGAGATCGAGCAGGCCGTTTTCCTTCACGTTCAGATAGGTCGCCTCGAAGCCCTGGCGCTCCATTTCACGCACGGTGTCGAGCACGGCCTTGTGTTCGGTGCGCACGGTGATGATGTGCTTGCCCTTGGTGCCCGAGTAGAAGTGCCCTGCGCCCTTGATGGCGAGGTTGTTCGATTCGGTGGCGCCGGAGGTGAACACGATTTCCTTGGGATCGGCGCCGACCAGCGCAGCGACCTGGGCACGCGCGTCTTCCACCGCCTTTTCGGCTTCCCAGCCGTAGGGGTGCGAGCGCGACGCCGGGTTGCCGAAGTGCTCGGTCAGATACGGAATCATCTTGGCTGCCACGCGGGGGTCGACCGGGGTGGTGGCGGAGTAATCGAAATACAGTGTCTTCATCGTTTTGCCCTGATTGAATCGTTCAAGCGGCCAGCGTCATCTTCGATGCGCGGCGGTCCTGCAGCACCTTGTCCTTGCACTCGTCCTGCTTGGCCACCAGCGAGGCCAGCGTCACGTTGTCCAGATAATTGTAGATATGGGCGTTGAGCCCCATCCACAAGTCGTGGGTCATGCAGCGATGCTCGTCGTGACAGTTTTCCTTGCCGCCGCACTGGGTCGCATCGATGGGTTCGTCGACCGCGCGGATGATGTCGGCCACGCTAACGTCGGCGAGCGCCTTGGCGAGGTAATAACCGCCGCCAGGACCGCGCACGCTTTCGACCAGTTCATGGCGACGCAGCCGGCTGAAAAGCTGCTCCAGATACGACAGGGATATGTCCTGGCGCTCGCTGATGCCGGCCAGCGTCACCGGGCTCTTGCCGCCGCGCAGAGCCAGATCCAGCATGGCGGTGACGGCAAAGCGTCCTTTTGTGGTCAATCTCATGACTCGTTACTCCTGAATTTTGCCCGAACTATAAAATTCCCGAGCATTTCAGTCAACTATTGCTTACCTTAGTAATTTAGTCAACTATTTTGTTCAAATAATTCGGGTCGAAATTGTCGGGCTTGTCCTGCCCCGCCGGCACCTCGGCACCCAGCTTTTGCAGTTGCGCCAGGATTAGCTCCAGCCGATGGTCGATATGGGCCGAATGGTCGATCAGGCCGTGGATCGCCTTCACCACCGGATCGTTCATGTCGGCCGAGATGGCGTAGGCCGAGAAGCCGAGCTTTTCCGCCTGCTGGTTGCGCTGCTTTTCCGCTGCGCTGTCCAGAATGCGCGCCGGGATGCCCACAGCCGTCGCATTGTCGGGGACGTCCTTCACCACCACGGCGTTGGAACCGACGCGCGCGCCTGCGCCGATCGTGATGGGGCCGAGGATCTTGGCGCCCGCCCCTACCACCACGCCGGGCATCAGGGTGGGATGGCGCTTGCCCTTGTTCCACGAGGTGCCGCCGAGCGTCACGCCGTGATAGAGGGTGCAGTCGTCGCTGATCTCGGCGGTTTCGCCGATCACCACCCCCATGCCGTGGTCGATGAAGACGCGGCGGCCGATGGTCGCGCCGGGATGGATTTCGATACCGGTGAGCCAGCGGCCGATGTGCGAGGTGAAACGCGCCAGCCACTTCCATTCCATGCGCCACAGCTTGTGGGCCAGGCGGTGGATGACGATGGCATGGAAGCCGGGATAGGTGGTGACGACTTCGAAGGTCGTGCGCGCCGCCGGGTCGCGGTCGAACACGACTGCGATGTCTTCCTTGAATTGGCTGAGCAGGTTCATGCGCTTGAGGATGCTATTTCCTAGTAATTTAGTCAACTATTCTGCGCCGGGGTTCCGTGCCCTGTTGGCTCGCTGCTGAGACTCCTGCGCCGCGGTCAGGATGCCGCGCAGGATGTTCACTTCTTCTTTCGCGAGCCGGGTGCGCGCGAACAGCCGCCGCAGTTTCAGCATCAGCTTGCCGGGCGAGCCGGGATTGAGGAATTCCAGCTCGGCGAGCGTGGTTTCCAGATGGCCGTAGAACTTCTCCATCTCGTCTCCCGTCGCCGCGTCCATCTCCGGCTGCGGCCACGACGCATGCCCCAGCCAGGCCTGGCGGACCTCGTAGCTCAGCACCTGCACCGCCGCCGCCAGGTTCAGCGAGCTGTAGTCGGGATTGGCGGCGATCGTCACCAGCCCCTGACACAGGCTCAATTCCTCGTTCGACAGGCCGCTGGTCTCGTTGCCGAACACCAGCGCCACCGGGCCGGCCTGGGCTTCAGTCAGCAATCGGGTCGACGCCTCGGGCGGCGTCAGCACCTCGGCCACGATGTCGCGCCGGCGCGCCGACACGCCCAGCGCCAGCGTGGTGTCGGCCAGCGCCTCGGCCAGCGTGGCGCACACGGTGGCCTGTGCCAGCAGGTCGGTCGAGCCCGCAGCCATCGCGTCGGCCTGGCTGTTGGGGAACACGGCGGGCTCGACGAGATAAAGCCGGGACAGCCCCATCGTCTTCATCGCCCGCGCCGCCGCGCCGATATTGCCGGGGTGGCTGGTGCGCGTCAGCACGACGCGAATATTGGCGAGAAGTTTAGGGTCGGCCTGCGTCATCAAGTTGATGTCATCAAGTAAAATAGCGGTTCGTTCTTTGAATTTGTAGCCAGACATCATGCATCCCATGCTCAATACGGCGGTGAAAGCCGCTCGCAAAGCCGGGGCGATCATCAATCGCGCCTCGCTCGACCTCGACCAGCTCACCGTTCGCAGCAAACAGGATCGCGATTACGTCAGTGAAGTCGATCAGATGGCCGAACGCGCCATCATCGAAACCCTGCTCGACGCCTATCCAAACCACGGGATTTTAGCAGAGGAGTCTGGCTCGACCGATGCCAAGAACGGCGAGGACTATCAATGGATCATCGATCCGCTCGACGGCACCACCAACTTCCTGCACGGCCTGCCGCAGTATTCGGTCTCCATCGCGCTCAAGCACAAGGGCCAGATCACCCAGGCCGTCGTCTACGACCCCGCACGCAACGAACTCTTCACCGCCACCCGCGGACGCGGCGCCATGCTCAACGACCGCCGCATCCGCGCCAGCAAGCGCGCCAAGCTCTCTGAATGCCTGATCGGCACCGGCTTCCCCTTTCGCGACTTCAGCTTCGCCGAGGCCTACCTCAACATGTTCCGCGACATGATGAAGGCGACCTCCGGCCTGCGCCGTCCCGGCTCCGCCGCGCTCGATCTCGCCTACGTCGCCTGCGGCCGCTACGACGGCTTCTGGGAAATGCACCTGAAGCCCTGGGACCTCGCGGCCGGCAGCCTGATCGCGCAGGAATCCGGCGCCCTGGTCGGCAATTTCATGGGCGACGAAGGCTTTCTGGAATCCGGCAACATCGTCGCCGCCACCCCGAAAATCTTCGGCCAGATGCTGCAGGTCATCGCCCCGCACCTGCCACCCGAACTGAAAGTCTGATCCACCCGGCGGCCCCTCCATGTCCATCGCCAAGGAGCCCACTGCCCACACGCCGATGATGCAGCAGTACCTGGGCATCAAGGCGCAGCATCCCGACATGCTGCTGTTCTACCGCATGGGCGACTTCTACGAGTTGTTCTACGACGACGCCGAAAAGGCCGCGCGTCTGCTGAACATCACGCTCACCACGCGTGGCGCCTCCGCCGGCGCGCCGATCAAGATGGCCGGCGTGCCCTACCACAGCGCCGAGCAGTATCTGGCGCGCTTGCTGAAGCTGGGCGAATCGGTGGTGATTGCCGAGCAGGTGGGCGACCCCGCCACCAGCAAGGGGCCGGTCGAGCGCCAGGTCAGCCGCATCGTGACGCCGGGCACGCTGACCGATTCCGGATTGCTGGACGAGACGCGCGACACGCTGATTCTGGCGATCGCACCGGGCGCCGGAACGGTCGGTGTGGCCTGGCTCAACCTGGCTGCCGGAAGGTTTCAGGTTACGCAAGTCGAGACTGCCGCCCTGCCCGCCCTGCTGGCGCGCGTACGGCCCGCGGAAATCCTGGCGCCCGACGACTTCGCCCTCAACGGAGCGGCCTGCGCAGTGCGCCGGCTGGCGCCGTGGCAGTTCGACACGGCCGGCGCGCAGACCCGTCTGGCACAGCAACTCGGCAGCCGCGATCTCGCCGGCTTCGGCGTCGCCGATCTGCCGCTCGCCATCGCAGCGGCAGGCGCCCTGCTCGACTACATCCAGACCACCCAGCGCACCGCGCTGCCGCATATCCAGGCGATCCGCGCCGAGCGCGACAGCGATTTCGTGCAACTCGATGCCGCCACCCGGCGCAACCTCGAGCTCACCGAAACCCTGCGCGGCGAAGCGGCGCCGACGCTCTTGTCGGTGCTCGACACCACCGCCACCGGCATGGGCACGCGCCTGCTGCGCCATTGGCTGCACCACCCCCTGCGCGACCGTGAAATCCTGACCCGGCGGCGCGACGCCATCGGCGTGCTGGCCGAGTTGCCCGACACCGCCGCCACCCTTACCCGCCTGCTGAAGAGCTGCGCCGATGTCGAGCGGATCAGCGGCCGCATCGCGCTGAAGAATGCGCGGCCGCGCGATCTCTCCGGCCTGCGCGACACGCTCGCCCTGCTGCCCGATCTCGCGGCCACCCTGCCTGACGACCGCGCCCGCCTTTCGGCGCTGCAGGCCGCGCTTGCCGCCCGCCCCGACCTGCATGCCCTGCTGGCACGCGCGATCCAGCCTGAGCCTGCCAGCGTGCTGCGCGAGGGCGGCGTCATCGCCGACGGTTTTGATGCCGACCTCGACGAACTGCGCGCGCTGACGCGCGACGCCGGGGCCTTCCTGCTGGAACTGGAAACCCGCGAGCGCGCGCGCTCCGGCATCGCCACGCTCAAGGTCGAATACAACAAGGTGCACGGCTTCTACATCGAAGTCAGCCGCGCGCAAGCGGACAAGGTGCCCGTGCCCGACGATTACCGCCGCCGCCAGACGCTGAAAAACGCCGAGCGCTACATCACGCCGGAACTCAAGGCTTTCGAGGACAAGGCGTTGTCGGCGCAGGACCGCGCGCTGGCACGCGAGAAGGCGTTGTTCGAGGCCTTGCTGGAGTCGCTGACGCCACACGTGCCTGATCTGCTGACGATTGCGGCAGCCCTGGCCGAGATCGACGTACTGGCGAGCCAGGCCGAGCGCGCGGGCACGCTCAGGCTCAACGCGCCCGAGTACAGCGAGGAGCCTGGCATCGTCATCCGCGGCGGCCGCCATCCCGTGGTCGAGGCGCAGGTCGCACACTTCATTCCCAACGACGCACTGCTGACCCGCAGCCGGCAGATGCTGCTGATCACCGGCCCCAACATGGGCGGCAAATCGACCTACATGCGACAGGTGGCACTGATCACGCTGCTGGCCTGCTGCGGCCTGTGGGTGCCGGCGAATTCGGCGAAGATCGGCGACGTCGACCAGATTTTCACCCGTATCGGCGCGTCCGACGATCTCGCCGGCGGTCGTTCGACCTTCATGGTCGAGATGACCGAGACCGCGCACATCCTGCACAATGCCAGCGCCAACAGCCTGGTGCTGCTGGATGAAATCGGCCGCGGCACCTCCACCTTCGACGGCCTCGCACTGGCGTGGGCCGTGGCGCGCCATCTGGTCACCGCCACCCGCGCGTTCACCCTGTTCGCCACGCACTATTTCGAACTGACCCAGCTGGCACAGGAATTCCGCCAGCTCGCCAACGTCCACCTCGACGCCAAGGAACACGGCGCCGACCTGGTGTTCCTGCACGCAGTGGAGGAAGGCCCGGCCTCGCAGAGCTACGGTATCCAGGTCGCGCGCCTCGCCGGCGTGCCGAGTCCGGTGATTCACGCCGCGCGCCGCCACCTGCGCGAGCTCGAGGACGCGCAACTGCAGCCCGGCCCGCAGGGCGACCTGTTCGCCGCCCATCTCCCCAACGAAGCGCCACCGCCGCATCCCGCGCTCGACCAGCTGCGCGAGCTCGACCCCGACACGCTTACGCCAAAGGCGGCGCTGGATATGCTGTATGCGCTGAAAGCGCATTTATGAAGGCAGGCGCCCTGAAGGCGCTGACCGATACGTCCTTATGAAAACCCTGCATCTGGATACCCACGAACTCGGCCTCGACTTCAACGCTGCACTGAAGCTGGCGACAACCATCGCCCAACAGCAGTTGGGGGATGAAACGATGTTGCTGAGCTGGTATGACCGCGAGCGCGATCTTGAATCGCCGGCGGGCGTAAGCGAATGCCATGAAGGCTGCGCCACCAAGGGATCATGGGACTATGCGCTCAACCGGGGGGCACGGCTGGCGGTGGCGTTTGATTCGGGCCGCTTTTTCTTCTGTTTTCTTTAAGCGTCGGCTGCCAGCACCCGAACCGTCTGGCCCAGGCACTGCACCGTCTGATTCGCCCGGATTTTCGCGGCCTTGCGGCTTTCGGGCTGACCATCGACGGTCACGTCGCCGTTGGCGATCATGAGCTTGCCCTGCCCGCCGCTGTCAGCGATGCCGGCAAGCTTGAGCAGGTCGCAGAGTGCGATGTGTTCTCCGCGCAGTTTGAATTCCATGGTGTCCATTCTTTCTAGCCGCCGCGGCGCCGCCACAGATGGCGGTAGACGAAGCCGGGATAGGCAAACACCACGAACAGCGAGGCGTTGACTGCGTAGAACTCCCAGTTCTGCGTGTGAATGTCGCCGAGCTTGCCTTCCAGCAACATGGCGATACCCCCCACCACGAAAAACAGCACGACCAGTTCCAGCAGCCGCCAGGCAAAGGACTTGCTGCCGGTTTTGGGTTTGACGACGAAGAAGATGCGCTCGACGAGGAACGGCAGGTTGGCGGCGATAAAAGCCAGAATCAACAACAGGGTGGTGGAGAAGTTCACGGCAAATCCGAAAAGCTGAGTAACGCCGGAGCAGACCCGCTCCGGTACAGATGGTTCACAAGGAGGCGCCGAGGGCGTGCATGCATACCGCCATCAGTGGCTGCGGCAGGATGCCGAGCGCCAGCACAGCCAAGCCATTGGCCGACATGATGATACGGGTGTCGGGACTGGCAGCGATCGGGCTCGGGTCATGCGGGGTGTCAAAATACATCAGCTTGACGATGCGCAGGTAGTAGAACGCACCGATCAGCGAGAACAGCACGGCAGCGACGGCCAGCCACACATAGCCGATCTCGACCACGGCCTGCAGCACCGCCAGCTTGGCGTAGAAACCCACGGTGGGCGGAATGCCGGCCATCGAGAACATCAGCAGCAACATCAGGAAGGCCAGCCACGGGCTGCGGCGGTTGAGGCCCTTGAAATCGTCGAGCTGGTCGGCTTCGAAGCCGGCGCGCGACAGCAGCAGGATCATGCCGAAACCGCCCAGGCTCATCAGCGCGTAGACCAGCACGTAGAACATCGCGCTGCCGTAGCCGTTCTGCGAACCCGCCAGAATGCCCAGCAGCATGAAGCCCATGTGCGAGATGGTCGAGTAGGCGAACATGCGCTTGAGATTGCTTTGCGCAATCGCCGCGAGGTTGCCGACCGCCATCGACAACACTGCCAGGATCACCAGCATGTCGCGCCATTCGGCGACCTGCGATTCCAGCCCCTGGCCGAGAATGCGAACGACGAAGGCGAAGGCGGCGATCTTGGGTGCGGAGCCGATGAAGAGGGTCATCGCGGTGGGGGCGCCGTGATAGACATCGGGCACCCACATGTGGAACGGCACCGCGCCAAGCTTGAACGCCAGGCCGGCGACGATGAAGACGATGCCGAACACCAACGGAATGCGCAGGTCGGTGCCGTCGGCCAGATTCTGGGCGATGTTGCCCAGCGCCAGCGAGCCGGTGACGCCGTAGACCATCGACATGCCGTAGAGCAGCATGCCGGACGCCAGCGCGCCCAGGACGAAGTATTTCATCGCCGCCTCGGTCGCCACGCTGGAATCGCGCTGCAGCGCGACCATGGCATAGAGGGACAGCGACAGCAGTTCGAGGCCGAGGTAGAGCGTGAGGAAATGGCTGGCCGACACCATCACCATCATGCCCAGCAGCGCAAACAGCGCCAGCACGAAGAATTCGCCCTTGTAGAGCCCGCGCTGTTGCAGGTAATCGCGCGAATACACCAGCACCACGGCGACGGTCAGATAGAGAAAGAGCTTCAGCACATCCGACAGCGGATCGTCGATGAAGAGCCCGCCCAGGGCCAGTACCGGCATGGTGGAGAAATCGCGTACGGTGAGGAACGCCGCGCCGCCGAGGGTCAGCAGCGACAGCACATAGGCGATGGTGCGCTTGCTGTCGTCGACGGCGGCGTCGATCACCAGGATCAGCGACACCATCGCCAACACGAAGATTTCTGGCAGCGCGGGGGCGAATAGCGTGAGGAAGTCGCTCATCTTGGAACCTTAGGGCAGTTTGCTTTGGGCGACGTGCGCCAACAAGTCGACCACCGACACGTGCATGACATCAGTGAACGGCTTGGGATACAGGCCCATGGCCAGCACGCAGATGGCGAGCGCACCCAGCACCAGGATCTCTCGCGCGTTGACGTCGCGCATCTCCTCGACCTGCGGATTGGTGACGCTGCCGAACACGACGCGCTTGTACATCCAGAGCGTGTAGGCCGCGCCGAGGATCAGCGTGGTGGCCGCGACGAAGGCGAACCAGAAATTGACCTGGGTGGCGGCCAGGATGACCATGAATTCGCCGACGAAACCGCTGGTGGCGGGCAGGCCGGCGTTGGCCATGGCGAACAGCATGAAGAACGCGGCGAACACCGGCATCTTGTTGACCAGGCCGCCGTAGTCCTTGATCTGTCTCGAATGCAGGCGGTCGTACATCACGCCGATGCAGAGGAACAGCGCGGCCGAGACGAAGCCGTGCGAGATCATCTGCACCAGGCCGCCTTCGACGCCGAGCGGATTGAACATGAAGAAGCCGAGGGTGACGAAACCCATGTGCGCGATCGACGAATAGGCGATCAGCTTCTTCATGTCGGCCTGCGCCAGCGCGACCAGGCCGATGTAGGCGACCGCGATCAGCGACAGCATGATGACGAACCAGGCGAGTTCGTGGCTGGCATCCGGCACGATCGGCAGGATGAAGCGCAAAAAGCCGTAGGCGCCGACTTTCAGCGTGATCGCCGCCAGCACCACCGAGCCGCCGGTGGGAGCCTCGACGTGGGCATCGGGCAGCCAGGTGTGCACCGGCCACATCGGCACCTTGACCCCGAAGGCGAGCAGGAAGGCGAAGAACATCAGCGTCTGCGCCGTCATGCCCAGCGTGGTGGTGTGCCAGGTCTGGATGTCGAAGCTGCCGCCCGACTGGAAATACAGGTAGATCATCGACACCAGCATCAGGAGCGATCCGAGCAGGGTGTACAGAAAGAACTTGAATGCGGCGTAAACGCGGTTCGGCCCGCCCCACACGCCGACGATCAGGTACAGCGGAATCAGCATGCCCTCGAAGAAGACATAGAACAGGATGCCGTCGAGCGAGGCGAACACGCCGTTGATGAGGCCGGACATGATGAGGAAGGCCGCCATGTACTGCGCGACCTTGTCCTGGATCACCTGCCAGCCGGCAATCACCACCAGTACGGTGATGAAGCTGTTCAGCAGGATCAGCGGCATCGAGATGCCGTCGACGCCGAGGTGGTAGTGGATGTTGAACGCCGGAATCCACGTCGCCTTCTCGACGAACTGCATCGCCGAGGTGCCGGTATCGAAGCCGCTGACCAGCGGGACCGCGACAATGAATCCCAGCAACGCGCCGGCCAGCGCGATCCAGCGCGCCAGCGCCGCATTGCGGTCGGAGCCGGTGGCGAGTACCGCCACCCCGGCCAGAATCGGGACCCAGATGACGAGAGAGAGAATCGACTGTCCGAACATGGGTATTGTTTTAGTTGAGTCGCGCGAACCAGGTCACCAGGGCGAACACCCCGATCAGCATGGCAAACGCGTAGTGGTAGATGTAGCCGGACTGGAAGGCCTTGACCAGACGCGAGAAACGTTCGATCAGGTGCGCCGTTCCATTGACGAAAAAGCCGTCGATCACGTTCTGGTCGCCGCGCCGCCACAAGGTGGCGCCGAGCAGTCGGGCGCCCTTGGCAAACACCCAGCTATAGAGCTCGTCGAACCAGTATTTGTTGAGCAGCATCTGATGCAGGAACCTGAAGCGCTGCGCGATGGCGGCCGGAATGTCCGGGCGCTTGAGGTAGAAGAAGGCCGACAGCCCCACCCCCGCCACCGCCAGCCAGAACGGCAGCGTCACCACCGCATGCAGGCCCATCGCGGCGGCGCCGTGGAAGTGCTGATTGAGTTCGTGCATCACCGGGTGGCGGTCGGCAACGTAGATCGCGTTGCCGAAAAACTCCCCGAACAGCATCGGTTCGATGGTCATGTAGCCGATCGCCAGGGAAGGCAGCGCCAGCGCCAGTAGCGGCCCGGTCACCACCCACGGCGTTTCGTGCGGCGTGCCGCCATGCCCGTGATGTGCGTCGGGCTCGTTGCCGTGGGCATGGCCCTGATGGAAGCGCTCCTTGCCGTGGAACACCAGGAAATACATGCGGAAAGAGTAGAACGCGGTGACGAAGACGCCGATCAGCACCGCCCAGTAGGCGATGCCGGCGACCGGCAAGGTGGAGAACTTCACCGCCTCGATGATGGTTTCCTTGGAATAGAAGCCCGACAGGAAAGGCGTTCCGATCAGCGCCAGCGAACCGATCAGCGAGGTGATCCAGGTGATCGGCATGTACTTCCTGAGGCCGCCCATGTAGCGGATGTCCTGGTTGTGGTGCATGGCGATGATGACCGAGCCCGCGGCCAGGAACAGCAGCGCCTTGAAGAATGCGTGCGTCATCAGGTGGAACACCGCGACCGAATAGGCCGAGGCGCCGAGCGCGACCGTCATGTAGCCGAGCTGCGACAGCGTCGAATAGGCGACCACGCGCTTGATGTCGTTCTGCACGATGCCGAGGAAACCCATGAACAGTGCAGTGATCGCGCCGATCACCATGATGAAGGAGAGTGCCACGTCGGACAGCTCATACAGCGGCGACATGCGCGCGACCATGAAGATGCCTGCAGTCACCATCGTCGCCGCGTGGATCAGCGCGGAAATCGGCGTCGGGCCTTCCATCGAGTCGGGTAGCCAGACGTGCAGCGGGAACTGAGCCGACTTGCCCATCGCGCCGATGAACAGCAGGATTCCGATGACGGTCATCAGCATCCACGGCGTATCGGGCCACAGGGTAATGGTCTCGTCTGCCAGCGACGGCGCCTTGGCAAACACCGTCGCGTAGTCGAGCGAGCCGAAATAGGCCAGCACCAGACCGATGCCGAGGATGAAGCCGAAATCGCCGATGCCGG
>JAIBFA010000109.1 GCA_019459325.1 Thiobacillus sp.
CCACAGGTCCTTTGCCGGTCTGCACCGAGATCGCGACGGCCTTGACGTCGCCGGTGGCGAACAATTGGAAACAACCCCCATGCCCCGGTAGTAGCACCCAGCGCCCCCCGCCCGCCCCCCCCCCCCCCCGCCCCCGCTTGAATGATTGGTTGGGCATCATGCGAGATGATTGCAATGAGCTAGCGCGTAGCATGATGAATGACTGGATCACCTTTCTTTTCAAGCTCTGGTCGCCAGAAGGTGACGTGCTCTGGGGAAAGGGAAGAGTCGTTACACAATAGCTGACGGGCTAGAAGCACCAACTCGAAAGGACTCTTTGCGTCGGGTTGGTTCTGGAGCCGCTTGGATAGTTGAATCGCTAGCTCAGTAGGCAGCCAGAGTGTCGCTTGGAAGGACAGCTTGTTTAGCAGATGTCGCTGTTCCCGCGGCATAGTTTCGCCCTGGGGTGTCTTCATGTATTCAGCGAGAAGGTCTGCTACGAGTTCGATTTTCTGCTTGCGATCAAGGTCGCGTTGGAATAACTCGAATTGCTGTTTGTACTCGTGCTCAATGGATGCCTTGAGTCGGGCAGTGATCCAACTTCGGCCCAAGTACGCAATTGCTGCGACGGCCACGCCACTGGATAAGACAGCGGTCAAAATCGTTTCAAGCATAGCGAGCTACCTCTGACGCCCAACGTTTGAGTTAACCGGCTGGACGCCGCAGGCGGCCAGTCCGAGCGGAACGAAGTGGAGCGGTGTTGAACGAGTTGTTAGATTGGAAAATCCTCACTACGAACAACCTTTAAAGGTTTTATTTAATTTGTAGCCCCACTCATCGGGACTGCGCGGTATCGCTACCTGGAAGTATCCGTTACTAGTTTTTTCAACAGATTCGTTTTCTTGGGATATTTTGGCAGCAGATTGGGGACTTCCTTTGCCAATACGATACTCATCGTAGAAAGCACTCAAATTGGTTTTTTTGAATTCTTTTGGAAATTGATCTGGACTAATTACTTCCCATTTTTTGCCATCCAAACTTCTCATGAAAATATATGGGAAGCCTGCAATGCTGAATTCATTAATCTTCGCATCACACATCACGGGCTTCGCCACAACAAACGCTATCCCATCCTTGAAATCAAGCATTATTGGCCCAAGTCCGAAGTCCCCCTCCCACTCCATCGTCTTGCCAGTATCAGGATACTTAGCCTCTATCTCATAGGAAGTTGCCCGTCGATGCCCCAACTCTGCCGGAATACGTTCAACAGTCCGATTAACGATAATTGTTTGGCCCGAGCTCAGTAATGCTTCATCTTGCCAATGAATTGTTTCTGAGCATGCGCTTAGCAGGAGGCAAGAGACTAGCAAGGTTATTTTTACCGCGTCATATGCCATTCGGGTACCCATAAATCTAACGTAAAGTGTCCATCCTAAATGACGCTTTATAAACCGTCATTCGAGATTCAGTTTCAAAAATTGTGCTAGAAAACAATTTGTTATCAATTTTTAGGGCGTCCTAACATGAACGCAAATGCGTCATTAACGCAGTCGCCACGGTTGCTGGACCAGGTACGGGGCAAGATTCGTCTCAAGCACTACAGCATCCGTACCGAGGAGGCTTATGTGGACTGGATTAAACGCTTCGTGCTGCATTTTGACAAGCGGCATCCTTCCGAAATGGGCGCTCGCGAGGTGGAGGCGTTCTTGACGCATCTTGCGGTGCAGGGCAGGGTGGCGGCGTCAACACAGAACCAGGCCAAGTCGGCTTTGTTGTTCTTGTATCGCGAGGTGCTCGAGCACGATTTGCCATGGCTCGAAGACGTGGAGCGGGCCAAGGCGCCCAAGCGTCTGCCGGTGGTGCTTACCCAGGAGGAAGCGCAAACGGTATTGTCGAGGCTGAAAGGCACGCATTGGCTCGTTGCGGGTTTGCTGTATGGATCGGGCCTGAGAATCATGGAAGCGCTGCGGCTCAGGGTAAAAGATCTGGAATTCACGCGGGGCGAAATCTTGGTGCGTGAGGGCAAGGGATTCAAGGACAGGGTGACGATGCTGCCCGCGATGCTGGTTGAACCGCTCAAGGCGCACTTGAAACAGGTAAAAGTTTTGCACGATCAGGATGTCGCAGAAGGGTTCGGCGAGGTGTACCTGCCTTATGCACTTGACCGCAAGTATCCGAATGCGGCGAGGGAGTGGGGCTGGCAGTATGTGTTTCCCTCCAAGAACCGTTCTGTTGATCCGCGTTCGGGGCTAGTGAGGCGACATCATGTTCAGGATCAAGCGATTCAGCGGGCGATCCGCCAAGCGGTGCGCGACGCGGGAATCGTGAAACCCGCAACGCCGCATACGTTGCGACATTCGTTTGCCACCCATCTGCTCACCAGCGGCTACGACATCCGCACGGTACAGGAACTGCTGGGCCACAAGGATGTGGCGACGACGATGATCTACACCCATGTGCTGAACAAGGGCGGGCGGGGGGTTACGAGCCCACTGGACCGCTTTTGAATGAACCGTTGCCGGCGGATGGGTTCTGATACTCAGGACGACTCCGGAGGCAATTCTTGATGGCACACATTCCGAACGACACCCGCCGCAGGCTGCTGGGGGCCATCGTGGCGGCGCCTGTGCTTGGGCCGGCGATGGTCCGGGCACAGCAGCCACGCCGCACAACCCGCGCCATCCCGTCTAGCGGCGAGGCCATTCCGCTGGTCGGCCTGGGCAGCTGGATCACCTTCAACGTTGGCGACGACCGGGTAGCGCGCGACGCCAGCGCCGAGGTGATGCGCGCCTTCTTCCAGGCCGGCGGGCGCCTGATCGACAGCTCGCCGATGTACGGATCGGCGCAGGAAGTCATCGGCTATGGCCTCAAAAAACTCGGCCGTCCGGCGAATCTCTTCGCCGTCGACAAGGTGTGGATTTCTGGCGGTGCCGAAGGCCGCGTGCAGATGGAAACCTCGCGCCGGCTGTGGGGCATTCCGCGCTTCGACCTGCTGCAGGTGCACAACCTGCTGTCGTGGCAGGCGCACCTGCCGACGCTGTTCGCGATGAAGGCGGCGGGTCAGTTGCGCTATGTGGGCATCACCACCTCGCACGGCCGCCGCCACGACGAGATGGAGAAGATCATGGCCAGCCAGCCGCTGGATTTCGTGCAGCTGACCTATAACCTCATCGACCGTGAAGTGGAACAACGCCTGTTGCCGCTTGCGCGGGAACGCGGCATCGCCATCATCGTCAACCGGCCGTTCCAGCAGGGCGCGCTGCTCGACCGTCTGGGGCGCCGGCCGCTGCCGTCGTGGGCGGCCGAGATCGACTGCACCAGCTGGGCCCAGTTCGCGCTCAAGTTCATCATTTCGCATCCGGCCGTCACCTGCGCGATTCCGGCCACCACCCGCGTTGCGCACGTGCGGGAAAACGTGGGCGCGGCGTCCGGCCGTCTGCCGGATCAGGCGATGCGTGCGCGCATGGCCGCATTCGTGGCAGCGCGCTGATGTCGGAGTGGTGGACCTACGGTCCGCGCGACCTGCTGCTGTTTTCGCAGCGCACGTATTACCGGCTGTTTGAGCTCTACAACCTCGAATGGTGGCCGCTGCAGATTGTAGCGCTCGCGCTCGGTGTGTCGCTCTGGGCGCTGTGGCTCAAAGGCGGCGAGCGGGCAGGGCGGGCACTCGCCGCGATCCTGGCGCTGTGCTGGCTGTGGGTTGCCTGGGCGTTCCACTGGCAGCGCTACGCCAGCATCAACCTGGCTGCCGGTTATTTCGCCTGGGCCTTCGTCGCGCAGGCACTGCTGCTGCTTTGGGTGGGCGTGGTGCGCGGGCGGCTCACGCCAGCCCCGGCCACCCGGCTGCAGCAGCGACTCGGCCCCGGCCTGCTGCTGTTCGCCGTGCTGATCTTTCCGTTGGCGGGGCCGCTGCGGGGGCGGAGCTGGACGCAGGCCGAAGTGTTCGGCATGGCGCCCGATCCGACTGCGCTGGCGACGCTCGGTGTCCTGCTGCTGGCCGGGGCGCGGCCGGCGTGGGCGCTATACCCGATCCCCGTGACGTGGTGCTTGATCAGCGGCGCCACGCTGTGGGCGATGGAAGCGCCCGACTTTGCGGTCGTTCCGCTCGCCGCACTGCTGGCAGTGAGCCTCGCAGCGGGCGGCGCCTTGATGCGTGCGGGATTGGGACGAGCTGGCGGCTAGCGGATCGTATCGTGCGGCTGAGTGACCAGGCGCGCACCTGGCCACCCGAGCCGTTCTCACTTGATTTCAGCGCCTCTCGTTTCGAGAAGCGCTCTCAGGATCGATCGGTGACACCGGCTTTCGTCTTCGCAATAACAGCCGAGGGAGAAGTTGGCATGGTGCGAGAGCGCCGCGAGCAGATCCAGATCCCGCTTCGCTTCAGACGACTTCATTTCGGCAAGGAAGCGCCGCTTGAAGGTGCGCCAGGTTTTGTCGTCTGCCACAGGAAAAGCTTCCTTGAGGAGGGCTTCGCTCGGGGACAGGTTCGGAAACCACACGTCATACATGTTTTTCGACGCATAGGCTTCTTTCCGCACACCGCGTGGGGGGCGCCGGACGGTTCCGATACGCAGCCCCTCGTCGTGTTCCCGGATGCTGCCCAGTCGTACGATCCGTATCGCCATGGCATTGGTATCTAAGAAATGATGGGTCGATTTCTGATTCAAACCACGCTGAGTCACCGGGGGGCCAAGCCGCGACGATGACGCTGACCCCAAAAAACATTTAAGTCGGGCCGCGGTCCGCGCGCTAAGGGTCCAGTTCAACGTCCCGCAACGCTTGCTCAGTAATGCAGGCTGATCTCCAGCCCCAGGTTTTGCCCGTCGTACTGAAAGCCGGCAGCAGAAAACGAAGGCGCGCCAAGCAAGCGTCTTGAATGGTTTGAAAAACCGTAGCCTTCCCTGGGGATGCCCAGCAGATTGGTGTCCAGCTTGCCGTTCATGTTTTCATCATGAATGACGGCAAGCGCATACGTTCCGGGCGGGATGTCCAGAAAGTCGCAACGCGCCTGGGTGTCACGAATTTTGATCACCATGATATTGGTTGCGTAGCGCAGATACTCGATGGGGAAACCCTCTGGCGATTCGAAAAGCGCGCAGGCCACAGTTCCCGTGCTGTTCTTGATGTTCTGAATCTGCACGTGAATACCCGGGCAGGGTGATTGGGCAACGGCGAGCGCGGGAAGACTTGCAAACACGAGTGCCGCGAACCATGCGCAACATCGGGTTGCCAGGGGCAGCCGTATCTGCGGGGTCCTGGCAGGGCAGGCGTTCGCTGACCTCAAAAAGCATGTTTTCTTCATGAATTCCTCGCCGCTCAAATGTGCCTTTCCTCAATGAATCATAGTGCAACCCGGGGCTGCTTCCCGTGGTCGACAGCCAAGTCGAAACTCATCGGGGCGACGCTTGCGGCGCGCCCGGCGGACTGGCGGGCTGGGTGATGTGGCCCGGCAGGGTCCCTATGGTTTGCTGAAGGCTCAGCATGCTGTCATGGCTCACTTGAATGACGCCGCGCCGGGGCCTGTCCAGGTCGATAATGAGGTAGACGACCAGGGCGATGAGTATCAACAGAACGAATGCCGCAAGGGTGACCCGATGCCCGGCAATTCCCGATGCATAGCCGAGCGTGGCCGTTGTCAGAACGATCGTCGCGATCATCAGGAACAACACGATTTCCGGCACCTGCCGGTTCAAGGCGGCATTCCGGGTGCTGGAGGTATCGATGAGTTCATTCAGGGACTGGATGAAGAGCCCGCTTGTGACGACGCTCTTGTCCAGCTCCGCTGCCCTTACGGCATGGTTCCAGAGTTGTGCCTCCATCAATTTCGCCTGGTGCAGCAGAGATTCGTGCAATTCGGGATCAGTGGCATCGACAAGGCCTTCCTGAATGCGAACATCCAGGTACTGGCGGAGCAGTGCCTGCACGTCATCCTGCATCCCCCCGGGAAGAAGTCGCGCCCTGAGATACGTGGTCCCGATGGCATTGGCCTCGGCCACGACCGTCTGGCTACGATCTTCATAGCGTTGCAGCGCCGCAGAAAAGGTGAAAGCCAGCAGCAGCGCCAGCAGCCCCAGCATCGAGACCAGAACGGAATTGGCTTGCGTGATCGCTTCGGCCACGCTCGCCTGTTTGCGACGGCCGCTTCGAAAGCCGATTTCCATGGCAAGCAGCATGAAAATGAAAAGACCCAATACGATCAAGGCGCTGCTTTGGCTGTACATGATTTCTCTCATGAAGTTATGGCTCTAATGGAGTGGGGGGCGCCCAAGGTTTGAGTTATGGGGCGCGCTTTGGCGCGACCCGCTTGAATGATGGGTTAAGTAACAATTCAGTCTCCATCCCGTGCATGCTGGCCGGCTGCCCCGGCCTTTCTGGCGTAGATTACACTCTTCCCCGGTAGGCACTTTGCCAAGGGCGTTCAGGAAACGCGAATGACAGACCAATCATCCAAGACTCAGGTCCCTCTGCTGGAAGACGCTGAAGATGCCGGCTTCATGCGCACCGCGCTGGAACTGGCCCGCCAGGGCTGGGACGCGGGCGAGGTGCCGGTGGGCGCGCTGGTGGTGTGCGGCGGCGAGATCGTCGGCCGTGGCTACAACCAGCCGATATCCAGCCACGATCCGACGGCGCACGCCGAGGTGATGGCGCTGCGCGACGCGGCTGCGCGCTTGGGTAATTACCGGCTGGTGGGCTGCACGCTGTATGTGACGATGGAGCCGTGCGTGATGTGCGCCGGGGCGATCCTGCATGCGCGGGTGGCGCGGGTGGTGTATGGCGCGCGCGAATACAAGACCGGCGCGCACGGCAGCATCATCGACATATTTGGCGAACCGCGCTTGAACTACCATTGCGACATCACCGGTGGGGTGCTGGCGGAGGAATGTGCGGCGATGATCTCGGGGTTTTTCGAGGCACGTCGCCAGCAGAAGAAGGAGACGGTGCAATGAGCGGCCTGTTTATCGAAGTGGATGTGCGCCTGCAGCAGTTGTATCTGTGGGAGCCGGTTCCCGATGGCGACATTTTGTTGCGACAGTATCCGGTTTCCACCGCGGCCAACGGGGCCGGGGAGCAGAACGGCAGTTATTGCACGCCGCGCGGGCGTCACCGCATCGCGGAGAAAATCGGCGCCGGCGCACCGCTGTGCGCCGCGTTCAAGTCGCGTCAGCCCACCGGTGAAATCTGGACGCCCGAGCTGGACGCCGAAAACCCAGGACGAGACTGGATCCTGACGCGCATTTTGTGGCTGGACGGTCTGGAGCCGGGCAGGAACAAGGGCGGGGTGGTGGACACCCATGACCGCTTCATCTACATCCATGGCACCCACGAGGAACACAGGATCGGCACACCGGCGTCGCACGGCTGCATTCGCATGAAGAATGCAGATGTGGCGGAGTTGTTCGATCGGGTGGAGGTCGGGACGGAAGTCAGGATTTCGTAGAGTGCCGGCCTGGGACAGGACGGTTTGACAGCGCCATCTGGAAGATGCCATGCAGGGGCGTTTGAAGCGGCGCGATCAATGAAGTCTGCACAGCCCTTTTTCGAAATGGGTTGGCTGAAAACTCGCTGGACGCCACGCTGCAAAAGGCTATAAAGACTGAACTCATTCCTTAATTAACAAGGAGACCATGATGAGTTCGAACCTGAACGAAGTGGTGCTGCATCTGAAGGAAGCGCTGGACGACGATGCCCTGCACCAGATTGAAGACGGCGTGCGTCAGGACGCGGGAGTGGTTTCGGTCGGGCACAACCCGGAAAACGCCCACATGATCATGGTGGTCTACGATTCCGAAACCACACGGGCGGTCAATCTGCTCCACACATTCCAGGAGCGTGGGCTGCATGCGCAGGTCGTCGGCCTGTAAAAACGCGGCTCTGGGCCGGGCCTTACTGGAAAGCAGCCCAATAGAATCGTGGGCCTGTTCCCGTCGCGGGGCGATGAGGTGGAGACAATTTAGACTGATAATATAATTAAATATCAACGTTGTGGATCGTGTTCTTAATGAAGTAAATGGTTTTGCTTCTCTGCTGGTCCTACTTGGAGAAGGTGGACGCGCCAAACCTGGCGGCGGTCCCACGAAATGCCAGTAATGGGGCGTCCGAAAACCCAGCATAATCAGGTGGCTACGGCACTACCTTCGGAATGCATCGCAATGAAATGTCCTTAGCATCCTTCAATCATGTTCATGCTGTGTAGCGCTGACTACCGCTCAGGCACTTCCACAACCGGCCTGCTGCGGTAGGGGTAGTTTTTCAGTCGCGTATCAGTACGCTCGTGCGGCTTGGCGACAATCTTGGCTGGGTCGATCCAGTCTTCCCATTTGAAGTTTTCGATGATCTGGGCCTGATAACTCGCTTCGAGCGGATGCTCGAGGATGTCGTTGATATGCGCCCATTGCTGGTAGCGCATGAGATCGACCTGATAAGGCGTCGGCTTGCCGCCGGACTGCTTCACCACAGCCTTGAGCGCCTCCACATCCTTCATGGTAATCCTGGGTTGCCAGGCAACCTTGCCGGGCAGCATGACCGGTTCGCCGGGGATGTTGTTGATGCCTGCTTTCCAGGTGGCGGCTACAGCGACATTCGTGTCCTCCCGGTAAAGGACGATGGCATGGCTGTAGCGCCTGTCCTTGAAGAATCCCAGGTTGCCGTATTGCAGCCGCGCGCCGGTGAGAAAGGCTACAGCATCAGACCAGCAGGGCGACTCGCCGCTGATGCCTCGTAGCACGCTGCGGTCGATGATGCCATCGGGGAACAGCGTCTTGAACGCCACCCAGGCAGCGTTCGCCGCGTGGCTCGTTCCCTCGCAATCGTGGCCGTGGAAACGCACCAGATCCTTCAGGGTGACCGGGTAGGTGTAGGGATAATAACGACCTTGCGTACCCTGCGTGGCCAGCATCTCGAATACCGGCGCATACGGCCGGGCAACCATGGAGGCATACCAGGTCGGGTTGCGGTCAGGGGCTTCCACGCGGGTTTCGATAAAGATCGTTTCGCCTTCCTTGTAGGAAGGCTCGGCCCCGGTGGCGCTGGCCATGAAAAGCAGCAACAGTCCGAATGCCAGCCAGCGATCCGGGGAAAATGTAAATGTGCGTATGCAGTATTTCATTGCAACTCCTTCCGAAAGGCAGAGCAATATGGGCTACACAGCTACTTCCTCGTGAGCCTGCCTTGTTTTGTATAGCAGGCTGAGTTGGTTCGATGGGGCACACTTGGTGTCGGTCCCACAAAATTCGAGTAACGGGGCGTAATTGGAATCAAGAACTTAAGGTCAGGATTTGTGCCCAGGGGATGTCTTCTGAAGAAATCTCCGTGTAATCAATCGGATAGCCAAATTGTTATAGGAACGGTTTCGCACCATGGGCTGCCAAAGTTACTCATCGACCCTTACGGCCAGCAGTAAGTTGGGTGGGGGGTCTTAGCGTTGCCATTCAGTGTGTTGACTCGGGATTGGCTGCTGGAATTTCTCGGTGGTTAATGTAATTCCGTTGCCCCGACACCAGGCTGACCAAGGATGGGATCAGCTTGTCATTATTTAACATAATATACATTATGCGAAGTCAGCCAGGCCGAGGGGAAAACGCTTCCCTCGGTATGAACCAGAGCAACCTGCTAAGGGATTGTGTCGATAGACTGCGGGCATGGTTCGCCCTTTCGCTTATCTGTCGTAATCAGGCTTGCTGACTTCCTGGCGTTTTTTGCTGGATACGGAAAATGACGAACTCAGCCGGCTTCATGGATGCGGTGCCGATTTGGACGATCAACCGCCCGTTATCGATGTCCATCCCGAGTGGCCGACGGGTCTCAGCGATAAACCAGCACCGGTATCGTGCAGTGCGTCAAAACCTTCTGCGTTTCCGATCCCAGCAACAAGGCCCGCACTCCGTGACGGCCATGCGACGCCATGAAGATGAGGTCGCAGGCGCCGTCCTGCGCTGCCGCGATGATGCCTTCATAAGGCTCGTCACATTCAGTGCTGATGGCATCAAATGTCAGGCCCGCCTGGCTTGCCGCCTGCTTCGCGCTGTCCAGGATCGTTTCGGCCTTCTTGTCCATTGCAGCGCGATAGGCTTCGTTGGCTCCGGCAAAGTCAAACCCGCCCTCGGCGGCCAGCCCGTAGGGCAAGTAAGTGGGCTTTGCGTGATAAAACGTCAGCCAGGCACCGGCTTCCCGGGCAAAGGAACAGGCCCGATTCACGACGGCATGGGACACCTCGCTGCCATCGACGGGTACGAGTATGTGTTGGAACATGGTTACCTCCTTTTGTCTTCCTGAAGAATAGGCTATCCCGGTACCCTCCCCGCGACGAGGCCCGCGTCCGCGGGTCTCGATCGCTCTTTCCTCTTCCTGCTCCGTCGGCTATGGTTCGAACGAGAGGCAAAATGGGCGCGATTCTTGCCGTGCCCCGGCTCGAACCCCAGACCTCGTCACGCACCCATTCAGACTCCAAACCGGCCATTTGGTATGCCCGTACACAACGCCGACATCGCCGCCCTGTTCGAAGAAATCGCCGACCGGCTGGAAATCCAGGGCGCCAATCCGTTCCGCATCCGGGCCTATCGCAATGCCGCGCGCACGCTGGGCGAACTGCCGCAGGAGGCGCGCACGCTGCTGGACAACAGTGAAGATTTGACCCGTTTGCCCGGAATTGGCGATGATCTTGCAGCCAAAATCCAGGAAATTGTCACAACCGGACGCTGCAGCCTGCTCGATCGCCTGCGGCGCGAACTGCCGCCCGCCGTCACCGAACTTCTGCAGATTCCCGGCCTCGGGCCGAAGCGTGTCAAGGCGCTGTACCACGACCTCGAGGTGCAGACCGTCGAGCAACTGTACCGGGCGGCGCGCGACGGACGCATCCGCGCCCTGCCCGGCTTCGGTGAAAAGACCGAACTCAACATCCTGCAGGCGGTGGAGGCGCATGCCAGCCAGACGCATCGCGTCAAACTGGCGGTGGCGGCGCAATACGCCGAGGCGCTCACCGCGTATCTGCAGGCCGCCCCCGGCGTCGAGCAGGTGACGGTGGCCGGCAGCTTCCGGCGCATGCGCGAAACGGTGGGCGATCTCGACATCCTGGTCACCGCAACCGCCGGCAGCCCGGTGATGCAGCGCTTCACTGCCTACGATGAGGTGGCCGAGGTGCTGTCCGCCGGCAGCACGCGCGCCAGCGTCGTCCTCAAGAGCGGCCTGCAAGTCGACCTGCGGGTGGTGGCGCAGCAGGCCTACGGCGCGGCGTTGCATTACTTCACCGGTTCCAAGGCCCACAACATCGCGATCCGCCGCATCGCGCAGACGCTCGGACTCAAGCTCAACGAATACGGCGTATTTCGCGGGAGCGAACGCATCGCGGGCGACGACGAGGCCTCCGTCTATAAAAGCGTCGGCCTGCCCTATATCCCGCCGGAACTGCGCGAAGATCGCGGCGAAATCGAGGCGGCGCGCAACGGGCGTCTGCCCCGACTGGTCGAATTATCAGACCTGCGCGGCGACCTGCATGCCCATACCAAGGCCACCGACGGCCACGACAGCCTGCGCGAGATGGCGCTCGCCGCGAAGGCGCAGGGGCTGGAATATCTCGCCATCACCGAACACTCGCGTCACCTCGTCATGGCGCACGGCCTCGATCCGCTGCGCTTGGCGCGCCAGTGCGAGGAAATCGACCACCTTAATAGGGAGCTGGACGGCATCACGCTGCTGAAAGGCATCGAGGTCGACATCCTGGAAGACGGCAGCCTCGACCTGCCCGACGACGTGCTGGGCAGGCTCGACCTGGTGGTAGGCGCGGTGCACAGCCAGTTCCATCTGTCACGCGCGAAGCAGACCGGACGCATCCTCGCCGCGATGGATCATCCGCACTTCACGATGCTTGCCCATCCCAGCGGTCGTCTGCTCGAAAAGCGCGACCCCTACGACGTCGACATGCTGCGCATCATTCGCCACGCCAGGGCGCGCGGCTGCTTCCTCGAACTCAACGCCCACCCGGAACGCCTGGATTTGCTGGATACCCATTGCCAGATGGCAAAGGAGGAAGGCGTGCTGGTCAGCATCAATTCCGACGCGCACAGCCGCTTCGATTTTATCAATCTCAGGTATGGCGTCGGCCAGGCCCGGCGCGGCTGGCTGGAAAAGGACGACGTGCTCAACACCCGCCCGCTGGCCGCACTGCGGCGCCTGCTCAAGCGCACGATGTGAAAGCCTGCCGGCGGGTGACAAGCACGCCCGACCGGAAACCTTGTTCGGGCCGGAAAGTCACCTACAGTGGGTAAGGTCGATGGCGCGCTGCATCGCGGCCGCCCATCGTGCCCTTGGGCAATCGATCACACAGGAGAGCCTCATGAAATCAGGAAGCAGCCCAACCAAAACGCGACTTGCCGCCCTGCTGCTGGGCGGGGCGATGTTGCCTGCCTATGCCGTCGATCCTAAAGGGATGCCCGAATCGGGTATGTCCTTCAAGGACTATGACAGCAACAGGGATGGTTATCTCTCCCTCGAAGAGTTCAAGGCTAAAGGCAAGGATGATCTGGCCTTCAAAGCGGCTGACATCGATGGGGATGAACGGCTGGACCGCAGCGAATTCGACAAATACCTCACCCGGAAAGCAAGCGATCAAGCGAAGCCCGCGACGGGAACCTCCGGGCAGCCGAAGCCGGGCCAGCCTCCAGCGGGGAATTAAGCCCGTGGCCTCCGCGGGCGCGTAGGTCAGCGGGCTGCAGCGGATTCAATGTCACGAAAGGAGTGTGCATGATGGACCCCCATGATCTAAACCGCCGCACGGTGTTGCGTGCTGCCCTTGCCGCAGGGTGCATGATGTGCCTGCCGGCAGTGGGCCACGCCCAGAGCGGCAAAGTGAGTAAGGCACAGGCCAAGTATCAGGACAAGCCCAAGGGCAACCAGGATTGTGCGAAATGCATGCAGTTCGTCGCAGCCGACAGCAGCTGCAAGGTGGTGGAGGGCAAAGTCAGTCCCCAGGGCTGGTGTCAACTCTGGGCCGCCAAACAAGGCTAGTCCCTGCCCCGCGGATCGGGCAATGACGGGGCAGACAGGGTAAAGCCATGCTGACCCTGGCCCTCGTCGGCGATGTCATGCTTGGGCGCGGCGTCGACGCGGCGCTCAAGAACATGCAGCCCCATGAGATGTGGGGCGATGTGCTGCCGCATCTGCTGCAGGCCGACCTGCGTATCGCCAATCTGGAATGCGCGCTGACCCGGCATGCGCAGCCGTGGGCCCGCAGTTGGAAGAGGTACCACTTCCGCGCCGATCCCGGCGCCGTGCGCTTCCTGCAGGCGGCGCACATCGACGCCTGCTCGCTCGCCAACAATCACACCCTGGATTTCGAGGTGCGCGGACTGCGCGATACGCTGCGCACGCTGGACGCCGCTGGCATCCGCCACGCCGGCGCCGGTCTCGATCTCACGCAGGCCGCCGCGCCCGCCCTTCTCGAGGTGTCCGGTGCATCGCCCTGCCGGGTGGCCCTGCTCGCCTGCACCGACAACCAGCCGGACTTCGCCGCCGCCGACCAGCACCCCGGCACCCACTATCTGGACGTGTCGATCGAAGCGGACACACTGATCCGGGTGGCGGACGCGATCGCCCGTGCGCGGGCGCACGGGGCGGACTGGGTGGTGTTCTCCAATCATTGGGGCGCCAATTTCGTCGAACGCCCTGCCCCGGATTTCCGCCGCTTTGCCCGGCACGTGATCGAACTCGGTGCGGATATCTATTACGGCCACAGTGCGCATCTCTGCCAGGGCATCGAGATTCACCAGGGCCGCCCCATTCTCTACGACACCGGCGACTTCATCGACGACTACGCCGTTGATCCGGTGCTGCGCAACGACCATTCCTGCCTGTTCAAACTGATGCTCGATCAGGGCCGGCTGCGGCGCATCGAACTGATCCCGGTGTGCCTTGCGGTGGCGCAGGTCACGCTGGCGCACGGCGAGGATTTCGAGGTCATCGCCGCCCGCATGGAAAAGCTATGCGCCGAACTGGGCACCCCGCTCGAACGCCAGGCCGGCCGGATGGTATACGAGCCTAGGCCATGAGTGGAATTGCCCCGGGCGAATGGGTTAATCGCCGCGGCGGACGCTATGCCAACGCGCTCGGCATCGATCTCGGCGCGCCGGATGCGGGCGAACGCTTCAAGTGGTTTCTCGCTGCCGTGCTGTATGGAACGCGCATATCCGAATCGATCGCCACCCGGACCTGGCGCGAATTCGCCGCACGATCCGTGCTCACCCCGGAGCGCATCGTGGCAACCGGCTGGGACGGTCTGGTGGAGATTCTCGATGCCGGCGGCTATGTGCGCTATGACTACAAGACCGCGACCAAGCTGCTCGAGGTGTGCGCTGCGCTGATGCGCGATTACGGTGGCAGCCTCGATGCCCTGCATGATGGCGCCGCCGACACGCGCGATCTCGAAAGCCGGCTCAAAGCCTTGGGCAAGGGGATCGGCGACACCACCGCCGGCATTTTTCTGCGCGAACTGCGCGGCATCTGGGCGAAGGCCGAGCCGCCGCTGGCGCCGCTGGCCCTGGCCGCGGCGAAGGCGCTGGGCTACCTGAAGCCGGCCATCGATGGCCCCGACCGCGCGCTTGCCGAATTGCGGCAAGCATGGGCAGCCGATGGACAGGCTGCAACGGGCTTCGCCGAGTTCGAGTCGGCGCTGGTGCGCGAAGGGCTGCGCTTGCGCCGCCTGGCCCCGCGCCACCTTGTTTCCTAGCTACTCCGGCAGGTGGTGATGGCCGACGCTCACGCGCTTGGCCTGCAGGCCCTCGGCGGCAGCCATGTCTTCGATGAACTTCACGGCGTCGCCCTCGCTGAGCTGGTTGAGCGTGGTGTTCACCAGATTGTCGCCATTGAAATACAGTTCGTCGCCGTCGGCGCGGCGGATGAAGCCATAACCCTCGTCGGGAAAGAGGCGCACCACCTCGCCGATGTATTCCGTGTCGTGCGTCTTGGTCTCGCGGCGCAGGCGCCGGGAATAGTCGTCGAGCTGGCGCTTGGCCGCATCGAACGCATCGCGCAGGGCGACATACACGTCTTCGTGCTGGTCGCGGTTCACCACGATTTCGCTGCCCGGCACGCCGATGTCAATGCGCACGTTGAAGAACTTGCCCTGATTCTTGTGCTGGTGGGGCATTTCGACCACCACCCGGCACGACATGATCGGCTCGAAAAAAGTCTCGAGCTTCTCGGCCTTTTCGCGGATATGCGTCTCAAGCGCGTCGGAATGTTCAATGTCGCGAAACGTGATTTGCAGCGGTGTTTTCATCTTGTCATCCTTCCGTTCAGGTTGGGGATCCAGCGGCCTGGGCCGATTTGTATCCTGGTTTATTCCGTGTTATCCGGTCAGCACAATCGGACATTCGATCTCATCCAGTACCCGGTCCAGGCCTTCCTGCCCCAGAAAGCGCGCCTTGTCTGGAAGGACCAGGCAGCCTGCCGCTTCACGATGAGCCGCTTGAATCAAGTTAGACTCATTTGCCCCGGTTAGCCACACACATCGTCCGTTTGTTCTCGACATCTTCAGAACAGTCTGGGCAGCCACGCAGGCTGCCCGATACGCATCCTCGTTGTCGGCGTCGATCAACAGAAGCAGTTCGGCGCCGCTGCGTCTTGCCAGCATGACGCCCAGCTCCAGACTCTGGGTGGAGGCCGGGTCCTTCCCGAACAGCACCAGCACCGGACCCCTCTGCGGGGGGGTACCCACCAGAGAGGGTGTGGTCTGTGAGACGGCGAGGACACGGATGCCCGAGCGCCTGCCCAGCACGATCAGGTCGAGTGCCTGCGCCAGGCTGTTCACTTCTGCAGACACTCTGCCGCGCGCCACATGGAACGACCAGCGCAGGCGCAAGGTTTCTGCAGCCTCGACCAGCAGGCGTTGCATGCTCCGCGCCTCGCTCCGCCAGGTGCTCTCCACTTCCCCCTGAGAAAGCGGGCGGCCTGATCCTGACAGCAGGCTGAATTCGCGCGCGAAGGGCAGGCCGATCAGGTGCTGCAGGTTGATGTCCTCGACGAACAGTCCTGCCAGTTCCGCGTCGAGTTCGGCCGCCAGGCCGGCAGCGGCCATCAGTGCTGCGGCGCTGCGTGGTGATTCGTCGAGCGCCACCCATATGCGGGCGACGGCAGGCCGCTCATGCATCGTCGTGGACATGACTGCCTCCGGAGCCGCGCCCGGCCTTTTTTGCATAGGCGCGCCGCAGCTCGGCCAGATGCTTGAGCCGCTGGGCCACGCGCTGGTCGAAGCTGCCTTCGGTATCGGCGGCGCCAGCCGGGATGCCGGTCAGCAGTTCGAGCGCGTCATCCACCGTTTCCACCGCGTAGACATGGAATCGTCCTGCCGCTGCCGCCTCCACCACGTCGCGGCGCAGCATCAGGTGCGACACGTTGGATGCGGGAATCAGCACGCCCTGCTGACCGGTGAGTCCGCGCTGCTTGCAGATGTCGAAATAGCCTTCGATCTTCTCGTTCACCGCGCCGATCGCCTGCACCCGGCCAAACTGATCGACCGAGCCGGTCACTGCCAGCGACTGGCGGATCGGCGCATTCGCCAGCGAGGACAAGAGCGCGCACAACTCGGCCACCGAAGCGCTGTCGCCTTCCACCTGGCCGTAGGTCTGTTCGAACACCAGGCTGGCTGCCAGCGAGAGCGGCTGTTCGGCGGCATAGCGCGACGCCAGGAAGGAGGACAGGATGAGTACGCCCTTGGAGTGGATCGCGCCGCCCAGCTTGACCTCGCGCTGGATGTCGATCAGCTCGCCCTCGCCGAGGCGGGTGTTGGCGGTGATGCGCGAAGGCTGGGCAAAGCTGAAGTCGCCGAGCTGGAACACCGACAGGCCGTTGACCTGCCCTACCCGCTCGCCCTCGGTGTCGATGTGCAGGATGCCGCGCAGGATCGCTTCGTGCGAGCGTTCGCGCAGGCGATCGGAGCGTTTGATCTGCGCCCCGATCGCACGCTCGACGTCGGCGCATTCCACCACCTCGCGCTGATCCTGGCCTGCCCAGTAATCGGCCTCGCGTACCAGATCGGCCAGGCTTTCCATATGGGTGGAGAGTTTCTCCGCATCCTCGGCACGGCGCGCGCTGTGTTCGATCACCCGCGCCACCGCACCGCGATCGAACGGCCGCAACGTGTCCCGGCGCGCCAGGGTGGCGATCAGCCGGGCGTAGAGCAGATCGTTGTCGGCACTGCGCACCACCTCGTCCTCGAAGTCGGCCGCCACCTTGAACAGCTCGCCGAACTCCGGGTCGTATTGCGCGAGCAGGTAATACAGCAGGCGGTTGCCGATCAGGATCACCTTGGCATCGAGCGGAATCGGCTCAGGTTCCAGCGACACCGTACTGACCAGGCTATACATCTGGCCGAGCGACTCGATGCGGATTTCATGGGTGGACAACGCGCGCTTGAGGCCCTCCCATGAAAACGGCTGGGACAGCAGCTTGAAGGCATCCAGCAGCAGGTAGCCGCCGTTGGCCTGATGCAGCGCCCCCGGCTTGATCAGCAGGAAGTTGGTGACCAGCGCGCCGAGTTGGGACACGTGCTCGACCCGCCCCAGCAGGTTCTGGTAGGTGGGATGGTCCTCGTAGATCACCGGGGCGGCTTCGGCCGCTTCGCGCGCCACCAGCAGGTTGACGCGAAAGCGGCTGAAATTGGGCAGTTCGCTGGTGAGGGCGGCCAGGCCGGACATGGCTTCCTTGGGATGGCGGAACTCGTCCATGCTCTCGATGACGTTCTGCTGCACCTCGTTGAGATAGCTGCACACCGCGGGGTAGTCCGCATAATTGCTGCGCAGGTCGTCGATCAGGTGGCCGACGGCGAACAGCACCGCCTCTTCGTTGAGCTTGTGCACGCGCTCGATGCGTTCGCGCCGCCACAGATGGACTTGGCGGATGACCTTCTCCAGCTGTTCCTGCAGGCTGGCAATCGCCTGCTCGACGCGCGTTTTCTCCTCGGGCGGCAACTTCTCATACTCGTCCGGGCTCATCACCTCGTCGCCCTTGGCCGGCGCAAACGAGAATCCGTTCGGCGTGCGCAGCAGGGTGATGCCCTGCTTGTTGGCCTCATCGCCCACCTCGACGAAGGCTTGGGTCTGGCGTTCGCCGTATTCCTCGTCGATCTGGCTCAGGCGACGCCGGTACTCCTCGCCCTCGAACACCGCCGGTATCGTCGCCTGCAACTCCGCCACCAGTTGCTGCATGTCGGCATGGAAGCGGGTGCCCATTCCGGCGGGCAGCTGAATCGCGCGCGGTTTGTGCGGCTGGCTGAAATTGTGGACGTAGCACCAGTCGGCCGGTTTGGCCTCTTTGCCCGCGCGCTGGTCGAGCAGCTGGCGGATCAGCGTGCGCTTGCCGCTGCCGGGGGGACCCATGACGTAAAGGTTGTAACCCGCATGGCGCATGCCGATGCCGAAATGCGCCGCGTCCATGGCGCGCATCTGGCCGATGCCTTCGGTCAGATCGTCGAGCTCGGCGGTGGTCGTGAACGTGAAACGGTCGATATCGCAGGCGCGATACAGGCGATCGGGGGACAGCGGCAAAATTTGAGTCATGTTTCCAGTCTAGTTGTTCCGGCAAGGGTGTTCTGGTCGATTTGCGCCGCGAGTTCATGCAGTGCGGGCGCAATCTCCACCTGATAGGTGAATTCCTCCAGGCGGCGCAGCGGCTCCGGCAATCGGGCCAGGCTCCGGGCTGCGTGGCGGCGCACCTCCGCCAGAGCGGGAGGCGGCGCCAGGCGGCAGCCGCCGCGCATCACCGGAATGAGCAGGGGCTCGCCCGGCTGCGGGTCGGTTTCCAGTGTCACCACATCCCCGCCCATGCGGTCGTCGGCGTCGTGGCGGCGGTACACCTGCTTGCGGCCGGGCCAGGTGGCCTTGCCTTCTGAGCGCTTGCGGCGCGCGCGGCCGGCATATTCCTGCAGCTTGTAGACGCAATCGAGGTAAGGCAGATCGCTCGACGTATCCAGATGGGTGCCGACGCCGAAGCCGTCCACCGGCGCGCCGGCGGCCAGCATGTCGCGCAGCGCATATTCGTCGAGGTCGCCGCTGGCGAAGATGATCACGTGATCGAGCCCGCCCGCATCGAGGATGGTCCGCACCCGGCGCGCGTGCTCGGCGAGGTCGCCGGAATCGATACGCACCCCCTTGATGCGGATGCCGGCGCGCGTCAGCTTCGGCGCCAGCGCCACCACCTTGTGTGCCGCCGCCTCGGTGTCCCAGGTGTCGATCAGCAGCACCACGTTGTCGGGCTGCGCATGGGCGAAATGCTCGAAGGCCAGCGCCTCGTCGTCGTGCGCCTGGATGAAGGAATGCGCCATGGTGCCGTAAAGTGGGATGCCGAACTGCTGACCGGCCAGCACCGCCGAGGTGCCGGAAAAGCCAGCGATATAGCTCGCGCGCGCTGCCAGCAGGCCGGACTCCGCCCCGTGGGCGCGACGCAGCCCGAAATCCACCAGCAGCCTGTTCGGCGCCATCAACACCGAGCGTGCGGCCTTGGAGGCGATCAGGGTTTGCAGATGCAGCAGATTGATCAGCCGCGTCTCCACCAGCTGCGCCTGCGCGATCGGTGCCGTCACGCGCAGGATCGGCTCGTTGGGAAAGAACACCGTGCCTTCGGGCATCGCATGCACGTCGCCGGTGAAGCGCAGGCCTTCCAGCGAGGCGAGGAATGCCTTGCTGAAGCGCCGGGTCGACGCCAGCCATTCCAGTTCTTCCGGGGTGAAGTGCAGCTGTTCCAAAAACGCCAGCGATTGTTCGAGCCCCGCCGCCAGCAGAAAGCCGCGCCCCGGGCGCAGCCTGCGCACGAAGAACTCGAACACGGCGGTGTCTTCCATGCCGAGGTCGTGATAACCCTGCAGCATGGTGAGCTGGTACAGGTCGGTGAGCAGGACGCTGGTTGCAGGATTCATGCAGACAGGCCATCCAGCGAGATGCGCTGGGCACCCAGCCTGGCCATTTCCGCCTCGGCACGCTGCCCGTCTCCGGTCCGGACGTCCACTGCGCGGATCGCATCCGTGAGCAGCAGCACCTCGTAGCCGAGCCGCAGGGCATCGCGCACGCTGTTGAGCACGCAATAGTCGGTGGCCAGCCCACCTACAAACAGCCGGCGGACGCCGGCGGCGCGCAGGCGACTATCCAGGTACGTCCCCTGAAAACCGGAATAGGCATCCCGTTCCGCCGCGGTCGCCTTGGAAATCACGGTGGCGGCTGGGGGCAGCGTAAGCGCCGCAGAAAATTCCGCACCGTGCGTGTCGGCGACACAGTGCGGCGGCCACGGCCCACCCTGCGCGCGAAAGGAGCAATGCCGCTCGGGATGCCAGTCGCGCGTGGCATAGACCGGCAGGCCCTGCGACATGAACACGTCGATATAGCGGTTGAGAATCGGGATGATCGCGTCGCCCTGTGGCACCGCCAGGCTGCCGCCGGGCAGGAAATCGTTCTGCACATCGACGATCAGCAACGCATCCCCCGGACAGGCTTGCCAGCGCGCCCGGTCCTGCGACTCCGTTTCGGCGTTCATGTGGGCGTCCTTCCGATTCCCGATACAGGCGAAGCGTTTAGCGCGGTGTTCTAATGGAGTTCTTCATCTTCATCATGATGGAAGACCAGGTTTGCCAGCTCAACCTTGACCGGCTCGCCCAGCGGTTTCTCTGTTACATCCACCGCCTGAAACAGCCACTGTTCATCCTCCAGCCAGCAGTAGCCGAATTGCTCCCTGTAAAAACATTCCTTGGGTTCCATGGTTCTCGCTTTTCCTCTTGGCTGATGCTTCATTCAAGTCTGGCATATTATTAAAACGATGCCAGCATCCTTAATCCGCTTGGAGACCCCGATGCCTCGAGGTGAGCTTTGTCTGTTTGCGCTCAACGCCAGCCGACCCTACGGCGAGCGCGTGGCCGCAGCGCTGGGGCTGACGCTGGCCCGCCACGAGGAGCGCGAATTCGAGGATGGCGAGCACAAGGCGCGGCCGCTGGATAACGTGCGCGGCCGGGACGTGTACGTGATCCACTCGCTCTATGGCGAACCGGGGATGAGCGCCAACGACAAGCTCATCCGCCTGCTGTTCTTCATTGGCGCGCTGAAGGATGCCTCAGCCGCCCGGGTCACGGCCGTTTGCCCCTACCTCGCCTATTCCCGCAAGGACCGCCGCACCAAACCGCGCGATCCGGTGGGCAGCCGCTATGTCGCCCAGCTGTTCGAGGCATTGGGTACCGACCGGGTGCTGACGCTGGACGTGCATAACCTGGCTGCCTACCAGAATGCCTTCCGTATCCCGGCCGAGCATCTCGAAGCCCGCGGCCTGTTCGTCGCCTGGTTCGCGTCACGTCTGCGGGACGAAGCCGTCGTGGTGGTGTCGCCGGACGCGGGCGGCGTCAAACGGGCGGATGCCTTTCGCGATTCCCTCGCCCACGCACTCGGCCGGCCGGTTGCCTCGGCCTTCATGGAAAAACGCCGCAGCGAAGGCGTGGTGTCCGGCGAAGCGGTGGTCGGCGAGGTCCGCGGCAAGACCGCAATCATCATCGACGACCTCGTCAGCAGCGGCACCACCCTGGCACGCGCGGCCGCCGCCTGCAAAACGCTGGGGGCGAAACGGGTGTTTGCCGCAGCCAGCCACGGCGTGTTTGCCGGCGCAGCGGCCGAGGTCTTGGCCGATCCGGCGCTGGAGAAGCTGCTGGTCACCGACGCCATTCCGCCGTTCCGCCTGCCGTCGCAGATGCTGGGCCACCGGGTCGAGGTGCTGGAGTCGGCCCCCTTGTTTGCCGAGGCCATTCGCCGCCTGCACAGCGACGGTTCGCTGGTCGAGCTGCTGCAGGACTGAGCGTCAGCCTGCTGCCGCTTCGGCATGCCGCAGCGCCCATTCGAGATAGTCCTGGGCCGTTGCGCGCCATTTCCCTGGCGGATGCCGGCCGTCGTCGCGCAGGTGCCAGAGGGCGAGCTTGGCGCGCAGCACTGCCCGGCAACTCTGATAGAAGTGAATCAGCGCCTCAGGCGGGGCATCGCCGCTTGCGTCGCGATACGCGTCCAGCAGCCAGCGCCCCACCTGCGGCGCATGCAGACGTTCGCATTCCAGCGCCAGGTAGCCGAGTTCGTCGGCCGGATCGAGGATGCGGAATTCACGTTTGAACTCCAGGCAATCGATGACGACCGGTTCTGCCAGCAGGCAGACGTGTTCCGGACGCAGGTCGCCATGCCCCTCCACAATGCGGCCCTGCTGCACGCGGCGATCGAACCATTCCGCATGGCTTTGCAGGAAATCCGACTGGAGGCGGGCGAGGCGCTCCAGCACACTCCGGGACAGGCCGAACTCCGGACTCGCCAGTTCATGAAGGTTGTCCTCGATCCGCCCGGTCAGGCCTTGCCGATAGGTCGGCGCTGTGATGGCTTCCGCAACCGCTGCAGTGTAGAAGCGGGCGAGCCGCCGGGCCAGGTGTACGATTTCAGCCTGGTCGACCGTTCCGTCGCGCAGCAGATGATCGAGCATGCGATCCGCCGGCAGCCGCCGCATCTGCACCAGCCAGTCCACCGTCTCCCCTGCCTCGCCCAGGCGCAGGCGCCCTGCCGCATCGCGTACCAGGGGCATCACCCCGAGGTAGACCTCGGCGGCCAGCCGGCGGTTGAGCCGTACCTCTTCCTCGCAGTCCAGACGCCGCGCCTCGGCCGTGCTGAAGTCGAGATAGTCGTAGCGCACCGGCTTTTTCAGCTTGTAGGCATGGGTGTCGGTGAGGAAGACCCAGGACATGTGCGTCTCCACCGCGTCCACCCGTGCGGGCGCGTCGGGATAGGCGTCCGGCGCTCCGAGAAAGCCGAGCTTGGCCTCGAGGGAGATGGCCTGTCGGGTTGAGGCCGGGGAGGAAGGCTTATTGTCCATCGTTCAATAATAAGCAGTGAGCCGCAACCCTGTTCTGTTGATATCCATCACACCCCCGCCCGATCCATGGCGCCAGCCCGGAATGCTATCTGCTATACATTGAAGTAAGCAGTGAGATCTCAAGACTCGCCCTTCGCCTGTAAGGCATCCACAAGCAGGAATAGCCATGACCCGTAATTCCATCGATGTTGCCAGCCGCGTCAGCCCGCACTTGTCGGCCCTGCTCAACAGCCGGGTTCGCAATCCGGAGTGCGAACAACCTGTCACGCTCATCGCGGTGCGGCGCTTTCTCGCCGACCTGCTACCCGGCGATTTCAAGGAGGCCGAGCGATTGCATCACTTTGACATCAGCGAATCGCTTCTCGACGAACTGGACGCCTTCATCGAGGAGTTCGGAGGGGGCGCGCTTGCAATCGATTTCGTGCAGGCCAACGCCAGCGAAGCCCTCTCGCGCGCGATCGAGTCGGTGGTCAACGACGAGAACCGGGAAAATCCCCCCACGCTCGGGGTGGTCCGGGATGCGCTCCTTGCCGGGCTGGGCGCACGCATGGTGGGCGACGGCGTCCTCGAAGACGACGAGGACGACACGCTGTTGTCGGAGATCGAATCGCTGATCGAACAGTTTGGCGTCGACACGCTCGCCGAAGAATTCATACGGTACGAATAACCATCCTCCACGGCACAAGGAATCAACATGTTGGGAAAGAGGCGGTCGAGGCGTGTACTGGCCATATTTCTGGTGGTGCTGGGCGGTGTGCTGATGTATCTGGCGCCCGAAATATGGGCCGGGTTGGCGGTGCTTGCGCTGGGAGTGGTCATCGAGCTGGTGGGCATTACGCTAGAACGCAAGGCCTAGCCTGCCACTGAAATTGACGTTTCCCTCAACAGGAACCCCAGGAGTTTTTCATGAAGGCATTGATCATCAGCGCAGACCACTTCGAGGATAGCGAGCTTTTGTTTCCGTACTACCGTCTGCGGGAGGAAGGCCTGCAGGTCGACATCGCCTCGATCGCCCGGGGGAAAATCAATGGCAAGCACGGCTACGAGATCGTCGTCGACAAGGCACTGCGGGATATCGACCCGAAGGCTTACGACCTGCTCGTCCTGCCTGGCGGCAAGGCCCCCGCGAAACTCCGCAAGGAACCGGCCGCTGTCGCGATCGCGCAGGATTTCATGCGCAGCAACAAGCCGGTTGCCGCCATCTGCCACGGCCCGCAGATACTGATCACGGCAGGCGTGCTGGAGGGACGGCGCGCTACCTGCTACCCCTCGGTTGCCGAGGAACTGCAGGAATCGGGGGCGCTCTACGAAGACAATGAGGTGGTGGTGGACGGCAAGCTGGTCACGTCAAGACAACCCTCCGACCTGCCCGCCTTCATGCGTGAAATTGTCCGCCTGCTGGAAAAGACTCCAGCGTGAACCATTCATCTTGCATCGCGCGTCCTAGTATGAATAGAAAGAAGTCTTTCTAAAAATGATCAGGGTGCCGGTGTGACAACATGAAAAAAAGTCGGCTTGCGATCATCGGTTTGGGGAAACTTGGACGCAAATGCGTTGAAGCCATCAGTGGCGACCCGACCACCGACGTGGCAGGGGTGGTGCGGCGTCCAGAAAGCCCTCCCGCATCGTGGTTGAAAGCCCCTGCAGTGACCCATGTCAGCGAACTGAATCAAGTGGATGCCGCGCTTGTCTGCGTACCGCTCGATGCGGTCATGGGGACTGTCAAAGGCTTGCTGCAAGCTCACATTCCCGTGGTCGAATGCGCCCGTCTTCATGGCGAGTCTTTCCTCGAACACAAATCGGAAATCCATCGGGCCGCGCTTCATCACAAGTTACCTGCCATTGTCGGCGCGGGATGCGATCCGGGCGCCCTCTCGGTGTTCCGCGGCCAGTTCGCGCTGCTGGCGCCCCGCGGCCATACGGAAACCAGCCTGCATACCGGGTCCAGCTTGCACCACACCCTGGCCGCGGCCAGCATCGAGGGGGTGAGGAAGGCGCTGGCGACTGAACGCGCGTCCGGGGAGGGCATCCTCCAGCGTTATGTCTATGTCGAGCTGGAGCCTTCGGCAGATGCGGACGCTGTGGAGAAGGCCATCGTCAATGACCCGCTATTTCTCGATGAAGAGACCTTGGTATTTGCGGTTCCCAGCATTGCCGCGCTGGAAGAAACCGACCGCGGCGTGATGCTGGAACGTCGGGCTGCGCCGGGCGAGACCAGCCATGCTTCCTTGCTGCTGGAAGCTCGCTACGATGAGGCGGGGCTGGCTGCGCGGATGATGCTTGCCGCCGCGCGTGCATTGCCGTATTTGCAGGCAGGCGCCTATTCCTTGCTCGACCTGCCGCCGGGTGCGCTGTGGGGAGAACAGCGTCCTGTCGCGGAAAAAGAGTGGATGTAAGCAGATTTTTTTGTCATCGCTGAAGGAGCGCACTATGAAAACCCGGTTCACTGACTTCCACCCCGTCCGGCGCGACCGTCTGGTCCAGGAAGACCGCCACGACACCTACAAGGCCAAGCACAAGCTGCCGGAACCCACGGTTTGCCCGCAATGCGGCGCCGTGTTCCATGATGGGCGCTGGCAATGGCTGGTGAAGCCTGCCGGGGCCCACGAGGAAATGTGCCCGGCGTGTCACCGCATCCATGACGAATTCCCGGCCGGCTATGTGACCGTCGGTGGCGCGTTCTTCAAGGATCACCGCGAGGAAGTACTGCATCTGGCCAGGAACGAGGAAGCCCGCGCCAAGGCAGAGCATCCGTTGAAGCGGATCATGAAGATCGAGGATCAGGATGGCGGCGTCCAGATCACCACGACCGACATCCATCTCGCCCGCGGAATCGGTGAAGCGCTGCACCATGCCTACCAGGGCGAACTGGAGTATCACTACAACGAACAGGAGAACCTGCTGCGGGTGGTGTGGGAGCGTTAGGCAGGGGTCTTGTCCATGAGGCACGGCTGATGCGGGCGGCCCGGGCGTGTCGGCCTGAGCCTCGGCTGTCTGGGATTGGGGCTGCCGACGTCAGCCTCACCTGAAAAACAAGACACTACTAGGCGAGGAGCCTTATGCATCCCATCACGCTGCGCCTGCCGATCAGGATGCTGCCGCAACCGGACGAGACGACCTGCGGCCCCACCTGCCTGCAGGCCGTCTACACCTACTGGGGCGGCGGCGAGCAGCTTGCCGAGGTGATAGCCCGCACCCACAAGCTGGAGCACGGCGGCACCTTCGCGATCTTTCTGGCCTGCGACGCCCTGCGTCAGGGTTACCAGGCCACCATCTATACCTACAACCTGACGGTGTTCGACCCCACCTGGTTTGCGCCGGGGGTAGACATCGCCGAGCGCCTCGAGCGCCAGCGCGAGGAAAAGAAACATGACGCCAGGCTGCAGCGTGTCACCGAGGGCTATCTTGAATTCCTGCGCCTCGGTGGGCGCCTGCGGCTGACCGATCTCTCGCGTCCCCTGATCCGTGGCCTGCTGCGCCGCAACCTGCCCATCATCACCGGCCTGAGTTCCACCTACCTGTATCGCGCGGTACGCGAATATGGACCCAGCGACGAGCCTGACGACATTCGCGGCCTGCCGTCCGGGCACTTTGTCGTGATCGCAGGCTACGACCGGAAAAAGCGCACGGTGCTGGTGGCCGACCCCTACTGGCGCCACCCCTACAGCCCGTCGCACGAATACTGGGTCAGCATCGACCGCATGATTGGCGCGGTGCTGCTCGGCATCGTTACCCATGATGCCAATCTGCTGGTGATTTATCCGCCGCGGGCGGCACCGAAGGATGCGCAGTGAGCATCCTCATCGTCGTCGAAAACCCACGCGACTGGCCGCTCGACCTTCCGGGCGTGAGCGTCGTCCCGGCACGGGCCTACCTGACCGACCCAGCCTATGGCGAGGGGCGTTCGGTCAAGGTTTTCAATTTGTGCAAATCCTATCGCTATCAAAGTCTGGGCTACTACGTCTCTCTGCTGGCCGAGGCGCGGGGCCACAAGCCGATGCCCAGGGTGAACACGATGGAGGACCTGCAATCGCAAAACCTGGTGCGGCTGCTCACCGAGGACCTCGATGACCTGGTGCAGAAATCGCTCGCGCCGATCAAATCGGACACGTTCGAGCTCAGCATCTACTTCGGCCGCAACGTGGCGAGCCGCCACGCTGCTTTGAGCCACCGGCTCTTCAGCCTGCTGCAGGCGCCCCTGCTGCGCGCGCATTTCGAGCGTCACCGCGACCAGTGGCACTTGCGTAGCGTGCGCGCCATCGCCGCCAGCGACATCCCTCCACCGCATCACGATTTTGTGGTGGAGGCCGCCACCGCCTATTTCATGGGTCGCCGCCGGCGCACGCACAAGCGCCCTGCGCCGCGTTTCGACCTTGCCATTCTGCACGACCCCGACAATCCGGAATCACCTTCCAATGCGCGTGCACTGCAAAAATTCGAAAAGGCTGCGGAGGACGTGGGCCTCGACGTGGAATTCATCACCCGCGCCGATCTTTCCCGGCTGTCCGAGTTCGATGCGCTGTTCATCCGCGACACCACGTTCGCCAGCCACTACACCTATCGCTTCTCGCGGCGGGCCACCGCAGAAGGCCTGGTGGTGATCGATGATCCGGAGTCCATCCTCAAGTGCAACAACAAGGTTTATCTCGCTGAACTGCTCACCCGCCACCACATTCCCGCGCCGCGTACGATGATGGTGCACCACGACAACGTGGGCCAGATCGTTTCCAACCTCGGACTGCCATGCGTGCTCAAGCAGCCGGACAGCTCGTTTTCGGTTGGGGTGGTCAAGGTGGAATCGGAGGCTGAATTGCTCGCGAAGGTGGGCGCGTTGCTGCAAAAGTCGGAACTGATCGTCGCGCAGGAATGGCTGCCCACCGAGTTCGACTGGCGGGTCGGCATCCTCGACCGGCGGCCGCTGTTCGTGTGCAAGTATTTCATGGCCGCCGGGCACTGGCAGATCGTCAAGCGCAAGGCCGGCCGCACGGGCTATGAAGAAGGTCCGGTTCAGGCCGTGGCAGTGGCCGAGGTGCCCGAGGACGTGGTGAAGATCGCCCTCAAGGCAGCCAATCTCATCGGCGATGGCCTCTACGGCGTGGACGTCAAGCAGATCGGCAGCCGCTGCTATGTGATCGAGGTCAACGACAATCCCAACGTCGACGCCGGCAACGAGGACGGCGTGCTGAAGGACGCCCTCTATCGCGAGATCATGGGCTCGTTCGTGCGCCGCATCGAAGTGCGCAAGCGGGTGAGCATCTGATGAGTGCCGCCCCCGCGCTGCATGCGTTTGCGGGCTACGGCATCGAGCTCGAATACATGATCGTGGACCGGCAAACGCTCTCGGTCATGCCGATTGCCGACAGGCTTCTGTCTGCCGCTGCGGGTGACAATGCATCGGAAGTCGGGCGCGGACGGTTCGGCTGGTCCAACGAGATCGTGCTGCACCTCGTCGAGGTCAAGAACGCCCGCCCTGATCCTGCGCTCGAACCGCTTGCCACCGGTTTTCAGGCTGAAGTAAACAGCATCAATCGCCTGCTGCAATCCATGGGCGCCCGGCTCATGCCCGGCGCCATGCATCCGTGGATGAATCCCGCCGCCGAAACGCGTTTGTGGCCCCACGAGAACGCGCCCATCTACCAGGCCTACGACCACATCTTCGACTGCAGCAAACACGGCCAGGCCAATCTGCAGAGCATGCACGTCAACCTGCCCTTCGCCGACGATGACGAGTTCGCCCGCTTGCACGCCGCGGTCAGGCTGTTGCTGCCCATCCTGCCGGCGCTGGCCGCGAGTTCGCCCATCGCCGATGGCAAGCCCAGCGGCTTTCTCGACACCCGCATGGAGGGCTACCGCACAGCCGTCAGCAGAGTGCCGTCTGTGATCGGCCAGGTGATCCCGGAAACGGTCGACAGCTGCGGCGAATACCAGGACCTGGTCCTGGCGCCGATGTACCGGGACGTCGCACCGCTCGATCCGCACGGCGTGTTGCGGCACGAATGGCTCAACGCGCGCGGCGCGATTCCACGCTTCGACCGCAACGCCATCGAGATCCGCGTGATCGACGTGCAGGAATGCCCACAGGCCGACCTCGCCATCGCCGCCGCCACCACGGCCGTCATCCGGGCGCTTTACGATGCCAGGTGGTTACCGCTTGCCGCGCAGCAGGCCATTACCACGGATGCCCTGGCGAAGATCCTCTCTGACTGCATCCGCGACGCCGAACAGGCGGTGATCGACGATGCAGGCTATCTGCAGCTAATGGGCTTTCCAGACCGGCAGTGCCGGGCCAGCGATCTCTGGCGCCACCTCGTTGAAACGACCTCGCTCGAACATTCCGCTATCTGGGGCGATCCGTTGCACGTGATGCTCGATCACGGACCGCTCGCTCGCCGCATCCTGCGCGCGCTGGGCCCGGCGTACGGCAAGGCGCGCCTGCACGAGGTCTACAAGGAACTGTGCGACTGCCTCGAAGCGGGACGAATGTTCGTGGGCTGAGGCCATGGCAAGACCCGACCACATCCTGATCACCTGCGAGCACGGCGGGAACCGCATCCCGGCCCGCTATCGCGCCCTGTTTACGGGCTTCGAGCCCCTGCTGCAAAGCCACCGCGGCTACGATCCTGGTGCGCTTGCCCTTGCCAGAGAGCTGGCCGGCACCCTGGCCGCGCCGCTGTTCGTTTGCACCACCAGCCGCCTGCTGATCGATCTCAACCGCTCCATCGGCCATCCCTTCCTGTACTCCGAGTCCACCCGGAATGCGCCGGCAAGCGTCCGCCGCGAGATCCTGGAAAAGTACTTCCTGCCCTACCGAAACAAGGTCGAGACGCATATCGCCGAAGCGATTGCGGGCGGCAGCCGGGTGATTCATCTCTCCTCGCACAGCTTCACCCCCGTGCTCGACGGCAAAGTCCGCAATGCCGATGTCGGTCTGCTCTACGATCCGGCGCGGTCTGGCGAAGTCGAACTGTGCCGCCGCTGGCAGACCCGGCTCAAGGCATGGGCGCCTGAATGGAAGGTACGCCGCAATTACCCTTACACAGGCAGGTCGGACGGCTTCACCGCCTATCTGCGCCGCCGCTTCCCGGCTGATGTTTATGTGGGCATCGAACTGGAAATCAATCACAAGCATGTCTTGAACGGCGGCCCGCAATGGCACGCCTTGCGCAGCGACGTGATCGCGAGCTTGCGTCATGCCATGGCGGAATGCCGGCCTTGATGCGGCGCGGACGACGCGGGCCGAGATTTGGCTTACGTTTGAAACAGGAGCTTGCTATCCTGATAGTAAGTTAAGGGATTCATATCCAAACATACACAGGAGGTTTGATGGCCGCACTCACCCAATCACAGCTTGATGAGCTGACCAGGAAGCTGAAAGAAAACTACCGGGCATTGTTGCGTGAAGTGCGCGAAGAACTGGACAACTCGGGCAACCAGCATCGCATCGACCTGCTCAACAACGAACCGGCCGACGCCGGTGATGAATCGCTGGCCAATGCGCTGGCGGATTTCAACCTGACCATTCTGGATCGCCATATCGATGAGATACGGGATATCGAAGCCGCGTTGCAGCGCGTCAAGAACGGGGAATACGGCATATGCATCGATTGCAGGGAGGATGTCGCGTTCCTCCGCCTGATGGCCTACCCCACCGCCAAGCGTTGCATCGTGTGCCAGGAACAGCGCGAAAAGCAATACGCCCAGGAGGGCCACCCTAAAATGTAAGCGGAAGCTGGACGGTCCTGCTTCCATTCCAACCCAACGGAGTCATCATGAAAACCCCGCTTCAAATCACCTTCCGCGACATTCCCCATTCGGACGCCCTCGACGCCCACATCCGCGAAAAGGTGCAGAAACTCGAACAGGTCTTTGCCGACATCATCAGTTGCCGGGTCGTGGTCGAACAGCCCGCCAAGCATCAGCAGCAGGGCAAACCCTTCAACGTCCGCATCGATCTCGGCGTGCCCGGTTCGGAAATCGTGGTGGACAAGCAGCAGAACGAGGATGCCTACGTCGCGCTGCGCGACGCCTTCGACGCCGCCAAGCGGCAACTGGAAGATTACGCGCGGCAGCTGTAAGCAACGCGCGCCTCGGCAGGGCAGGCAGTCATGGACAGCAAGCCGGAAACGATGAATGGGTCGGCCGAACTGATCCAGAGCCTGCACGACCCGGCCTGCTTCGACCACGCGGTCGGCCCGGTCCGGGTCATCGAAACCCATATCTCCTGGGTCCTGCTCACCGGCGAATTCGCCTATAAGATCAAGAAGCCGATCAACCTCGGCTTCCTTGATTTCAGCAGCCTCGACAAGCGCCTGCACGCCTGCTGCGACGAAGTGCAACTCAACCGGCGGCTCGCGCCGGCCATCTACCTCGACGTCGTCCCCATCACCGGCACCCCGGCCGCCCCGCGCATTAACGGCAGCGGCGCGACCTTCGAGTACGCCGTGAAGATGAGACAGTTCCCGGTGGACGCCACGCTCGACCGACTCGACGCAGAGGGCGGCCTGACTGCGCACCACGTCGAAGCCATTGCCGCCACCCTTGCCCGCTTCCATCTCGCAGGCTGCGCGCGCGCCGCGCCAGACAGCCCCTGGGGCACGCCGGAAAAAATCCGGCAGCCGGTGGTGCAGAATTTCGAGCAGATCGCATCGCGCCTTGACGACCCGGCCGACCAACAAGGCCTCGACGCCCTGCAGCGCTGGAGCGAAACCGAACATATCCGGATCGCCCCGCTGATGGCTGCACGCAAGCGCGACGGTTTCGTGCGCGAATGCCACGGCGACCTCCACCTCGGCAACCTGGCCTGGGTCGATGACCAGCTGCTGGTGTTCGACTGCATCGAATTCAATCCTGAACTGCGCTGGATCGACATCCAGTCCGAAGTCGCCTTCTGCTACATGGACCTGCTGCAGCGCGGCCACGCCGACTGGGCCTGGCTGTTCCTCAACCTCTCGCTGGAAGCCACCGGCGATTACGCGGGGCTTGTGCTCTTGCGCTACTACGCCGTTTACCGCGCACTCGTGCGCGCCAAGGTGGCGGCCATTCGCACCGCGCAGACCACCGGCCGCGAGCGCGCTGCCGCACTCGCCGAAGTGCGTACGCTGCTGCAACTGGCCACCGCGCTTACGCGCCCCCTGCCCTTCCGACTCGACATCACCCATGGTCTGTCTGGCTCCGGCAAGAGCACTGTCACGCAAAAACGGATGCAGACCACAGGCGCCATCCGCCTGCGTTCCGACGTCGAGCGCAAGCGCCTCGCCGGCCTCGATGCCCTGGCGAAAAGCGGCTCCGGCGTCGGACGGGATTTATACGCAGCCGATGCCACGCGCCGCACCTATGCCCATCTGGCCAGGCTGGCGGGAGAAATCCTCGACGCCGGCTGGCCGGTCATCGTCGACGCCACCTTCACCGCCCGTTGGCAGCGTGACCTGCTGCGCGAAGTGGCGCGCATCCGCAACGTCGAATTCAGTATCCTCGATTTCCCTGTCCCCGTCGCCACCCTGCGCGAACGCATCGTCCAGCGAGCACGCGCGGGCAACGACGCCTCGGAAGCCGACCTCGCGGTGCTGCAGCATCAACTCGATACCGAAGAGCCGCTTGCCGCCAACGAGCAGGCAGACATTGTCAGAATCGACGCGTAGTTGTGCCGGCGTGTGGGATCGACACCTTACTCGTGTTCATTCGCCGCATTAATCAGCTACCAACCAGCATCTTCACCAGGTTGGGTAATCCTGCGCCCTGCTGGGTGCGCTCCCGTTTCAGGTCGGTGCAGGATTCAAACAGTTTTTCCTTGACCTTGTCGGGGTAGCCGATGAATTCGCTGTGAATGGACAGGAAGGCGGCAAGTTGCCCGGAAACGTGGGGGGCGGCCATGCTGGTTCCGCTCATTTCCACATAGAGTTCTTCGACGGTTTGCTTGCGGCCCACCGGTTTGTTGCGGCAGGACAGGATGCGCTCGCCGGGCGCGACCACATCGGGTTTCTGCCTGCCGTCTGCCGTGGGGCCTCTCGATGAAAAATAGGAGCCGCCATAAATGTGCGGGTTTTCCTTGTGGACGGAACCGACGACGATGGCTTCTTCCAGATTGGCGGGGTCGCCAATGGTGAGGGGCAAGTTTGCCTGAATCTCCCCGGCTTCGGTTTCCATCAGTGCATAGCCTTCATTGCCGGCGGCAATGACGACCAGAACGCCTTGACGCCACAGACGCCGCAGTTCCCGGCACAAGGGTGAATGGCCGCAGGCATAGGCACTGGGGTCAAAGGGGCCGCCCAGGGAAAGATTGATGCCATGAATGACGATCCTGCCCGCTTCTTCATTGGTACGGGCGATATGATCAAGCGCCTTGATGATCCAGGAATCCTTGCCCTGGCCCACGTCATCCAGCACCTTGTAGATATGCAACTTGGATTCGGGCGCCATGCCCACCAGCGGACGATCGCCGATGGTGTGCTGGCCGGCAATGATGCCGGCCACATGGGTGCCGTGACCATGTGCATCGTTGGCCGGGCCTTGCTTGAGCGGACCGGTTTTGGTGCAGTCGTACGTGGCGGCAATGTTGCGCAGCTTGCCCTTGTCATCAAGGAAGTGGGGGTGCTGGTCAAATACCCCGGAATCCAGCACGGCCCAATGGATTTTTTCGCCATTCGCGCGGTAGGCATTGTGCGCCGGGCGTATCTGCAAGGTGTTGATCGATTTCTCGATCAGCGCCTTCTTCTGTGCGTTTTTCCAGATACGTTTGATTGCCTTCGTACTTTGATCGCCCAGATGCACGGCCAGATATTCCGTCTCACTGCGAGTCAAGCGTACCGACACAAAGCGCTCAAGCTCTTCAGCGCAATATTCCTCATCGTAGTCTGGCGATCCGGTGCCGCCGACCTTGCGCATCCTTTGAATGATTTCGACGACGGCTTCGCGAACCTTTTCAATCGGTTTTTGCGTATCGGCCAGCTCTGCCAGTTCAATGAGCACCTCATGACGCTGTTCCGGGGTGGCATTCTCAAGCGAGCGAGCCATATCGCGTGCAATGACAAAACTGCCAACCGGCTGGAACAAGGCAACGTCGATTGCGTTGCGCACCGCCATCTGCACGGGATCGGTACGCAGGTAGCCCGTTGCGGAATGCGGGTGGCGGGGGCTGTCCGGATTGTCGACCGGGAAATCCTCGACCTTCTCGTAGTCCCCCGCCAGATTGGCATCCAGCGCAACCGGGTCGAGGCCATCCGCCACGTTGATCCACTTCGCGGCAATGGCGGGAGCGACCAGCCTCTTCACGCCTAGTATTTTCTTCAACTGGTCCCGCACCTCTGTCAGTCCAAGCGGGGAGCCAATGGTGATAAACAGCGGCACCTTGATATCCGGATTATTGAGCATGGACAAGGCCAGGTAGGCAACGATCGATCCCTGGCTATGGCCGATGACAATAAAAGGGCCTCCGCCGACTTCTATCCGCTTCCTGACGGATTCAAGCATGATCTCCCGTCTTTCCGGCACGAACAGGAGGTCATGCACGTCTTTCAGAAATACCTTGGTGAGCCGGCGGGTAATCCATCGACGGATGGGGGCCGGCAAAGGCAGGACTTTTGCCTGTGTCCCACGTGCGGAAGGCCCCTTTGCCTTTTCTGTTTCGACCATTGCATTTTCAGCAAGCTTGCGCAGGATCGACATTTCCTGTTCGTCAGTCGTCAGCGAGGCGATTTCATGGTCCAGCCAGGCCGACTGATCCACGTCCAGCGCAGAAATTTCCATGGACGCCGTCGAATCGGCGCCATCGGACAAGTCGCTCGAGCCGCAATTGCCGGATTCCGGGTTTGGATAGCGTTCCCGATTCACCCAATAGGCCAGACGACTTCGTTCGCCGAGATCGAACCCGAATATGGCAGTGTCCCACTGGCATTTGAGGACCGAGGCGATGGGTTTATTGCCAATGCCGTGGACATAAACAACCCGGCTTGCGCCGGGCTGGGGTGCCGCAGCCTTTTCGGTTGTTCCGGTTATTTTTTTGATTTCCTTAACCGCATCCACCAGCAAGGAAGTCGAATCACGTGTTAACGCCTGCTTTTTGGCTTTGCTTGGTGGTTCGACACTGGTCTTGGCCTTCGTACTGCTCACCCGCTTTTTGGTTACCATCTTCCCTCCCCAGCTTGGTTAATTCGTGCGTTCGTCCCAATCAACACCGCATGACCCTGCTTGAGATGGGGCCCCTCTCAAGCAAGCACATCTCAATGGAAAAGCAATACGTAATTGCGCGCCCCCGGGCGCGACAAGTACGACTGATGGCCGTTTGAAGTCCGCTGAGCCGTGCCCTGAGTGACGAAGCGCCCTTAGTAGACCCGGTACTGCCGAAGTTTCACCCTGGGAGTAAGCGCTGTAAGACCGCTCGCACTGGCTGAGCGGACGTAGGACGAACAAGCCACGGCAGACTCTTCCGGGTCGACTCCTGACACCGAACAAGCCGAAAAATATGGCGGAAGGGAGTGGGAGTCGAACCCACCCGGGAGCGACTGACACCCCCAACCGGATTTGAAGTCCGGCCGCACCACCAGGAACGCGTCCCTTCCAATTCAAGCAGCATGTTCTGCCCTGCCGAACATGTCCGCATTGCGCAGTCGATGAGCCTCGCGCACGCGGCGCGTGTAGCCCACCCGATCGAAAAACTCCAGCACCTGGATCGCGCGCTTGCGGCTGAGGCCGCTGCGGTCGCGGAATTCCGCCGCGCGCGTCTCACCCGCCGCGTGCTCCAGTTCCTGCACCAGCGCCGCCAGTCGGGCCACGCTTTCCGGCAGGTAGAACAGGTCGCGCACCACTTGGTACAGCATGCCCTGGCGCGCCAGTTTCTGCAGCAGTCGACGCATCGAACCCTCATCCTTGCCGCTCATTCTGGCCAGGTCGCGCATCCACGGCGGGTCGAAAGGCGACTCGGCGAGCCAGGGACGGATGCTCTGGTAGAGCGCCTCTTCCTCGCGGGTGAGCGCGACGCTGTGCGTCGGCAGGTGTAACCAGGAGCCGCTGCGTTGCAATGTGCCTGCGGCCAGCAGGTGCTCGGTCAGCGCGGCGAATGCGGCGGCGGAAAGAGTCGGCAGGAACATGCGCCGGGCGCGTGCGGCGTCGGGGCCCAGTTCGTCGGGAAAGCGTTCGTGGAAGGCGGCGAGATCGGCGCGCAGCTTGTCCTGCAGACTTGCCCAATGCGCGGCGGAAAATGCCCAGGTCTCGTGGCCGGTGCGCACCCGTGTGCTGTCGTGCGGCAGATGTACGGCCGGATCCTTGCAGTTCCAGTGTAGAGCGAGGCGGTCGAGATCGAGCCCGCGCAGCTCGAGTAACTGGCGCAGGCGCGGCGCGATGTCTGCGATACCCAGCGCGGCCAGCTCGGCCAGCCGCAGCGGCGTCTTGCGCTTGCGCGCCGGCGCATCGGGATCGAGTACCACGCCGCCGCCGAGGGTGTGGCGCGCGTTGGCATCGCGCAGGATGAAGCGGTCGCCGTGAAGTGCACCGAGCGGGCGGTCGGCGACCAATTGCGCCCGCGCGCTGTCGCCCGATGCCAGGCTGTCGCCTTCCAGCAAGGCCACCCGCGCCATGACATGCGCCGCGCCCAGGTGCAGGTGCACCGGCGCCCAGTGCGTGAGCGGCGCAGACGCCTGCGGCGACAGTGTCAGGCGCACGTCGAAGCGCGCGGTGGGCGCGTGCAGGCGCGGTGAGACGATCCAGTCGCCGCGTGCGATCTCGTCCTTGCCGACGCCGGCCAGGTTGAGCGCGCAGCGCTGCCCGGCCTGTCCAGCCTGCGCCGGCCGGTTCATCACGTGCAGGCTGCGCAGGCGCACGGGTTTGCCGGACGGCGTCACCACCAGTTCGTCACCCACTTCGACGCGGCCGGCGAAGACGGTGCCGGTGACGATGGTGCCCGCGCCTTTCAGTGTGAAGCTGCGATCGACAGCCAGGCGGAAGCCCCCCGCCTCTTTTGCCTGCGGCATTGATCGGGCAGCTTCGTGCAGATGCATGCGCAACGCATCGACGCCCTGCCCGCCCGTCGCCGAAAGCGGAAATACCGGCGCGCCGGCGAGCGCCGTTTCAGCCAGCAGTCGCCGCAGGTCGCGGTCGACTTCCGCAATACGCTCGGGCTCGATGCGGTCGATTTTGGTCAAGGCCACCGCGCCGCGTTCGATGCCCAGCAGATCGAGGATGTTGAGGTGCTCGCGCGTCTGCGGCATCACGCCGTCGTCGGCCGCCACCACCAGCAGCGCGAAGTCGATGCCCGCCGCGCCGGCAAGCATGGTGTGGATGAAGCGCTCGTGGCCGGGCACGTCGACGAAACCCAGCACACCGCCATCGGCGAGCGGCTGGTAAGCATAGCCCAGCTCGATGGAAATGCCGCGCAGCTTCTCGGCGGCGAGGCGATCGGTGTCGACGCCGGTGAGCGCGTGCACCAGCGTAGTCTTGCCGTGGTCGATGTGTCCGGCGGTGCCGACGATCATGATTGCGTTGTGATCTCCTGCGAGGTGATGCGGTAGCTGAAGGTGCCGGGATCGAGGCTGTCCAGCAGGCCGGCTGCGGTTTCTCCCTGGGGATACATGAGGAAGGGCACCGTGACCTTGCGCGAGCCCGGCAGCGGCAGGTCGTGCGCGGTGTTGTAGGCCAGCCAGTTCATTTCCCAGGCCCCGAACAGGCGCTTGCGCACGTCGATCACCTTGTCATCGGTGAGACTGAGGCCGCCGGGCTGTTCTTCCAGCACCACCTTGCGCACGTCGGCAGGATCGACCGGCACCCAGCCGAATCCCGACAGCCACACCTCGGCGCGGCAGTGCTGGGCTTTGCTGATGTCGCCGCTCTTGCCCAGGCTCTTGTAGCCGAAGCGCGAGTCCGCCACACGGATGCCGTAGACATCGCGTGCCGGCAAGCCTGCCGCGCGCGCGAGGCCGACGTAGAGCGCATTAAGGTCGGCACACTTGCCGGAGAGGTCGCCGGTGATCAGCATGGTGCGAATGTCGCCGAGACCGCAGCCGCGGGTGGTCGGGTTGCGGAAGGTGTTGTCCACCACCCACTCGTAAATGGCGCGCGCCCTTGCCTCATCGGTTTTGGCGCCGCGGGTGATGTCGAGCGCGGTCTTCTTGACGATGCCGTCGGTGGGCAGCAGTGTCGTCGCCCGCGTATAGAGTCGACGATCCGCACGCGATAGCGGAGCCGCCTGGCCGGGGCGAGCGAGGTCGATGGCGCGGTCGCGGGTGGCGATGCGGCTCGTCACTTCCAGCACCGGTTTCTCGCCGGGTGCCCATTCCGCATAGAGCATCTCGGCGCCGTATTCCGGATTGCGCAGTAGCCGGGCATGCGCGGCATTGCCCTGCCACAGGCTGCCCATGGGTCGGATCCAGTCCTGTTCCTGCATCGAGGGCAACGGCAGCCAGATGCGGGTCGCGCCCTCCGGTTTGAGCACCTCCACCCGCAAGGTCACTTCGAAGCTTCGCCAGCCATTGTCGGGAGACGGGTTGAAAGCCGCCATGCCCCGGTGGGCAGGCCACATCGCGCCGGCGGCGAGGGCCGCGGACGTCCACAGGAATTCACGTCGTTGCATGCAAGACTCCTTCTCTCAAGGCTTAGGCGGCCAGCTTCGCGAGCTGGATTTCAAAATCCGTCTCGTCGGTCGCCGACAGACAGCGCAGGTCGAGCCGCAGTGCGCCGTCTGCAATGCGCCCGACCACCGGCACCGGCAAACCGCGCAGCGCGGCCTCGATGGCGTACAGCACGCCGGTCCTACGCGTGGTGGGCCGCACCGCCAGTGCCCAGCTCTCCAGCCGATCGACCGGCAGCGAGCCGCTGCCGATCTGCGACAGCGCCGGCTCGGCTTCCACCGTCACCGGCCAGTCGACGAGTGCCTGCTGCATGGCCGGCAGCAGACGCTCTGCCTGCGCCTGGATGTCGTGCGGCAGCCGGGTGAGCAGGTGCAGAGTGGTGAGCCGATCGGCGAGGCGGTCGGGATCGCGATACAAACGCAGCACGGCCTCCAGCGCCGCCAGCGTGAGTTTGCCGACGCGCAGTGCGCGCTTGAGCGGGTTTTTCCGGATGCGCTGGATCAGATCGCGGCGCCCCACCAGAATGCCGGCCTGCGGTCCGCCCAAGAGCTTGTCGCCGCTGAAGCTGACGAGGTCGGTGCCGGCCGCCAGCGATTCCTGCGGTGTCGGTTCGTGCGGCAGGCCGAAGCGCGTCAGATCGGTGAGCGTGCCGCTGCCCAGATCCACCACGAAGGGCAGCGCATGCGTGTGGGCGAGCTGCGCCAGTTCCGCTTCCGCCACGCTGGCGGTGAAACCCTGGATGGCGTAGTTGCTGGCATGCACTTTCATCAGCATGGCGCTGCGCGGGCCGATGGCGTCGGCAAAATCGCGCAGATGGGTGCGGTTGGTGGTGCCCACCTCCACCAGTCTGGCGCCGGCGCGGCTCATGATGTCCGGCACGCGAAACGCACCGCCGATTTCCACCAGTTCGCCACGCGAGACGATCACCTGTTTCCTCAGCGCCAGGGTGTTGAGCAGCAGGAACACCGCCGCGGCATTGTTGTTCACCACGGTGGCGGCCTCGGCGCCGGTGAGTTCGCACAGCAGGTCGTTCACGATGTCGTCGCGGTCGCCGCGCCCGCCGCTTTCGAGGTCGTATTCCAGCGCGCAAGGATGGCGTGCCGCCATGCTCAAGGCTTCTACCGCCTCGTCCGGCAGCGGCGCGCGGCCGAGGTTGGTATGCAGCACGGTGCCGGTGAGGTTGAACACCCGGCGCAGACGCGGCGCATGGTGCTGTGCAAGATGCGACGCGAGATGCGACGCCAGCGCGGGTTCGGTGTAATCGACCAGATCGCCCTGGCGTGCCGCCTGGCGGGCATGGTCGAGCACGCTGCGCAATCCGGCGAGCACCGGTTCGCGGCCGTATTCGTCGAGCAGGGGTGCAACGGCGGCCCAGTTGAGGACGCGGTCGATCGAAGGCGGACGAGCTTGGGCGCTATGCACGATAGACAATCCCTTTGGGTTGACGAAGCAGCAGCTAGACGCCGCTGAGTCTTTTTATAGTTGACCCTGAATCAGATACCAGTTGATCCCGCTTTTGGCATGGCCGGTTTCGTCCATCAGCAGGTCGAGCGTCAGGCTGGCGAGGTCGTCGGCCACCGGGTCGGCCAGCGGATCCTTGTCCTGGTGGACGGTTTTCAGATAGGTCTGGCATTCCGGGCAGCTTTCGGCCCGCACCACGGGGGGCTCGCCTTCCAGATGGTAGGAGGCGATGCCGCGGGTGTTGTCGCAGTTGCTGCACTTGGCTCGCACCACGTGCCATTCCGAACTGCACAGCGCGCAATGCAGGTAGCGCAGGCCGCTTTCGGCGCCGCCTATGCGTACCACCGAGCTAACCGGATGCGAGCCGCATACCGGGCACAGGTTGGGATGTTCGGGCCGCGCCACCTGGGCGGGATCGAGCTGGCGGGCGAGATGTACCCAGTGCACCTGCAGGGCGGCGCCGATCACCGGTGCCGCGGCCGCATCCAGGTGCTGCGTCTCTGCTTCGAACAGTCGTCCGGCCTGCTCGTCGAGCCAGGCGTCCGCCTTGTCCAGAATTCGCTGCAGCGCCGCCCGGCCCGCCTCGGGCAGGCTGGGCTGAACCGTCCGCGCCAGATCGCGTGCCGTCGCGTGCCAGCCGTCCGGTCGTGCCAGCCCGGCGGGCGCCAGCGGCGGCATCGCGAATTCGCGGCACTGTGCCAGGGTTTCCGGGCTGGGCAGCTTCGCCGCAAGGCCGGCATCCAGACGTTCCTGCTGTACCCGAGCAAGCCGGGCGACAAAGCGCAGGTAGTCGCCCATGGCGTGATGATCGGCCAACTGCTCCAGCCGCCGGGCACGCGCCAGAAACAGGTCGGCGGGCGGCAATCGCAGTTCGGGAATGTTGCCGGCCGCTGCTTCGATCTGGCCGGGTTGCAGGAGCGTGGTCGTCATGTGCGATCGGGCTTCTTTGTGAAGTCTTGAGTCTAGACAATTGATCCGGAACGGAAAGTCATGATTACTTTCCAGTCATTTCGCGATACCAGGCGCGGTGGTGGTGCTTGGCCCAGGCGTCGGACACCGTGCCGCGCGTCATGGCGCGCATCGTGCCCCTGACCCAGAACAGCGCATAGACGTGCACGACGATGCCGAGAATCATGATCCAGGCCGCCAGCGCATGGATCACCACTGCCACGCGCAACAGCCAAACCGGGAAGTAAGGCGCAAACCACGGTTGCCAAATAACGATGCCGGAAATCAGCAGCACCGGAACGCTCACCACCAAGATCCAGAACAGGTATTTCTGCCCGGCGTTGTATTTGCCGAGTTCGGGCAGACCCTGGTCGCGATTCCGCATCACGTCGCCGATGCGCTTCATCCATTGGCGGTCGGCGGCGGTGATGTGGTTGAAGCGCCAGAAAAGTGCAGCCATGACGATGAAGAACAGGAACATCACCACGCCAATGAAGGGATGCAGGATGCGGGTCCAGGGACCGCCGCCGAACAGATGGACCAGAAAGAAAAACGCCGGGTGAAACAGCGCCAGCCCCGATAGCGCCGCGAGGACGAAGGCGATGGCCACCACCCAGTGGTTGATACGTTCGCGGCGGGTGTAACGTTGGATAAAGGTGCTCATGTTCGCTCCTTGTTGTCGGGGAAAGAAAGAAGACGGACCGGTTCAATCCGTTTCCTCTTCCTCTTCCTCCACCTCCTTGGGGCCGGCCGTGACGAAATGGAAGAAGCCGGCAAAGACGGCCAGGCCGATACCCAGGCTCATCAGCGGCTTGGCGATGCCCGTCCACAGCCCGACCAGCGGGCTGATCGTCGGATCCTTCGGCAGGTTCGCGTACAGCTCCGGCTGGTCGGCGTGCTGCAGCACGTACATCACATGCGTGCCGCCGACGCCCTGCGGGTCGTATAGCGACGCATTGCTGTAGCCGCGTTCCTTGAGGTCGACGATGCGGCCTTCGGCGTGGTGGATCATGTCAACCTTGGAGCCGAACACGATGGCGCCGGTCGGGCAGGTTTTCACACAGGCCGGCTCCATCCCCACCGCCACCCGGTCGGAGCACAGCGTGCACTTGTAGGCCTTGCTGTCCTTCTTCGAGATGCGCGGGATGTTGAAGGGGCAGCCGGTAAGGCAGTAGCCGCAGCCGATGCAGTGTTCCTCGTGGAAATCCACGATGCCGTTGGAATATTGAACGATCGCCCCCGGCGCCGGACAGGCTTTCAGGCAACCCGGGTCGGCGCAGTGCATGCAGCCGTCCTTGCGGATCAGCCATTCGAGCTTGCCCTGCTGCACTTCCACTTCGGAGAAGCGCATCACCGTCCACGACTGGTCGGTAAGGTCCATCGGGTTGTCGTATACGCCCACGTTGTTGCCGACCTCGTCGCGCAGATCGTTCCACTGCATGCAGGCCACCTGGCAGGCCTTGCAGCCGATGCACTTGGAAATGTCGATCAGCTTGGCGACCGGGATCGCGCCGTTGGCGCGTGCATCGGGTGATGGTGTGGTGGTGGCGGAACGGGCCTTGATGTCGAGTGATTGCAGTGCCATGGTCGTCTCCTCACACTTTCTCGACGTCGACCAGGAACGCCTTGAACTCCGGCGTCTGGGTATTGGCGTCGCCCACGAAGGGGGTCAGGGTATTGGTGAGGTAGCCGTTCTTGGCCACGCCCGTGAAGCCCCAGTGAATGGGAATGCCCACCGTGTAGGTCTTCTTGCCGCCTACCGTCAGGGTCATCAGGCGCCGGGTCACCACGGCCACCGCGACGATGAATCCACGTTTCGATTTCACCCGCACATGGTCGCCGGATTTGATGGCCTTCTCCTTCGCCAGGTCCTCGCCGATCTCCACGAACTGTTCAGGCTGGATGATGGCCGAGGATTTCACGTGCTTGGTCCAGAAGTGGAAATGCTCGGTGAGTCGGTAGGTGGTGGCGACAAACGGAAACTTGTCCGGTTTGCCAAAGCTTTCCCAGTCGCCCTTGAACACCCGCGCCGCCGGGCAGGCGCGTGCCACCGGGTTGTCGGGGAACATCGGGTTGGACACCAGCGGCGACTCGAAAGGCTCGTAGTGTTCCGGGAAGGGCCCGTCGTTCATCTTGTCCACCGCGAAAAAGCGCGCCACGCCCTCGGGATTCATGATGAAAGGGCTCATGCCCTCCTCCGGCGCCGAATCCGGCTTGAAGTCGGGGATGTCGGAGCCGCTCCATTTGCCGGTGCCGGCATCCCAGGCGATCAGCTTGCGCGTGGCGTCGTAGGGCTTGCCGGCCGGGTCGCAGGAGGCGCGGTTGTAGAGGATGCGGCGGTTGGCCGGCCAGGCAAAGGCCCAGTTCAGCGTCTGCCCGATGCCGAATGGATCGGCATTGTCGCGCCGTGCCATCAGGTTGCCCTTCTCGCTCCAGGCGCCGGCAAAGATCCAGCAGCCGCATGCGGTGGAACCGTCGTCGCGCAATTCGGCAAAGCCGTTGATTTGCTCGCCGGCCTTGACCAGCACCTTGGTCGGGTCCTTGGGATCGGTCACGTCCTTCAGCGCCTTGCCGGAGAACTCCTTCGCCAGCTCTTCCGGCGAAGGGAAATCGGGGCGCCGGTGCTTCCAGCTCAGATTGAGAATCGGATCGGGGAAGGTGCCGCCGTCCTTCTTATACAGTTCGCGGATCCTGAGGAAGATGCCGGCCATGATCTCCTGGTCCGACAGCGCATCGCCGGGCGGCTCGGCGCCCTTCCAGTGCCATTGCAGCCAGCGTCCGGAATTGACCAGGCTGCCGTCCTCCTCGGCAAAGCAGGTCGACGGCAGGCGGAACACCTCGGTCTGGATCTTGGCGGGGTCGACGTCGTTGTACTCGCCGTGGTTCTGCCAGAACTCGGCCGTTTCGGTTGCCAGCGGGTCGATGGTGACGAGGTATTTCAGCTTCGCCAGCGCGCCCGACACCTTGACCTTGCACGGCGCCGACGCCAGCGGATTGAAGCCCTGGCAGACATAGCCGTTCATCATGCCGTTGTTCATGTTCTCGAACACCTGCAGGATGTCGTAGGTCTTGTCGAGCTTGGGCAGCCAGTCGTAGCACCAGTTATTGTCCGCGGCGGCGGCGTCGCCATACCACGCCTTCATGGTGCTGACGAAGAACTTGCCGTAGTTCGACCAGTAGGACAGCTGGCCGGGCCGCAGCGGTTTGAAGGCACGCTTGTCGATGTAGGCCTGGTAATCCTGTTCCTTCTCGCCCGGCAGCGTCATGTAGCCCGGCAGCAGGTTGGACAGCAGGCCCAGATCGGTCAGCCCCTGGATGTTGGAGTGCCCACGCAGCGCATTCATGCCGCCGCCCGCCACGCCGATGTTGCCCAGCAGCAGCTGCACCATCGCGCCGGTGCGGATCATCTGCGAACCCTGCGAGTGCTGCGTCCACCCCAACGCGTACATGATGGTCATGGTCTTGTTGGAGGCCGAGGTCTCCGCGATCATCTCGCACACCTTGAGGAAGGCCTCCTTCGGCGTGCCGCAGATGGTCGACACCATGTCCGGCGTGTAGCGGCTGTAGTGCGCCTTCATCAGCTGGTAGACGCAACGCGGGTCCTGCAGCGTGGGATCGGTTTTGGCAAAGCCGTCCTCGCCGATCTGGTAGCCCCAAGTGGATTTGTCGTAGTTGCGCTTCTCCGCGTTGTAGCCGGAGAAGAGACCCTTCTCGAAGGTGTACGCCTCGTTCACCAGGAAGCTGAAGTCGGTGTAATTCTTCACGTATTCGTGATGAATCCTGTCGTTCGACAGCAGGTAATTGATGATTCCGCCCAGGAAGGCAATGTCGGATCCGGCACGGATCGGCGCATAGAAATCGGACACTGCCGCCGAGCGGGTGAAGCGCGGGTCGACCACGATGAGCCGCGCCTTGCGGTGCGCCTTCGCCTCGGTCACCCACTTGAAGCCGCAGGGGTGTGCCTCGGCGGCGTTGCCGCCCATGATCAAAACCAGGTCCGTGTTCTTGATGTCAACCCAATGGTTGGTCATCGCTCCTCGGCCAAACGTCGGGGCAAGACTTGCCACCGTCGGGCCATGTCAGACACGTGCTTGATTGTCGAATGCGAGCATCCCCAGGCTACGGACGACTTTATGCGTCAGATAGCCGGTTTCGTTGCTGGAAGCGGACGCGGCCAGAAAACCGGTGGTGGTCCAGCGGTTCACCGTGGCGCCGTCCTGGTTCGTGGCCACGAAGTTCTTGTCCCGATCGTCCTTCATCAGCTTGGCGATGCGGTCTAAGGCCTCGTCCCACGAGATGCGCGTCCATTCCTTGCCGCCGGGCGCGCGATATTCCGGGGTTTGCAGGCGATTGGGGCTGTGCACGAAATCGAGCAGGCCGGCACCCTTCGGGCACAGGGTGCCGCGATTCACCGGATGGTCCGGATCGCCTTCGATATGGATGATTTCGGTGTGAGCGTTTTTGGACTTGTCGCCCAGGCTGTATAGCAGGACGCCGCAGCCCACCGAGCAGTAGGGACAGGTGTTGCGGGTTTCGGTGGCGCGGGCGAGCTTGAAAGCACGCACCTGCGCCAGCGCCTCGCCGGGGGCAAACCCCAGCGCCGCCAGACTGGAACTGCCGACCCCGGCCGCGCAAATCCTGAAGAACTGTCTTCGAGTCACTTGCATTTTGTCCCTCCTTTATTTTTATGCGTCAGAAACGCATAAAAAAACTATAGAAACAAAAAGCAGTTATACAAACCTTCTATTGATTCACTGTATCTGCCAGCGGAGGCACCATGATTATTCTGGGCTTCGTGCGGTACCTTCGTGCCGGTTAGTGTTCCCCGGCCTGGAGTTGGGACAGGCTCACCCCCGCCGACACCAGATAATCCCGCACATGGCGCAGCTCTTGTTTGGTGCAGGTGTTGCTGTTGTGCGGGCGGTGAATGAAACCTTCCACGCCGTTCAGCACCACGCGGAAACTCGCTCCGTGATGCGGTTCCACCTTGGCACCCAGATGCGTCAGCATCGATTCCACCTCGCGCCAGTGGACATTGCCGCTGACCGGGCCTTCAAAAATTGAGCGCAACAGGCTCTCATGTTTGTGACTCATGGCAGCACTCAAAGGGCATCCAACATGCATTCAGCATAGAACCTGAGCTGTCACAACGCGAATCGTGTTACAGGAGGGTGTCCGCCTTGCCGGCCGGCGCCATGCGTTCACGCAAAAATTCTTTCAGCGCTGCCGATGCAAGGGGGCGACTGAACAGGTAGCCCTGCACCCCCTGGCACCCCTCCCTACGCAGAAACGCCAGTTGCTCCTGCGTTTCCACGCCTTCGGCAACGGTATCCAGACGCAGACTATGCGCCAGCTGAATGACGGCGCGGACAATGGCTGCATTGTCCGGATCGGTATTGACGTCGCGTACAAAGGAGCGGTCGATCTTCAGCCGATCGACCGCAAAGCGCTTGAGGTAGCTGAGCGACGAATAGCCGGTGCCGAAATCGTCGATCGACAGCCGCACGCCGAGCACCTTCAGCCGCCGTACCGTGTCCAGGGTGTTCTCCACGTCCTGCAACAGGATGGACTCGGTCAGTTCCAGTTCCAGCAGATGCGCCGGCAGGCCGCTCCGGTCGAGCGCACCCGCCACCATCTCGACCAGGCCGGCGCGGCGGACCTGCAGGGCAGACAGGTTGACCGACAGGGTCAGGTCGGGCCATCCGGCCTGACGCCAGCTCTGTGCCTGGCGACAGGCTTCTTCCATCACCCAGGCGCCGATCGACACAATGAGGCCGCAGTCTTCCGCCACCGGTATGAAGCGGGCCGGCACGACCTCGCCGAGTTCCGGATTGTGCCAGCGCAGCAAGGCTTCCATCCCGATCACCCTGCCGCTGCTGATCTCCATCTGCGGTTGATAGTGCAGGTAAAACTCGGCCCGGAATAGCGCCTGGTTCAGACGGTTCTGCAGCAGCAGGTGCTCGTGTGCCTGCTGGTTCATCCTGTCGTCGAAGAAGCGATAGATATTTCGGCCGGCGTCCTTGGCGTTGTACATCGCCGTATCGGCCTTTTGCAGCAGGCTGTCGAAGTCCTTGCCATCCTCGGGATAAATTGCGATGCCGATGCTGCCGGAGGTATTCAGCACATGGCCATTGATCTCCGCCGGCTCGGCCAGATGCACGAGGATCTTGCTGGCGATGCGCTCTACGGTTTCCAGGTCGGGGATGTCATTCAGCAGCAGGATGAATTCGTCACCGCCCTGCCGGCTGATGGTGTCGCTCTCGCGCATGCACTGGGACAGACGCGTGACGACCTCCAGCAGCAGCCGGTCGCCGGCCATGTGCCCCAGCGTATCGTTCACCACCTTGAAATTGTCGAGGTCGAGGAACAGCATGGCCACCCGCGACCGGGAACGCTCGGCCATGGCGAGGGCATGTTTGAAACGGTCGCGCAGCAGCACGCGGTTGGGCAGGCCGGTAAGCGCATCGTGGTGGGCCAGGAACTCGATGCGCGCCTCGGCCTGTTTGCGCTCGGTGATGTCGCGGTCCACCCCCTGAAATCCGATCAGTTCCCCGGTTTCGCTGAACAGCGCCGAAGCATTGGATTCGAAGGTGCGATAACTGCCATCGCGATGGCGCCAGCGCAACACGATGTTTTGCCAGCCTTGTTGGGCTGACACCGCTCTTACAAATGTCTCGTGAAGCAAGGGCAAGTCATCCGGATGTACCAGGCTGTCGGAATCCATCACCAGGAATTCCTCTGCGCTATAGCCCAGATTGGCGAGGCCCCGCTGATTGCTGTAGGTATGCCGCCCCTGCACGTCGATCGACCAGATCCAGTCGGCGGAGTGTTCCGCCATGGCACGGAAGCGCGCTTCGCTCTCGCGCAGGGCCTCTTCGGCTCGCCTGCGGTCGGTGATGTCCACGAAATTGACGACCGCGCCCACCAGTTCGCCATTGTGGTACATGGGGTGGGACCAGTACTCCACCGGGAAGCTGCTGCCATCCTTGCGCCAGTGCACCTCGCTGTCGACGTGCGTGGATTTGCCCTGCAGGGTGGAGTGGTGAAGATGACAGTCTTGCTTGGGGTACGGACGGCCGTCCGGATAGGTGTGATGAATGAGCGGATGCACGCTCTTGCCGAGCATCTCTTCCTGCGTGTAACCCAGCATGTTGAGGCAGGCCGGATTCACGAAGGTGCAGAGTCCCTGGGTGTCGACCCCAAAGATCGCCTCGGGGGAGGAATCCAGCAGCAGGCGGAAGCGCTCCTCGCTCTCGCGCAGGGCCGCCAGCGACGCGCGATGGCCCATGGCCACGCCAAGATCAGTGGCCAGTTTTTCCAGCAGCATCACTTTCTCCAGCCCGAACGTGTGCGGTTCGTGACTGTAGACATTGAGCGCGCCGACCACCCGCCCATTCACCCGCAACGGTGTGGCAGCCGACGAACGGTAGCCCTGCGCGCGTGCGCGCTCCCGCCACGGCGCGAACCGCTGGTTGACTTCGGTATCGTTGTTGACCACGGTGGTGCCCATGCGGATGGCGGTACCTGTCGGCCCCCGTCCTTGCGGCGAGTCGTCGCAACGGATATCCACCTGGCTGAGATAGTCCTGGGCAAATCCGGCCTCGGCCACCGGACGCACCGTCAGGCCGTCTTCATCCAGCAGGCCGATCCAGGCCATGCGAAACAGGTCGCCCCTGATCATTTCCTGGCAGATGCGCTCCATCAGTTCCTGCTCGGACAGATCCGCCATCAGCATCTGGTTGACCGCCGCGATCGTTTGCAGCAGCAGATTGCGCCGCTGCATGACCAGCGCCTCGCGCTTCTGTTCGGTCACTTCGCGCAGGCTGCCCACCATGCGCACAGGCTTGCCGCTTTCGTCGCGCTCCACCACTTTGCCGCGGTTTTGCACCCAGATCAGGCTGCCATCCATGTGACGGATGCGGTGTTCGCAATCGAAAGCTGGCTGCCCGCCCAGACAGCCCTGGATGGCCGCCATCACCGTTTCCCGCTCCGGGCCGTGTACGCGGGCGAGGGCCTTTTGCCAGGCGTGCTGATGCTGCCGCGGGTTCAGTCCCATCAGCCGTGCCCACTGCGCGTTATGTCGCACCCGCCCACTCGAGAGTTCCCAGTCCCATATGCCTTCACCGATGATGGCCAGGGCATGGGCCTGTTCATCCCCGGCGGCGGGCGGTTTGTGGATCGACCTGTCCGTCTTCTTCACCGCGCCGGGGTCGCGCCCCTCAGCCAGCAAAGCCTTGGCGAGGCGGCGCTGCTTTCTCGCCTCGCCGAGCGAGATGTCCGGATAGACCCCCAACGCCAGGGTTTTGCGCTTGCCGCCAAAGCGGTAATCCAGTCGCCAGTAGCGTGAACCGTCCGGCCGCACCAGCAGATACATGCCGCCACCGTCTGCCAGTTTGACCGGCTTGTCGCCCGGTTGGGTCTGGCGGATATGGCTATCGGTGAGGGGGGCAGCTGCACGGGCCATGAAGGCTTGGACGGGATAACGCGGTGGCGGCATCCTACGCGTCGGGCACCGGCCCGCATACCGTCAAACTGTCCTGTGCCGGCTGGTATAAATGGCAGAAAATCCCACAAAATCAGCAATGTTTTAGCGGTGCCGCAGCCGTCTGACGACCGCCGGCGTCGACGCCAGCGGCTGGCACGATGCGGGCGGCGGAGGGGGTCCGCCGACGCGGCGGCGGTTGGCGCAAACAGCCTTCCTCCGCCCCGCTATTTTTAGCGCGGCACCACGCGGGCGTTCTCGCCGCTGCCTTCAACCCGTACGCGCATGCCTTCCCGCAGGCGGTCATCCCGCGGCTGCGTAATCGTTACGCGGCCACCGGTCACCATGTTGACGGTGATCCGCTGCGCATCCCTTTTGGCGATTTTGCTCTCGGCATAGGTGCCAGCCACCCCGCCCAATACCGCACCTGCCACCGTGGCGGTGGTACTGTCGCCCACCCCGGCACCAAGCAGTCCGCCTGCCACCGCGCCAACGGCTGTCCCTACCCCCAACTTGTACTTGTCATCCACCTCGATATTTTCCAACTGCGCGATGGTGCCGTCGCGCTCCGACTGGCTCGTGGCCGTGCTGCCCGTTTCTCCATATTTCGTTCCACCCAGGCTGCCCATGTCGGCACACCCCCCCACCAAGGCTACACACAACAATAATGGCACTGCAAGTCGCTGATTCATGGCGCATCTCCTTTTGGCATGTCAGCCATCAGTATAGGAAACAAGCGAAGCTTTAAAATCCCCCAGACGCCCTGCTAACCAACCCGGCAGCACAACCCTACTCATGAATGATCTGGCACAACAACTCAGTCTCTCCTTCCTGGCCGCATCCTGGCTTCCCCAGGTGCTCGCGGTCGTCGTCGTCGTTGTCGTCGTCAACCTCAGCGTCTACTACCTGCTGCGTCGTATCGAAAAGCTTGCTGCACGCACCGCGGCCGTTTGGGACGATGCCCTGATCAAGGCCGTCCGCAAGCCACTGACCCTCATTGTCTGGGTGACGGGCGTGGCCTTCGCCTTTCAGATCGTGCACGAGCACAGCGGCGCCCCCCTGTTCGGTTTCGTCGTTCCCACTCGCGACACCCTCATCATTGCCGCGCTGGCCTGGTTCCTGCTGCGGCTGATCGGTCAGACCTCCCGCACCTATCTCGCCCGCAGTGTGGCGACGGGGGACGCGGTGGATCGCACCACGGTCGATGCAATTTCCAAGCTGGGCCGCTTCTCGGTCATCATCGTCGCGGCCCTGGTCGTCCTGCAAACCCTCGGATTCAGCGTGTCCGGCGTGCTGGCCTTCGGCGGCATCGGCGGCATTGCAGTGGGCTTTGCCGCCAAGGACATGCTGGCCAACTTCTTCGGCGGCCTGACCATCTATCTGGACCGGCCGTTTGCGGTGGGCGAATGGATCCGTTCGCCGGAAAAGCAGATTGAAGGCACGGTGGAGCACATCGGCTGGCGCCATACGCGCGTGCGTGCTTTCAACAAGAATCCGATCTATGTGCCGAATGCCCTGTTCACCACCATCGTGGTGGAAAACCCCTCGCGCATGACCAACCGGCGGATCAAGGAAACCATCGGCATCCGCTATGCCGATCTCGATAAAATGACCGCCATCGTCGCCGACGTGAAGGCCATGCTGCAGGCTCACCCCGAGATCGATACCGGCGCCACCCTGATCGTCAACTTCAACCAGTTTGCCGCCTCGTCGCTGGACTTCTTCATCTACACCTTCACCAAAACGGTCGAATGGGTGCAGTACCATGAAGTCAAGCAGGATGTGCTGCTGAAAACGGCGGCCATCATCCAGGCCCGCGGCGCGGAGATTGCCTTCCCGACCCGCACCCTGCATATCGAGTCCGCCCCGGGCGAAGCGCACCTGGTTGATCCGCAGGGGACGTGATGCCCATCCGACCCTTGGCGGCGGCTTGAACGATCCAGGCAGGCCGCGCAACCGGCCTCAGCCCAGTCCTGCCGTGGGCTGAGGCGGCCTTCCTTGCCAAGGCAGGCCATGCCCTTCATACTGGGCCGACGAATTGGTCTTTTGGTCAGTCCTCCAGCCCTTCGCGGGCACACCGTCGGCTTTCCTCATTGGCATCCATCCGCGCGCAACCCGGGCGCGGTTGCCGCAGCCCCACTGCGATCTTTCGCCTATCCACCCACGCTGGCTACGGCATCGTCGCGCCAGCGGCCCACCATGAGAATCAAACCATGTCGAAAGAAGAACTCGTAGAAATGGAAGGCGTCGTCAGCGAAGTGCTGCCGCAAACCCGCTTCCGCGTCACTCTGGACAACGGCTTCGAGATCACCGCCTACGCTTCTGGAAAAATGCGCAAGCACCGCATTCGTATCCTGGCCGGTGACAAGGTCACCATCGAAATGTCGCCCTACGACCTCACCAAAGGACGTATCAATTTCCGCCACAAGGACACCAATGCCCAACCGCGCCCCGCTACGCAGAGACGCTACAACTGACGCGGAACCGCTCGCCAATCCAGTACTGCGTAAGGTGTCGCCTTGCTGGATACACGTTGACTTGGTCTGAAAATACCCCGACGTGCCATGAAACTATTGCATTGATCCCGCCCCTAAGTTGCGAGGCCATGCATTTAGTCATGGGGTTAGCCTTGAAAGTCGTCGAGTAGTAGGGATATTAGGCCTTGGACATCCCGGTAACGATTGGAATATTTGCAACCAAAACAGGAGATTTGCCCATGAACGCACTTCGTAGAAACGTACTGAAAGGCGCCGCAGGCGCAGGCGCCGTGGCCGTGGCCGTGGCTGCCGGCCTGCTGAAGCCCACCCAGGCGATGGCCGCCTGGAACAAGTCGGCATTCGAGGCCAAAAGCGTCGGTGACGCGATGAAAGGCCTGGGCGTGTCCAGCCCGTCCGACAGCAAGGACATCACCATCAAGGCGCCGGAC